>JBCCVL010000090.1:0-24378 GCA_039195375.1 Actinomycetota bacterium
CCGCCCGCTTGGTGCGGACCTTGAAGTAACAGGCGATGCAGCTCCACACCGACCCGCACGTCTGGAGTCCCGCCATGTGAGCTCGGCCGTTGACCTTGGCCACACGGGGTCGACCGGCGCCGGTCGGGATGCGTCCGCATCGACTGATCCGCTTCGCCTCGGGAAGGTCGCCGCAGGTCTCACGGATCAGCGCCTGGGCACGGTCGGCAGCCTGTCGCCGTTCCCGGCTTCGGCCCTTTGACGACCTATTCGCCATGGTTACCAAGGGCCGGTCCTCGCCGCCGCCTCCGGCGGCGCCTCGTCCTTCCGGCCTGCGCTTGAGGCTCCGGCCGGCGTCCTCGGCCCTCCGGGTCTCGGCCCGGCTAGCCAGGGTCTCCTGCTCGTGGTTGGTCACGGGCGCAGCGGTCACGGCGTGGCACCTACCGTGCAGTCGCTGTCGTCGACCTGGTCGACAACCTCGGCGGACGTCATCGTCGAGGCGTGGGCGACCGCTCGGGTCCGTTCAGTCCGCTGTCCCGATACGTACCGATTCACCGTCGAGCCTCCGACACTCGGTACACCAGCTCGGCCACCAACAGGAGCAGGCAGCATCCGGCCATGGACACCGCCGACAGGGCACCGACGACCGGTGGTAGCTCGGTCCACGCGGTGACGGCGCCGAGGGTGGCCAGCGCCAAAGCGGACAGCAGGAGCGACCACCAGGGCATCAACGCCGTTCGTCGCAGGGGTGATGAGGCGGCGAAGGAGAGTGGGGCGTGTCGAGCGGCGACGGTGGCTACCTTCTGGCCGGGTGCGGCTGTCGAGGCCGTGTACGTGGAAGGCAGCCCATCCCCTGCGGGGATGACGTCCGATCGAGGCTGGGCGACCCCGGCTCTGTGGTTTGTGAGATGGGAGCGCATGGCTAGTAGGCCTCCTCGACGGGCTCAGTGTCGGGTCCGCCGAAGACGGCCAAGTAGGTCGGGGTCAGGTGGCGGGTGGCGGCGACACGGGCGGCGACGTCGGCGTCGGAGACCCAGTGGGCTCGGCCTCGGATGGGTTCAACCGAGTCCGGCAATCCGGCGATCCAGAGGCCGCCCCGCTCGGATGGGCCGATGGACTTTGGCGAGATCGAGGAGCCGTAGCCCTGGCCGAGGCAGACGTTGACCTGTTCGCCCGAGGCGACGCGGAGCATGACCCGGATGGTCAGCTGGGTGCGGATCTGCTGGTCCAGGACCTCGGCCGATGGGTACTGGGTGGCGCCGACGATGGTCACGCCACAGAACCGGGCCAGCCGGGCCAGCGAGGCGAGCAGCGCCGTGCGGACCTGTTGACCGTTGCGGCCCGATCGCAGCACCGCCTGAGCGGTGTCGGGCGATTCGACAGCATCGGCCAGCGTGTCGGCGTCGAGGGCCTGGAGCTCGGCCAGCTCATCGAAGGCCGCCAGGAGCCAGGGCCCGAACCGGTCTTCCCACTTGCGGTGGCCGTTGGCCTGGAGGAACCGGGCACGGTCTCGGATCAGGTTGCGGAGATCGACCAGGAGGCGGTCAGCCTCGTCGGGAGTGGTGGCGAGCACGGTTAGCCGGTCTCGCCACGGCCATAGCTCAACGAGCTTGAGGTCGACGCCGCAAATGGCGACGTTTGGCAGCTCGGCGACGGCGCCGAAGAGCGAGTTGATGAGTCCCGACTTGCCGGCGCCGGTCTCACCGCCGACCGACATGTGTGGGCAGTGAGGCCAGGGCAGCCGGAGGGGCTTGGCGTCGAAGCGTCGGCCGATGTCGAGCCCGGTCATCGCTCGCCCTCCCCGTCGACGAGCCGGAGCGGTGGCCATGCCTGGTCGGTCTGGTCCAAGGCCTCGATGGCATCGGCCAAGTCGTCGAGCTCGACGATGTCAGCCGGACTGGGCTCGGAGCCGGCCCAGGTCGGCGACGAGGGTCGAGACAGCACGTCGTCGAAGGAGACGACGAGCCGGCCGTGCGAGTCGTTCTCCCGCTCGTACTCGACGTGGATGTCGGCGGCTCGGGAGATGTTGGCGGCGAGGACGACGGCCAGGTCGTCGAGGGCCTGGAGCGATCGACCGGGTGGCGGGCCGACCCACCACGACACGACCGGCCACTCGATCCGTGGCCACCATGACAGCTTCGGGTGATCGGCGATCGGGCGCAGGACGGCCGAAGCGATCGGTTCCTTGGACGTGCCGACCTCGGCCTGGACCCGTGTGGTCTTGGCCGCCACCCCAGCCCACTCGGCAGGCCAGCGCCGGCGAAACCACCACGCCTCTCGCCACCCGATCAACCAGAAGCCAGACCGGAAGCAGACTCGGTGGACGACCTCGAGGAACAGCCAGACCCCGGCCACGACGGCCAGGAGCCAGCGGGCAGGCAGGTCGAGCACCCACCGGGCCAGAAGCGCATCGACTACGACGAGCACCTGGACCGGGTTGCCGACCAGCCGATGAGACACAGCCCGCAGGCGGACACCCCACGGTGCGAGCTTCGGGAACCTCTCGGCAAAGAACCGCACCGTCGGACGCAGGTCCATCAGGAGACGCCACCAGCCTCGGTAGAGCGATTTCACTGCTCGTCTCCGTCCAGCTCGCGGACGAGGATGGCGGTGGCCCGGTAGCGGTCGCCGGGGTCGAGGAGGGCCAGGGCGTCGAGAACTTCGGTCAGTGTGTCCCCCGACAGGACACCACCGGATCCCCACATGCCGGACCCGTCGATCGGATTGCGGACCCAGTCACGCTCGACCGAGAGCATCCACTCGTCTCGGTACCGGCCGGTGGGCTGGCCGTTGTGGGAGATCTCGCCTGGGGCCCAGCAGATGACCTCGTAGTCGGCACCGTGGATGGTCCAGCCGGGGCCGTGGAAGGTCAGCGCCTCGCTCCGCTTGAGCGGGCCGGTGACCCTGGTGCCGGCCCTGGACCGGTGCTGTTGACGTGCCATGGGCCGATCAAACAACGCCAGCGGATTCCAAAACAGGGCCAATCTCTAGGCCATTCAGAAACCGGCCTACAGCTGTGTCGGACGGTGTCCCAGCATGGGACTACTGTTGATTGGGTGCTGCCCGATCCCGCCGATATCGGTCTCTTTGCCGACGTCGTGCGCGCCGGCCGCAATCAGCTCGAGCTGAGCCAGAACGACCTGGCCGCCGCCGTGTGCATGATCCACCGGCCGACCGTCACCGGCAACGACATCGCCCGCTACGAGAGCGGCAAGCGGATCGCCCGCCACGAGACCCGCCGGGCCCTGGAACAGGCTCTCGGTCTGCCGGTTCTCACCCTCGACATCGCCGCGGCCAAGCAACGGGCCGCCAACAAGTCCGGGACTGGATCGACGCAGGTCTCGATGCCAACGCTAGCCGGAGCCCCTAGTGCCCTTGGCCGGATCCGGGCCGCCTTCCTCGACTCGGGCGGGTACGGCTTCCATGATGGGGCCGGCAGCGACCAGCCGCCGGATCTTGACGACCTCGCACGCAGCCTCGACCAGGTGATGCAGGCCTACCAGACGTCCAGGTTCGACGAGATGCTGACCCGGCTCCCGGATGTGGTGGCCGGAGCCCACCATGCCGCCGCCCATTGTCGAGGCCGCAACCGACGTCGAGCACGGCAGACCCTCGCACTCTCCGGCCAGGCGTCAGCCATGGTGCTCACCAAGCTCGGCGAACACGACCTGGCCTGGATCGCCTCCGAGCGAGGGCTGACCGTCGCCCAGGACGCCGACGACCCGGCCATCCTCGGATCGCTCCAACGATCGATGGTCCACACCCTCCAGTCACACGGACGGACCGAGGCCTCCACCAAGCTGGCCGAGCGGACTGCCGACGACCTCCGAACGGCGCTGAAGGCTGGATCTGAACGAGAGATCTCGATCTACGGAACCCTCCTCCTGGCGGCGTCGATGACCGCAGCCCGTGCAGGTGAACGGTCGACCGTCGACGAGCTTCTGGACGAAGCCGAGCACCACGCCAAGCAGCTCGGCCACGACACCAACCATCTCTGGACCGCCTTCGGGCCAACGAACGTCGCCGTCCACCGAGTAGCAACCGCCGTAGCTCACGACGACATCGCTGGGGCCGAACGCCACCTCCGAGCCGTCAATGCCGGAGCGTTGCCGTCCGAGCGCAGGATCCGCTACCTCTTCGATGTCGCCATGATCGCCCTTCGACGAGACCGCACCGACGAAGCGATCGCCACGATGCTCGAAGCCGAACAGCTCGCGCCCGAGCAGGTCCACCATCACGTCATGGCCCAGCAGATCGTGGCTCATCTCCGGGACTCGAAGTCCGGCCGCCAGGACCCCCGACTCGCCCAGCTCGACCGTCGCACCCGCCGAGCCCACGCAGCAGCATGACAGCCTGCGAGTCGCTGAGCACAGGTAGTGTCGAACGGGTGAGCACCGATGATCCCACGCTCAACTTCATCACCCCCCGAGTCGCCGCCGGCGTTCTCTTCACCGACGACCAAGACCGGGTGCTCATGGTCGTCCCGTCCTACAAGGACTATCTCGACATCCCCGGCGGCTACGTCGAGAACGGCGAGACCCCGCACCAGGCCGCCCAACGCGAGGTCTACGAAGAACTCGGCATCAAGTCACCCATCGGCGGCCTGCTCGTCGCAGATTGGTGGGAGGACAGCCCCGAGGCCAATGGGGGGGCCAAGCTCCTACTGATCTTTGACGGCGATCAGCTGGATGAAGCACAAATGGACGATCTGCGGCCGGACGGCAACGAAGTCGTGGGTTTCGAGCTGATCCCCCAAGCGACGATAGCCGATAGGACGATTTCTCGACTGGCGAACAGAATCGGCTACGCCCTCATGGCGAGAGGGGCCGAAACGATGACCTATCTAGAAAACGGACTCCAGGCTCGACAATAGGCGGCTCACCTGGCCCCAAGCTGTTCAGGTTGACTAGTGTCTGCTGGTGGTCGACCTGGGGGCTTAGGTGGGTTTCCTAGACACAATCGCACGTGCTGTCGCTGGTGGTTACGCAGCCGGCCCACTCGGCGCAATCGTCTTCGGCTCAGGCCTGGGGAAGGGCGCCGTCCGCGTAGCTGTAGACCTCCAACGAGAAGCCGTCGACATAGCCGGCGAGATCTGGGATGTGGTCCCCGGCAGCGAGTTGCTCCCTGACCTACCCGTGCTCCCCGGCCTCTTCAAATCGCGTGCAAACCCACACCTGCTCATGCTCGGTGGCCCTTGGGGCTTCCTGCCAGGAATCTCGATCTTCAACGCAGTGGAAGACGCCTACGTAAACCCGGCAATCCGCACAGCTACGTTTCTGAAGCTCGTCCGATTCCGCCACCCAAACGACGCCGAGTGGAGCCTCGTCCGTTCCGTCTTCGGAAACACCCTGCCCGGCCGTTCATCCATACTCCTAACAAGCTTCGGGCTTGGGAACGGCCGAGCCTTTGTCTTCCCGCTAAGCAACGGAGCGATCACCATCAACCTGGGCAGCCAGTACTCACACCACGGGACCATTCGAGACGCAGCACTACTTGCCCACGAAATGACGCACGTCTGGCAGGTCAAGGAAGAGGTCTTGAGGGATGTCTTCTTCTACCTCGGGACCACCCAACGCCAGTATGCCTACACGCCCGGTGCACCCTGGGATCACTACGGCCTCGAGATGCAAGGCTCGATCATCGGCGACTGGGTTCAGACTGGCGGTCTGGCAAGTTCTGGCCTTTACCGCTACGTCCAACATGTCCGCAAGAATTCGCTACAAAGAACCCCGGCGGAGGAGGCCAAAGCCTCGGAGGGAACCCGGTTCTGGCTGGGCGCCAGCGGGCCGGCCGAATCACGCTTGGTATTCACGGGCAGATTCGCATCGGGCACACGGTCGAGTTTCGTGTATTCAGTCGGCGACTGGTGGCTCGGCACCTACGAAACAGCATCCAGGCGGCTGGAGTGGGGCTACCTAGGCGAGACAAGAGGATACTCCACTCAATCAACCCGCTACTTCGGCAACCTCCACGACGGTCGCCCCTTCTGGACCGGCGACTTCAACGGATCAGGCACCGACCAACTCCTCTTCTACTACCCCGGCCAAGGCTCCAACGGCGGCGACTGGTGGCTCGGCACCTACGACACATCCGCCGGCCAACTCACCTGGCAGAGCGCATGACCAGCCTACGTCTCTGCCGCTGGCAGTCGCTGCACCCGAACGCTTCTGGCCAGCTGGCCGTCCGGCCAGGGGTGTCAACAACACTGACTCGAGAGCAACAGCGAGAGGAATGCGACACCACATGAGAGCTCAGAACGCCCGGCTATCAGTCCAGGTCACACTTCGGACCCTGCTCGCACTGACCGTTCTTACCTTGTCCGTTGCGGTATTCGCTACGCCGCCAACGTCAGCTGATAGCACAGAGACACCGCCAACAAGTCAGGACGCTAACGACTCGGCCACCGAAAGCGACCCACCGCAGCTTCAGACGAACGGGGAATCCACTTCACCGACCGAAGAGTTGACCGAAGAGACCGTCGCCCCAAGCACACCTACGGTGCTCGGCGTCGGCAGGGCGCTGCTAGGCATCCTCCTCGCCTTCATTTTGGTCTTTGGACTGGTCCTCTATACGTCGCAGGACGACGACGGGCTTCAAGGCCTGAGACTTCCCCCCGGGTCGCTACGCGGTTTTATCGCATTGCTGACTATCGCGTTGTTGGCGGTCGTGATCGTCTACGGCCCGTCACTCCTCGTCTATGACTCCACGACCACTGTCACTGTCCGAGATGCGACAGGCGATATCCAGCAGATCGAGGAGACAACCTCTACCGACGCGTCCCTCTACACCGCTGTGCTAGCGATCCTAGCGACGCTTACCTCTGCGATGTCGGCCTTCTACTTCGCCACGCGCACCGTCGAAGCACCCAACGACTTGGCCAAGAAGGCGCTGGACGTTGCTGCCTCCACGCAAGACAGAGCCTCCGAGGCCGCCAATATCGCAGCGAGTGCCGCCGAGAACATCTCTGGAACCGCAGCCGGGCTCGCGGATCTCCGAACCGAGCTAGTGGATCTCAAGTCACAGGTCGAAAGCGCGACAGCTCAGCAGCCAGGTCCACCGCCCCCCACAGATCCATAGCTGGCCGCCCCACACGAGTTCCGTTGGGGCTAGGCCGCCCCACTATCCAACAAGCGGGCTGCAGCTTGAAGTACAGAGACAACCTGCTCTCGTTGGACCTTGTCGGGCACGAGGAAAACTGCAAAGTCGGGATCGCTGCACCGCTCAAGGAAAAGCGCAGAACTCTCCTGAGCAGAGTGGGTGTAGAACCGATGCGGCATCCACTGCCCTACACCGGCATCGAAACCGCTCTCGCGCAGTTCCTCCAAGGCGTCGGCCGCCTCAATGGCGGTACGAGCAATCGGCTCATACTCAGCTGCGGGGGGCGTCTCTTCTTGAACCCACAATCTGGCTGCTTCCTCAGCATGACCTGCAACACGACCGGCGAGATCGGAATACCTCGCCCGCCACAGAGGCAAGGGGTCGCGGGCAGCGGGGCGAGAACCGGAAGACCCGTCTGGGAACATCGTCATGCTCAGCCGCTCGACTTCTTCCTTGTCCATACGAGCATCCTATTTGAGAACGACGGCGTCGGCCATTGCGCTATCCCAGCGAACTGCCGCTCTCGTGTCCTCGCATCGGCACGACCCCTGGCCGGCCCGACACTGACGTCACCTCCTCTCGGCCGAACCATGACCGGTGGACAACTTGGCAGCCACCAGCCTCGCCGTCGCCCAGGATCATGCCTCTCCTAGCCTGCGGCTGTCGACGGGGCGGCTCGCACAGGCAGGCCGGCAGCGCCTTCAACCCATCGACTCGGGCGATCTCGCCCTTTGGGCCGGCCGCTGTCGGCGTAGCCGTTCGGTTATGGTGAGCCGAGAATATGGCGCTCGTAGATCTCACAGCTAACGATGTTCTGTGGCCTTCCCGCGACGAGGGTCGCTCTGCATTGACAGAGGAGCTTGAGGCAGCAAGTGGACCCGACTCACTCGCCCTTGAGCGTACAGTTGAGGCGATCTTGGACGGCCTCGGCTTCGACCTCGATTCCTTCATCAGGAGTGCCTACGAAGATCAGCCCGCTGTGGCACGTGCGATCCAAGACACGGCGACCAATCCAGACCTTCGGATCGTGGTGGCACTCCACCGCCACACGGTCCAGTGGCGCTTTGAACCCGAGGTAGGCCCCGATGCAGCCGACGTGGACGTTGGACCCTTCCAGCTCCAGATTGACATAGAGATCAGCCTCGATGACGCAGAAGTCACGGTAGCGGCGGGGCAAGTTCAAGCGAGCCCCGGGTTCGGGCGAGTCAGAACCGTGTTGCGAGCAGGCCCGGTGACTCTCGCAGACCGATCTGTTGAGGATGTCGTGGTCGGCTTCACCTCTCTTGAGCGTCGCAGCGGCGGCGTTGGGAAAGCGACCGGCGGCGACTCCCCCAACCGTACGATTCGAATCACCTTGGATATCGGGGCGCGATCGCGGCTTGATGTCATATCTCGCGCCCTCGCAGACTTGGATCTTGTTGCGACGGTTGCGCTCAGGCTGACGATTCTCGACGGTCGTCTCGTAGCGCAGCCATTACCCCACGTGCGCCGGCTCATGTATTCGAATCCGCTGGAGGTCCTCATCGGCGGACTTGCGGGCGCCACAATCGCGACCCTTGTTTCGCTTCTAACGACCGCCCGAGATTGGCGAGCTGACGGATCCCGCGCACAGGCAGAGGCGAGGCGTTCGAGCGCAGAGGCCAACAAGCTGGAGGCCGAGGCGGCGCTCTTGACAGAGGAGAAGCGAAAGATGGCAGCCGAGGCTGATATCGCGGAGCTGCAAAGCGGCTTCCAGCAAATCCTCCTCGCAAGGCTTGCATCGGACGGTGTCCTATCCCATCCAGAGGCACTGGCACAGGCAATGGGCGGCGATGACTTGATGCCGGCCCTCGAGCGACTGGCGCCGACGATCATTGAGGCCGAGGCCGCTTCGAGCCAATAGGACAGCCACGCAACGACACCGGCGACCGGACTCGTCAGATCCTGCAGACCATCCAGGTCCAGCGCGCTCCGCATACCCCGGCGTATCCGGAGTGCCGCACAACGAAGGCCATGGCCAACCCGGAAGCCGACTGGTAGCCGCGGTGGTAGCCATGAGCCTCACCATCGCTCAGCGCTCGCCAGCACTCCTCAGCACCCCAACCCCGCTCCCCCAGCGCTTCCTAGCGCTCGTTAGCGCACGGGTTCACGATTTGGGAGCAGGGGGTCGGGAGTTCAAATCTCCCCATCCCGACTAGTCACGGGAGAGCGAAGCGCCGTGCCCCGCTGAGAGCGTCGGGCGTAGGCTGCAATCGATGACGGAACAGCCGGTGCTGATCGCAGGCGGCGGTATCGGTGGCCTCACACTCGCCCTGACCCTCGACCAGATCGGCGTTCCCTGCCTGGTGGTCGAGTCGTCACCGGAGATGAAACCCCTCGGCGTCGGGCTGAACCTCCAGCCGAACGCGGTCCGGGAACTGCTCGACCTGGGCATCGGCACCGAGAGCCTCGACTCGATCGGTGTCCAGGCGAAGGAGTGGGCCCTGGTCGGATTGAACGGCAAGGAGGTGTACGCCGAGACTCGTGGCCTCGATGCCGGGTACCGGTGGCCCCAGTACGCCGCCCATCGCGGCGAGTTCCACATGCTCCTCTACCGTCAGGTCATCGACCGCCTCGGGCCGGACGCCGTCCGACTCGGAGCACAGGTGATCGGGTACGCCCAGGACGACGCCGGCGTCACCCTGCACGTGACCGACGCAGCGGGCCGCCCACACGAGATCCGGGGAGCCCTGGCCATCGGTGCCGACGGCATCCACTCGGCGGTCAGGGCCACGATGTTCCCGGATCAACCGTCGATCCACTGGGGTGGCGCCATCATGTGGCGTGGCACCGTCCAGGCAGAACCGAAGCGCACCGGGTCGTCGTTCATCGGTCTCGGAACCCACCGCCATCGGGTCGTGCTCTACCCGATCTCCCCGCCGGGGCCGGACGGCAAGGCCCTGATCAACTGGATCGCCGAGGTGACGGTCGACAACTCCGACGGCTGGCAGCAGGACGGTTGGTTCCGGGCGGTCGAGATCGACCACTTCATCGACCACTTCGACGGGTTCCGCTACGACTGGCTCGACGTGCCCGCCATGCTCCGCGACGCCGACTGTTCCTACGAGAATCCCATGATCGACCGCGACCCGATTCCGACCTGGGTCGACGGCCGCGTGGCGTTGCTGGGCGACGCCGCCCACCCCATGTACCCGACCGGTTCGAACGGGGCGAGTCAGGCCATCGTCGATGCACGGGTCATCGGGGCCAAGTTCCTCGAGTACGGCATCACGGCCCAGGCGCTGGCCTCCTACGACGCCGAGCTCTGCGAACCGGTCAACCAGGTCGTGCTGCGCAACCGGGGCGCCGGACCGTTCGGCCTGCTCAACATGCTCGACGATCGCTGCGGTGGCGTGTTCGACGACATCGACGACGTGATACCAGAGGCCGAGCGAGCGGAGTTCATGAGCACGTACCAGGCCGCCGCGGGATTCGCCAAGGACCGGCTGAACGACGCACCACCGACGATCCCCGCCGGCGCCCGCCTGAGCTGATGGCGTGACCCGCCCGATCCCCCGTGGTCGGCGGCGGGGAGCACGGCGGGATCAACGGTCCTCGTCCTGACCAGCAGGCGACGATCGCCAGGCGGTGCGAAACCGGGATCGTCACCGCGGGCCGGATCGTGGCGCCACTCGTGTTGCCGAACGCGCCGAGCGCGGGCATCGACCGGAGCCTGCTCGGCGTGCACCCGGGTCCGGTGCGCCGACTGGACCGTGTTCCCGGCGGCCACCTCGGAGCCGTGCCCCGGGGTGGTCGGTGCCGCCGACATCGGAGGCGACGTCGGCGCACCAAGCCCAGGCGCCGCGCCGAGCCTCAGCCGGCGATCGAGAGCTGGTAGGAGCGATCCGACCCCTCCGACTCGAAGAACCCGATCGCTTCGGGGAGGGCGACGCAGTCGAAGGCAAGCGGATCGTCGGCGCACCCGGGGCTGGTCGACAGGCAGACGAGCCCGATCGAGAACGCCTCGACCAGGTCATCGCCGACGAACTCGATGGCCATCGTCGAGTGACACTCCCACGTCGAGCCGGTCGACTCCTCGATGTAGGTGTGCGCCGTCGACGGCAATCGGATGCGGTGGATCGGCGTCGTCGGATCACTGCCGACCCGACCCCAGACGACGCCGGACGAGACCGGGTCGCCCTCGATCCAGTAGACGTGACAGTCGCCCCGATAACGAGGCGCCACGATGGCGAACTCGTCGTCGGACGAGCAGTCGTAGTTGTTCGGTAGGGGATCGGCCGGGGCGGGCGGGTCGAGCGTCGTGCGCTCGATGGTGAACGTGACCTCCTCGCCCCAGGGGGCAACGCCACGACCGCCTGCTGCGGTCATCGTCCACGAGCCGACCAGGGGATCGTCCTCCCCCGCACCTCGGGAACAGCCTGCGAGCAGCCCCAGCGCGACGACGAACCAGCAGCATGCGATCAAGCGCCCCGATGGGCCCGACGCCGCCAGGCCCCCTCGACCGGTCCACCGTGGCCCGGTCCACCGGTCCGGGCCACCACCAGGAGCCGGCCGGCGCCGGGCCACGAGGCCGGCGATCAGCCGCACGGGCTCCACAGGACACCACCGCCCTTGAGCACGAGCAGCACCCCGAGGGCGGTCAGCACACCCGCCAGCGCCAGTACCGGACCCCGGGCCCGCTCCCCGAGCTCCAGGTTCTCCCTCGACGGCCAGGCGTTGACCGCCAGGCGAAGGCCGAGCAACGCAGCGGCCGCACCACCGACCATCTCCCCGAGGCCGAGGTAGCTGCACGACGTCACCACTCCATTGACCGTGGTGTGGCCCGACAGCTGCACGTTGACCAGGAACCCGAGCACCAGGGCAGACGCAGCCAACCTGGCGTCGCCCGGCGCCCGGCGCCAGGACATCTTGATCGCCGACACGGCACCTCCTCCGTCGTTCGTCTCCGGTCCTGCCCCGCACTACGACCCGACCGACCCGCCCGGTTCACCGTCATCCCGTTCCGCGGCCATGGCCCGCCACCGGGCGCCGTCTGACCACAATCTGAAGTTCTTGGATCAGGTGGTATCCCGACGGGCACATTCACCCGGTTGTAGGGCTGGCGCGGGAGTGGTTGACGTGGTGGTGGCTGAGGGCATCACCGTTCCGGCCTGAACGCGTCGGTCGATCGCTCCTGCGACGGAATCCCCCCGATCTGTCCTCTAACCAGCAGGTAGGTAGCTCCATGACCACTGCGACCGGGCGCCAGCCACACCAGGCCGAGCGCGTGATCACGATACAAGCGGACCAACTCCGCATCGGCCTCGCCGTCCTGGCGATGCTGGCGGCGGCGCTCGGGTTGTTCCTGCTGACGGGCCGTTCGAGCGACGGCGTCGAGACATCGGCCGCCAACCCGCTGATCGGCGCCCAGGCGACGACCTCCGGCTCCGAGGCGGCTGCGGCGATCCCGGTGCTGCAGATCGATGCACCAGCGGACGCAGCGGCTGCGGCGATGCCGGTGTCGGAGACCGCTCCGGCCACCGATGCCGCCGTGGAGCAGCCGGAAGCTGCTGCGCCGACGACCGAGACGACGACGGTCGAGCAGCCGGCACCCGCCGCAGACCCGGCGGCCGACAGCGCGCCGAGTGAGCAGCCATCGCCTGCGGCCACGCCCGATCCGGCGCCGGCCCCTGCGCCAGCGCCGGCGCCGAACCCGTCGTCAGGCTCGAACGAGCCGGCGCTCGGGGCCATCAAGAGCAAGGCAGACGACAAGGGCTACGACGTGCACGGCCACGTCGAGCATTCGGTCGTGCTGCTCGGCCAGCAGGTCCTCATCCCCGGCCAGGCCGCCACTGGCGGCTTCATCCAGACCGGCGAGAACGAGTACCTGGCCTACTCGCCGGTCACCGCGATGCTCCCGGTGGCGATCCAGGACAACAAGGAGATCGTCAACAAGAAGCCCGAGCTCGAGGGTGAGAAGCTCTACCGTCGCCTGGCCCAGGAGTACACGGGCTCGAACGACTACAAGAAGCTGAACAAGGACGCCCAGCGGGCGATCAACATCCTGACGTGCACCGACTGGAGCCTCGTCGAGAAGCGGGTCAGGGAGAACACGATCAACCACCTCCTTCACTCGCCGATCTCGTTCGGCACGATCGGCTCGGTGGAGAACCCGATCTCGACCGACGTCACGATCGACCTCGGCTACACCCACACCCGAGACAAGAACTGGACCGAGGTCGAGTACATGGGCAACAACGTGTACAAGATCACCGTCGTCTCGAACAACAACAACGGCTCGCACACCGGCCACGAGATGGGCACCGCCTATGTCGCCATGCCAGCGGGCACGTCGCTGAAGGAGGCGCAGAAGATCGGCAACCAGATGATCCCGAGCAAGAACAAGAACAACAAGCTCACGATCGATCCGGCCGCCAGGGCGCTGTTCGATGCACTCCCCCGTGGCGCCTCGCCGATGATCCTGTTCGAGCACCTGTCGGAGGCGGAGCAGAACGCCTTCTTCGAGGGCCGTGGCATCGAGACCGTCGGCAAGCCGAACCCCGACTGCAACCCGCTCCAGGGCGGCATCCTCGGTTCGACCCCGCCACCGCCGGACGACCCCGCCCCCGACCAGACGACCACGGTGCCGCCGACCACCGAGCCGCCGGCCGACGAGACCACCTCGACGACCGCTCCGTCGACCGACGACTCGACCACGTCGACGAGTGAGCCGCCGGCCGACGATCAGACCACGTCGACAACGGAGCCGGCGCCGGCGCCGGAGACGACGGAGACGAGCGCCGTCGAGCCGGACCAGCCATCGCCGACGGTCCCGGACGACAACCCGGCGCCGCCGAGCACGGCGGCTGACTCCGGCTGACGCTCAGCGGGAACCATGAACGGTGCGCCCGCAGCCCGGGGGTGAGGCAGATGACGCCTCGACCCCGGCTGCGGGCCCCGTCGTCTCCGGACGACCGGACACACGAGGAAGGAGGCACCTCATCCATGTCCACCAGGTTCGACGCATCGCCGACCGCCGACCGGCGGGCGCCGGCACACCGGGTCGCGACCAGGACCATCGCCGTCACCGTCATCCTCGTGCTCGCCGCCCTGGTCGCACCGTCGACCGTCACCGCAGCCCAGGGTGCGTCGGCCGAGGAACGGGCGCCGCTGGTCCGCATCGCCATCCGGGCGGACGAGGCCAACCTGAACCCGTTCCTGCAACCGAACGACGTCACCGTCACCCACGACCTGCTGATGCTGGTCTACGACACGCTCTTCTGGACCCAGAGCCAGGTCGCACCGGACGAGTGGCTGGCCACCGGCGCCGTCCCGTCACCCGACTACCGGACCTGGACCGTCTCGCTCCGCTCCGGCGTCCAATGGCACGACGGCGAGCCGTTCACGGCCGACGACGTCGCCTTCACGTACCAGTACTTCCGTGACGTCGGCGGTTCTGGACGCTACGGCCACCACCTCTACCAGCACCCGAGGCTGGAGACGGCCAGCGTCGTGGACGACCTGACCGTCGAGCTCACCTTCACCAACCCGATCACCACGTTCCCCCAGCTCCCGGGTGGCGACGTGCCGATCCTGCCCGAGCACATCTGGTCGTCGATCCCCGACCCCCGGGTCGAAACCACCGCCCTCCCCGTCGGCACCGGGCCCTACCGCCTGGTCGACCACCAGGCGGGCAGCTCGTACCGGCTGGAGGCCAACCCCGCCTACTTCAACGGCGCACCCCTCGTCGACGCCATCGAGCTGTCGATCCTGCCGGACGATCAGGCGGCGTTCGCCGCGCTCGAGGCGAACGCCGTCGACATGGTCGCCCGCAGCACCCCGCTCGACTGGATCGAGCGACTCGATCTGCTGCCGGACGTCGAGATGCTGGTCGGCGGTCGCCAACAGTCCGTCCATCTCCAGTTCAACCTCGGCAACGAAATCCTCCGCAACGGCGACGTCCGCCGCGGCCTCGGTCTGGCCATCGACGTCGACACCGTGCTCGACGTCGTCGAGGAGGGGGCGGGGCGGCTCGGTAACGACACCTGGACCCATCCGAACTCGATCTGGACCCGCGACCCGCTCGGCTCCCACCTGTCCGACGTGGCCGCGGCCGACCAGCTCCTCCGGGCCGCCGGCTTCACCGACGCAGGCGACGGCACGCTGCTGGGGCCGACCGGGCAACCGGCGGCGTTCACGATCGGGTACGACGCCGCCAGGCCCCGCCACGGCACCGCCGCCCAGTCGGTGGCCGATCAGCTGGCGGCGATCGGCGTGGCGATCTCGCTGCAACCCCTCGACTCGGCGGCGCTTCCACCAACGACCGGCGGCACCGGCACGCTGCCGCCGACCGACCTCGTGATCGGCGAGCTCGACACCCACCATCACGACGACCCCGACCACCTCTACTTCCTGTTCCACAGCACCAGCGCCGCCACCGACCTGTTCGGGGGCTACACCAACCCCGAGCTCGACGCGGCGATCACCCAGCTCATGTTCGAGCCCCAGGAGTCCGAGGTCCGAACCCAGGCCCTCATCACGGCCCAGGACATCCTCGCCGCAGACCTGCCGCTGCTGACCCTCTACTACCCGGCGTGGCGGATGGCGTACCGCCCGGCGGTCTACGACGGGTGGCAGGCCGAGGAGACCAACGGGTTCCTGACCAAGCGCTCGCTGCTCCCGACCTTCGCCGACCAGGGCCAGGGCGAGCGCACGGTCCCACCGCCGAGCGTGCCCGCCTTCGAGGGCTTCGACGAGGACGGCGCCAGCGAGGACGGGGGCTTTCCCCTGGCTGCGGCGATCGCCCTCGGTGTGGCCGGTATCGCCGCCATCGGTGCGTTCGGCCCGGCCCTGCGCACCCGGCTGACGGCCGACCCGGACGATCGAGACGACCTCGACGAGGGGTACGACGAGTACGACGGCGACCATGACCACGACGCCGAGAGGTCTGGCCTCGACGGCCGGTATGCCCCGGACGATCGATACGAGTGGACGGAGCGACGATGATCCGCGCCCTGCTGGCTGCGGTGGTTGCGGTGACCGTCGCCGTCCTGATGACGCTCCCGGCGTCGGCCCACACCGCCATGCTGCGGGCCTCACCCGACCGCAACGCCGTCGTCGGCGGATCGATCCAGGTCATCGACCTCGAGTTCCTCGATCCGATCACCGACGCCACGGTCATGCTCCGCTACAACGGCACACCACTCGCCGGCACCACCACCGTGCCAGACGGCGAGGTCATCACGTTCGCACTCGACCAGCCGCTGACCCAGCCCGGCCGGTACCAGGTCAGCTACGAGATGATCTCGCTCGACGGCGACTTCACGACCGGCGGGTACTTCTTCACCTTCGATCCCGCCGCGGCCCAACCGGCCCGCATCGAGGCACCGGCATCGGGCGGCGTGTCGACCAACACCGTGCTGGCCGCTTCGGCCATCGGGCTGGCGGCGCTGGTCGGCCTCCTGGTCTTCTTCATTCGCCGAACCGATGTCCGGCGTCGCCACGAGGACTTCGAGCCCGACGGGTACGACCACGCCGACGAGCGGGGCGAACCCGACTACCACTGGTAGAGAAACCTCCATTTCGGCGTCCGTTGCGACCACCCAACCGACGCCCCCGGCAGTAGGGTCGATCTCCCATCGCAGGGAGTGCTCGGAGGTGCCGGTGGCGGACAGCGACGGACCGACGATCGGGTCGGTCGCGGACCCCGAGGCCGTCTGTGTGATCGGCTCGGGACCGGTCGGCCTGGCGTTGAGCCTGCGCCTTGCCGGGGTGGGCCGATCCGTCGTGCTCGTCGACTCCGGGCGTTTCGCCGCCGACGGCCAGGATCCCGGGTTGACCGGCGGCCGGGTCACGCGGGCGGCCGATGCGCCGGACCGGACGGACCCGACGCTCATCGCCGCCGGCAGCCTGTACCAATACCTCCGGTCCGACTACCTGGTGGCCTCGCGCTACCTCGGCTCGGGTGGGGCCGCCAACCGGTGGCTGGTCAAGGGGCGGCCCGATGGCGAGCACCATGTCCGCCTCGCCGGCGCCGACCCGGCCGACTTCGACGCCAGGCCCGACCTCGACATCCCCGCCTGGGCCACGCCGGCTGGCGACGTGCTCGACCGCTCCGCGCCGGCGCTCGACTTCTTCGACCTGCCCGACGACGCGTTCGAGACGCCAACCGGCCAGCCCCCGACCGACGCCATCGACCTCGATCCCGCCCTACTCCGACGGCGGCTCTTCCGCTTCGCCAGGGCCGACGTGGTGCATCGCGTCCGGCTGGCCGAGGCGGCCGCCCACCCCGGTATCCGCATGCTCTCGGGCCAGCACCTGGTCCGGATCGCAGCCGACCGCGGCGAGCAGGTCCGGTCGGTCGACACCGTCGACGGGCGCAACCTCGTCACGACCATCGAGGCCGGCTGCTACGTGCTGGCCCTTGGCGGGATCGAGAACACCCGCCAGTTGCTGCTGGCCGCCGAGGAGGGACAGCTGGCGGACCCAAACGACGTGTTGGGCCGGTGGTTCTGCGACCATCCCCACGGCCGGCTCGGGTTCGTCGACCTTGACCCGATCAACGCCGCCGGGATCGCCGAGACCTACGACTTCGTCGAGTGCGGGGACACCCCGGCCCTGCGGGGCTTCGAGCTCACCCCGGCGGCCGCTCGGGAACACGAGCTGCTCCGGTTCTCGATCGAGCTCGCGGGGCGACCGGCTGCGTTCCGAACGAGGGGCATGACCGCCCTGGCCAGGACGGCCGACGGCGTACAGGCCCGCAGCGTGCGGGAGGTGGTCACCGCGCTACCGGGCCTGGCCCGTTCGCCGGTCGGGGCGTTCCCGCTGGCGGTCGCCGCCGCCCGCGGCCGGGTCCACGGTCCGCATCTCGGCGGCTGGAGCGATCCGGCGACACGGCTCCACGACGTCGAGACGGTGGCCGTCGAGGCGATGTTCGAACAACGCCCGTCGCCGGACAACCGGATCCGGCTCGGGCCAGATCGCGACCGCTTCGGCCGGCGCCTGCCCGTGCTGCAGTGGTCATGGAGCTCGAAGGAGGTGGCGTCGATCAACCGATCCGCCGACCTCGTGGCCGAGGCCTTCGCCGAGGTCGGCGCCGGGTCGTTCGTGACGATGCGGTCGCTCGGCCAGGGCGACATCCCCCGAGCCGGGAGCGGCTGGCACCACATGGGCGGCACCCGCCAGAGCGACGACCCGGCCGACGGCGTCGTCGACGCCTCGAACCGGGTCCACGGCGTCGCCAACCTCTACGTGGCCGGCAGCTCGGTGTTCCCCAATTCGGTCGGCTACGCCAACCCGACCCTGACCGCCGTTGCCGACGCGATCCGGCTCGCCGACCTCCTCGCCGCCGACCCCGCCCCCTGACGCCGACACCGACGGCGTTCAGGCCGAGTTGGCGGTGGCCCAGATCTCGGGGAAGAACCGGTGCCGGGTCACCCCGTCGAGCCAGCCGACGCCGGACGACCCACCGGTCCCCGGCTTGTAGCCGATGATCCGTTCGACCGACACGAAGTGCCGCCACCGGTAGACCGAGAACTTCTGGTCGACGTCGACCAGGGCGAGCCCGAGTCGGTACAGGTCGTTGTCAGCCCGGGGATCGGCGAAGACCCGACGCCAGGCCGCCTCGACCGACGGGTCCACCTCGTAGGGTCGCGACCAGTCGCGATCGAGGGCACCGGGGTCGATGTCGAGGCCGCGCCTGGCCAGGAGGGCGATGGCGTCGTCGTACAGGCTCGGCGAACGGAGGGCCTCCTCGAGCGCCGGCCACACGTGGGGGACGTTCCGGTTGGCCCTGGCCAGGTCCTCACTCTTGTTGCCGAGGACGAACTCGACGTGGCGGTACATGAACGACAGCTGACCGGACGCGGTGCCGAGGGTGTCGCGGAACTGGTTGAAGCCCTCGGTCGAGATGGTCGAGAGCACATCCCACGACGACGTGATGTAGTCGACGAAGGCGCCGGCACGACCGAGGATCTGCAGTGCGTTGTCGACCTCGTCGGCCCGGAGCCGGTGCTGGGCGTTGACCAGTTCGAAGTGCAGGCCCCGGAACAGCAACTCCTTGACCTGACCCATGACGAAGAAGCACATCTCGTCATAGCCGTCGCTCCGGGGGTGCTGGAGCGACAGCAGCAGGTCGATGCTCTGGTAGTCGATGTAGGGGTTCGAGGTGCCGTCGAAGTCGAGCAGCGGTTCGCCGCCGGTCTCGGTTGCGGTCGCCGAACGGGACTCGTCGGTGGTGACCGGCATCGGGCGGGGATGGGGTGAGGCGTCGACACCCTCGGGATCGACGATGCGGGGAACGACGGGCGAATAGTCGGGCACGGGGTTCCTCCACGAGCTGGAGCCGACGGACGCCGCCAAGGGTACGGCCGCCGGCTCCGGAGGTCGGCGAGCGCTCCGATGTCCCGCTAGCCGCTCCTCACGGGGCTGGTTCGCGGACGAGGGTCAACGAGACCTCGATCGACGCCCGGTGGACGCCGTCGTCGTCGCCCTCCTGCACGATCGTCCCGGAGAGGTTCCCGTCGCTCGGGCCGGTCAACGTCCCGACCGGATCGAGGCGGCTCCAGCTCTGGGTGGCGAGGTCGACGACGCCGGTGGCGGTGTCGATGACCAGGTGCAGGGCCTCGGCCCCGCCCTCCGGGGTCAGGTCGACCCGTCCGTCGCGGCAGAGGAAGCAGTCGTCCTCGTCGCGGACCCAGATCCTGACCTGGATCAGCGAGGTGCCAGCGTCGACCGAGACCTGCTCGTTCGACCAGTTCGCCGGCCTGACCTCACGCAGGTCGGCGATCTCGGGCAGGTCGACCTTCCGACCCGCCACCGTGAGATCGCCGAACAGGTCGACCTCGCCATCGCCGTAGGCCTCGTTGAGCACGGTGACCCGGTCGATGCGGGCCGACGCGGCGATGACGACCATCCCCCGGGGCGTGTCGTCACAGGCATCGGGGAGCCCATCGCCATCGCCGTCCGGGGCATCGGCCGGCTGGACACATGGATCCTCGGTGTCGACGATGCCGTCCCCGTCCCGATCGGGGAAGTCGTCGCAGGCGTCGCCGAGACCGTCACCGTCGACATCGTCCTGATCGGCGTTGGCGACGAGGACGCAGTTGTCGAGGTCGTCGGCGGCACCGTCGCCGTCGTCGTCTCCGTCGCAGGCATCGCCGAGGCCGTCACCGTCGGTATCGGCCTGGTCCCGGTTGGCCAGCTCGACGCAGTTGTCGTTGTCCTCGACGATGCCGTCGGCGTCGCCATCGGTCGGCAGCGTCGGCTGGGTCGAGATGGCCCCGGTGGCCTCGTCGTTGCCGGAGGCGACGCCGACGCTGCGGTCGGAGCGACCGTCGGTGGCGGCCGGAGCGGCGACGCTCGACCCCTCCCCCGACTCGCCGTCCAGCCCGTCGGTACCCTCGTCCCGGCCGTCGGCCGCAACGGCCTGGCCGCCGTCGCCGTCGTCACCGCCGGCCAGCACGGCGAGGGCGATCCCACCGGCCAGCAACCCGACGACGACCCCGATGGCGGCTGCGATCACCCGCCGGTCGGCAAGCGGGCTGCGTCGCCGCGCCGCCGCAGCCGACCCGACGGGACCGGCGGCCGGGGCGACGTCTGGTGATGCCGATGACGGGACCGGGGCCGACACCGACGGGGCCGACGGACCGGCGGCGAATGCCGCCCCGTCCCGGGTGTCGACCTCGTCGGTGGTGGCGAGGACCCGGCGGACCGGCGGTACCACCTCGCGGGTGATGGCGGGCAGCTCATCACTCGCCGGCGGGGCCTCGATCGCGGTCTGCCGTCGCAGCGCCCGGCGCAGCTCGTCGATGGTCGGGCGCAGCGCCGGGTTCTTGGCCATCGCTGCGGCGATGGCGTCGGCGATATCGGGTGGCACGGTCGGATCGAGGGGTGGGGGCGCCTCCTCGACGATCCGCTTCGCGGTGTTCAGGAAACCCGAGTCACCGCTGTCGGCGAAGGCCGGGGTGCCGACGACGAGCGCGTACAGGGTCGCCCCGATGGAGTAGACGTCGGTGCTGTCGTCGACCTCCCGACCCTCGATCTGCTCCGGGCTGGCGTATGGCAGGCTGAGTTTCGCCCGTTGGGTGACCGTCGCCGTCCCGACCGCCATCCTGGCGATCCCGAAGTCCGACAGGAGCGGCTGACCGTGGTCGGAGACCAGGATGTTCTGGGGCTTGATGTCGCGATGGCGGATCCCCTGCTGGTTGGCGTGCTCGACCGCATCGCAGATCGGCAGGATCCAGCGGACGGCCTCGGCCCACGGCATCGGCCCGTCCGACCGGACCCGATCGGCCAGCGTGCCCCCGGTGGCGAGCTCCATGACGAGGTACGGGATGCCTGCGGTCGTCACCCCGGTCCGGTGGAGGGTGACGACGTTCGGGTGCGTCGACAGGCGGGCGAGCGAGCGCCGCTCACGGTCGAAGTGGGTGAGTCCGAGGTCACCCGCCTGGAGCGACAGCAGCTTCACCGCAACCGGCCGATCGGCCTGCAGGTCGACGGCCCGATACACCGTGGCCATGCCACCACGCCCGATCTCGACCGGCTCGGCGATGTCGGGCACGTCGTCGATCGCCTCCCTCAACACGGGCGGCCCCGGAGGGACGGTTCGGTTGCGTCGAGGACCAACTCGACCGACGGCGGTTCGATCGCCTGGCCCGGTGATGCGTCGTCGAGCGCGGCGAGGTCGTCGATCGTGATCAGCCCATGGTGGAGCACGTGGTTGACCAGTCGCTCCCGGCGATCGGCGGCCTCCCGTCCCGGCTGGCCCCGGAGGCCGGGGACCCCGCTGGCGTCGAGGCGCCGGCACAGGTAGTCGAGCTTGCGGTCGAACTGCTTGAGCGTCCAGCCACAACGCCCGGCGATCTCGGCGTTGGCCGGCAGCAGCGGCGGTCCGGCCGGGTCGCGGAGCCGAGGTTCGGCCATCAGCGCCATCATCCGGCGCTGATCGGCGGACAGCCGGACCTTCCCGAAGTCCGCGGTCTCGGCCTCGACCGACTCGCGGTCGTCGACCGGGCTCGGCGGGGTGAACGGATGCTCCAGTTCCCAGGTGACCTCGTACCCGGCCACGCCGGCGTAGAACCGGATCGCACCACGGGTCGTGGTCAGCGGTTCGGCCGTACCGGCTGGCAGGGTCTTGAGACGGTCGTCGTCGCCGATGACCGACATCGGCATGTGCCGAGCGGTGTTGTGGAGCCACCAGCACCAGCGATCGGTGTAGATACGCCCGACCACCCGGTGCATGTACGGGTTGTCGGCGTCGACGACCGCCCGGGCGGCCCGACCGAAGGTCAGGACCTGGCCCGGCTCGAGGTTGTGCGTCTCCTCGGCCACGTCGACCGAGAGGCGACCCGCGCGCCCCTGCTCCGATGCGTCCACCGGGCCATTGAAGTACAGCGCCAGGGGTGGCGCTAGGGGGGGTACCCCCTCCAGAGGCCGAGCAGGCCGGGCGGTGCGGCGACGAGGGCCGCCGGGCACGAGCGGTTACGGTGGTCGGCGGTGTTCCTCTCGTGGCGGGTCCGGACACCGGCTCGGCCGGTGGCCATCCCCTTCCTCCTCGTCGGCGCCCTCCTGGCCGCCGCCTGCTCCCCGTCCGGAGCGCGCGACGACGCCGAGCCGACCGCCGAACAGGAACCGGCCGCCGGGGTCGACGGGCCGGCCGCGGTCTCGAACGTCACCGCGGTCACCGGATCGGTGTCGCAACGGGTCGGCGCCGGCCGGGCGGTCGCCGCCGCCAGCGAGGCCGGGATCCTGATGGTGGCAACGACACGTGACCTCCACGTGTTCGATGTGGCGACAACGGAGGCGGAGGCGTCGGGCGAGCCAGCGGCCAGCGTCCCGGCGCCCGCCGGCGGACCGGTCGAGCAGCTCGTGGTGTCACCGGACGCCTCGACGGCGCTCGTCAGCACCGCCGAGGTCACGGAACTGTGGCGGCTCACCTCGTCGTCTGGCGAACCGACCCGGGTCGGCGCCTGGGACCGGGCGCCGACGGCGGTGTTCGAGTCGTCGAGCGTCGCGGTGCTCGTCCGGACCGATGTCGTCGAGCTCGTCGACGTCACCACCGGCGCGGTGGCCGAGCGGATCGAGGCTCCGGCTGCGGCGTCGTTCGGCGACCTGGCGACCGGCGCGGGCGACGGTTCGTGGCTGGTTCCCGTGTTCGGGGAGGCGGGCCATCAGGCGCTGTGGTCGTCGGCCGCCTCGGCCCCCGCGCTCGTCGACCTGCCGCTGCCGGCCGAATTGTCGATGGGGCGGGTCGTGGTGGTCCCGGACGGCGATGGTGCACTGATCGAGCTGTGGAGCGACGACCTGTTCGACGGTGTGATCGCCCGCTGGGGGCCGGACGCCGGCTCGCCCTGGTCGGCGCCGCTCACCTCGAACGAGGTGTGGGACGCCGACCCCGGCGGTGGCCTGCTCGTGACCGACGGCGTGCTCTCCCGATCGATCGCCGACGACGGAACCGAGCGCCTGCTGCCGGACGCTGCCGGCGACGGGGCGGCCGTGTCCGTCCACGTCCTCGCCGACGGCCTCGCCGTTGCCGTGCTCTTCGACGGGACGAGGCTGCGGCTCGAGCCGGGCGGCCAACGGCCCCTCGACGGGCCGACCGACGCACAGCCCGCCGTGACCACCATGGTCGATCACGACCGAACCGGGTTGGTGGTCGTCGACGCACTCGGGCGGGTCGAGCTGCTCGACGGGTCCGGCGCGGTCACCGCCGGCATCGACCGCTACGCCGGTGGGGCGATCAACGACCTGGACCTGTCGACCGACGGCGGCCTGGCGGTGGCGACGACGACGGGGGCGGTGACGGTGCTCGACCCGGCCGACCCGGAGGCGCCGCCGCTGGCCCGGCTCGATCATCCCGAGGGCAACGTCGACTCGGTCGCCTTCTCCCCGGACGGCCGGCGGCTGGCCACCGGTGTGGCCGCCCGACGCAGCGCCCTCGCCTTCGACGACACGATCGCCCTGTGGGATCTGGCCGCGGCCACCAGGACCGGCGAGATCGGCGGCGAGAGCGAGGACGTGCCCGGCTGCTCCAGCTTCACCAACACCCTGCGGTGGTCGCCGGACGGGTCGTTTGTGGTCGCCGTCTCCCACGACTTCACCGTGCTCCTGCTCGACGCCGCCACGTCCGACGTCCGGCGCGAGTTTCCTCAACACGCCGGCCCGGTACTCGACGTGGCCCTCTCCGGCGACGGTCGCCGCCTTGCCACCAGCTCGAACGACTCCACCCTCCGGATCTGGGACACGACGTCCGGCGACCTGGTGGCCGAGCACCAGGCGGCGATCGGCGGGTACCGGTCGCTCGCCTTCGCCGATGACGGGGCAACGGTGCTCGGCGCCGATCTC
>JBCCVL010000091.1:0-17173 GCA_039195375.1 Actinomycetota bacterium
CCGCGGCGTCGATCTCCTGCTCACCGGCCTCGATCCGGGGCTGGGTGGCCACCGACCAGGCCAGTGCACCCTCGATGAACTGCCTGGCGTTGCCGACGACGTAGCTCGACCACATGTCGGTCTGGACCGTGAAGATGTCCTCGGGATAGCGCAGGTGCTCCCGGAGCGAATCGGGGATCTCGTCACCGGAGGTGAACAGGTCGGGGAAGGCCTCCGACCAGGCGGCGATCACCGGGTCCTCCTCGTCGATCACGTACATCGTGACCTCGCCGTTGTAGGCGTCGACCACGGCCTTGACCGAGTTGCGGACGTAGTTGTAGCCGCCGCCGAGCTGGCCGCCGACCCCGGTCTGGACCGACTGCGCATAGGGGAAGTCGGACGTGGTGGTGTAGGCGTCGATGACCCAGAACACCCCACCGTCGACCAGGACCGGATAGGGGTTCTGGTCGAAGCGGAGGAAGGGGGCGAGCAGGCGGACCCGGTCCTCGATGTCGCGGTTGTAGATCACCCGGCTGTCGTCGATCACGTTGCGGGAGATCAACGGGTCGGGTTCGCGGAACCGGAGCGAGAACGCCAGGCGCCGGGTCAGCGACCCCATCGGCACGCCGCCTTCGCCGCTGTAGCGGTACTCGACCGACTCGTTGGTCGCCGTCTGGTAGTCGAGCTCGTCACGCTGGGCGGCAACGATGGCATACCCACCGAAGTCCTCGCCGTAGTAGATGCGGGGCTGGTCGAGGGTGGCGGACAGATCGTCCTCGATGTTGACATCACCCTGGTCGACGTTGCCGAGGCCGCTGATCAGGAAGTCGAGGGCCCTGGACTCGCCGAGGACCGGACCGGAGTCGTAGGCCGCGGCCATGGCCACGCCGTTGCCGTGGGTGAAGATGACGTGCTCGCGCTCCCACGACTCGTCGATGGCCCCGTCGTTGAGGCCACGGACCGACAGCACGACCGGACGGGTCTCGCCGCCGACCTGGTAGCGGTCGACGTCGAGGGTGGGCGAGAACTGGTAGAACTGCCTCGCCGCCTCGTTCCTGGTGACCTCCTCGCTGGCGAGGTCGGGGTCGACGACGGGAACGTTGTTGAGCACGTCGGCGTACTCGGCGACCTCTTCGGCGTTCAGGCCGCGCTCGTAGTCGAACTGGACCGATTCCACGCTGTTCTCGTCGAGGCCGTAGGCGAAGCGGGTGGCCTCGATGTTGCGCTCGACGAACTCGGCCTCCCGCTCCGACTGCTCCGGCTCGATCCGGATGCGCTGGTAGGCGAGCGGGAAGATCCCGCCGATGACGAAGTGGCTGACCAGCCAGATGCCGATGGCAACCGCGGGCAGACCCCAACCGGCCCGGCGGACGTTGGCGACGAACAGGGCGGCACAGAAGAGCGAGATCAGCGCCAGCAGCTCGAGGGCCGGCAGCTGGATGTTGACGTCGGTGGCAAGGGCGCCGTCGTAGGCGCCTCGGGTCGACGTGACGAGGTGGAACCGGTCGATGTAGTAGGCGGCGGCCCGCAGCACGGCGAGCACGGCCAGCAGGATCGAGATGTGGAACTTGGCCGCCGGCGTGACCCGCTCGCTCGACGCGGCCGCAGCCCGGATCCCGCCGTTGAGGTAGTGGGCCACCGCCACCACGATCAGCGTGAGCACCAGGGCGGCGAAGAACCAGTCGACCACGAACGTCCAGAACGGCAGCCGGAAGACGTAGAAGCCGACGTCGCGCCCGAACTGCGGGTCGGTCATGCCGAAGTCGCCGCCGTTGCGGAACAGCAACCACGTCTGCCACTGGGCCGAGGTGTTGGCGCCGGCGATCAGGCCGAACAGGGCGGCTACGCCGAAGCGGACCTTGCCGGCGTGATTGCCGACGACTGCGTGGTAGCGCTCGACCAGGTCCTCCTCGGGTGAGTCGGGCCGGAACTCGGGTTTGATCCGGTCGGCCAGGAACAGGTTGCCCCACAGCAGGGAGAAGAAGAGCAGCGAGAACACCGCGGCCAGCAGGAGGCGGGTTCCGAGGGTGGTGGTCCAGACCTGACCGAATCCGAGCGTGTCGTACCACAACCAGTCGGTGTAGAAGCTGGCCACGCCGTTCGCAGAGAGGAACAGCACGAACAGCGCCGCGACAACGACCAGGGCCACGATTCGGAGGCGGGAGGTCCTCGGGGTCCGGAGGGTTCGCATCTCACCGTGAAGCGTACCGCCGCCGACCGTGCTGGCGTTGGTCGGGTGACGCGATCGAAACTCAGTGACGGCCGGTCAGGCCTGGACCACCAGGCACCGACAGCCGGGCACCGACAGCGGACGGACGTGGCCGCTCGGGAACGGTTCGCCCTTGACCAGCCCGGTGCGGTCACGGTTGACCTCGTTGACCGGGTCCGGATCGGTCCGAGGGTCGACCAGCCATGCCACCGGTGCGCCCTCCTCGATCGAGTCGTAGAGGCCGATGGCGAAGGCCTCGTTGAGGGCATCGACCAGCAGGTCGGGCAGCCCGATGTTGCGGACGTCGCGGTACCCCGAGCGGATCGGCTCGAGGATGCGCTCCCGGTCCCGGTGGTCGGCCTCGGTGATCGCCATCGTCGTCGGCGTCCTGACCCGATCGACAACAAAAGACGCCAGCTGATCGACGAGGTTCTCGAGTGATCCCGGTTCGGCCTGATCACATCCGCCCGCCCTGGCACCGGCGGTCACGATGTCGGTCAGCCCCCGGCGGAGCGGGCCGACGTAGTGCTCGATCTGCTCATCGATCGGCCGGAGCTCGTCGAGGGTGATCGCTCCCCTCCCCTGCCGCAGGCGATCGAGTACGTCGCTCTGGTCGTCGTTGAGGGCCCGACGCAGCTGGCGCTTGAGGTTCGCCCCGGCTCGGGTGACGGCGACGTCGCGGGCGGCGAAGACCGCCGGCAGCTTCCCCGACGGCGGCCGGTCGAGCAGGAGATCACCCTGGGTGCGGTTGCTGGTCCCACCGTTGACCCGGCCGGCGACGGTGGTGACGATGTCGGTCGGGTCGGCCGACTCCTCGACGAGCACGCCGACCGGGCCGACGCCGCCGCCGTCGACGGCCGACGCGGCATCGACGTGACCGTTGGTGTGCCCGTTGCCGCGGTTCCCATTGCCCACCGGCGCCGGCGAGGTGTCGCCGTCATCGAGCACGATCGTGCTGAACCCCTCGACCAGCGACAGCGAGGTCCCGTCGAGTGGGGCCTCGTTCAGCTGGTCGTCCGACTCGGGCCCATCGAGGTCGACGTCACGGAGGTCGATCAGGTCGTCGTCGTCGAGCGCCGACAGGCCGTCCGACTCGGCGTCGAGGCCGAGCTCCAACTCGAGTTCGGTCAGCTCGGGGTCGTCGTCGACGGTGGCCCGATCGAGCGAGTCGATGTCGAACACGCCGGCCGAACCGGGGGCGTCGATCACGTCGTCGATCACGTCGTCGACCAACTCGTCGACATCGGCTGGCCCGACGGCGATCGCCTCGGCGGCGACCGCCGGCAGCTCCTCGGTCGGCTCGTCGATGGTCGAGCGACGGGGCGACGGGACGGCCGGGACGGGATCGACGCCGTCGGTCGTCTCGATGCCGGCCGTCCCGGCGTCGAGACGGTCGATCAGGCGGGCCACCTCGTCACCGTCGACCTCGACGGCCGAGCCGTCGTTCCGCCCACGACCGTCCGAGGTGGCGCGGGCCAGCTCGTCGCCGAGGTGGTCGAGCTCGGATCGGGCCGAGGTGAGGGCCGCGGCGAGGCGGTCCCTGGCCTCGACCAGCAGGTCGACCTCGCCCGTGGCGGCCCGACGGTCGGCCACGAGCTCGGCCACCACCTGGTGGCGGAGCGCCTCGGCGTCGGCCACGATCTGGCGGGCCCGCTGCTGGGCACCGGCCTGCTCGGCCTCGGCCTGGCGCTCGGCGTCGGCGAGGATCTCGGCCGACTCCTCGACCGCGGCCGCCCGGTGCTCCTCGGCCTCGGTGGTGATCCGGTTGGCCGACCGCTCGGCCTGCTCGGTGAGCTCGTCGATCGCCGCCTCGGCTTCGGCCCGCTTCTCGGCGACGAGCCGTTTGGCCTCGCGGCGGGCGTCGGCCAGCTCCTTCTTCGACTCGTTCTTGAGGGTGACCGCCTGGTTCTCGGCCCGTTTCAGGATGTCGGCCGCCGCCGACCGGGCGGACTCGAGCACCCTGGCGGTCTCCTGTCCGAGCAGCTCGATGGCCCGGTGCTCGTCGAACTCGGCTGCGTCAGACGCCTGTCGTGACCCCTGGTCGGCCTCGTCGACCGAGCGCTGGACCAGCTCGGTCTCGAGCTCGCGGATCTCCTCCTGGAGGGTGGCGACCTCGGTTTCGAGCTCCTCGATGCGTTCGTCGTCGGCTTCCCTGGTCTCGAGCGCCTCGAGATCGTCGAAGGCCTGGTGGTGTTCGAGGGCGGCGGCGAGTCGACTCAGGTAGCGGCGGACGGCGTCCTGGTCGTAGCCACGAAAGGCCGTCGGGAACACCGTGCGGGCGATTTCGGTCGGAGCGAACTCGTGATCACTCTGCATGGCCATGAACAGATGCTACGACGGCCGCGCGCGCAGGTGTTCGACCTGGGCGGTGTCGCCCCCTCGCCCCCGGCGACCGGGCTCGTCAGCCGCTTGCGTCGACGTTGAGTGAGGCGAACTCCTCGACGGCACCGACGTCGCCGCCGAGCTCGCCGAGGGCGGTCAGCGCCTCGTCGAGGTTGTTGACGGGAACGATCGTGAGGTCGTCGCCGGCTCGGCCCATGATCGCCTCCAGCTCCTGCTCGCCGAGGCTTGCCGGGACGATGAACACGTCGACGCCGAGGTCGCGGACCGCGGCGGTCTTCTGGAGCACGCCGCCGACCCGACCGACCGAGCCGTCGGCCTGGATCGTTCCGGTGACCGCCACCTGGGCCCCGCCGGTCAGCTCACCCTCGGTCAGCTGGTCGAGCACGGCCAGGGTGAACGCCAGCCCGGCCGACGGCCCACCGACCGACCCGGAGTCGATCTCGACGGTGAAGTCGAGCCCGGTCCCGTAGCGGACCCGGTCGGCCGGCTCGATCCCGAGGAATCCGGCGCCGGGGTTGTCCGGGTTCTCGGCCAGGGCGACGACGACGATCTCGCTCTCGCCCGAGGTCAGGTCCTCGACGGTCAGCTCGATCTCGTCACCGGGCGCCTGTGCGGCGAGGATCTCGACGAGGGCACCGGTCGCCGCCGTGGTCTGGCCGTCGATGGCGACGATCGTGTCACCGAGCTCGAGGACGGCCTCGGCCGGCGTCTCGGGAACGAGCCGGTGGACGACGACGCCGTCGGTGGTGATGGCGTCGTAGCCGAGCTGTTCGAGGGCGACCGCAACCGCGACCTGCTTCGAGTCGCTCATCAGCGACAGGTTGAACTGCCGGTTCTGCTCGGGGGTGCGGTCCCCGAGGATGTCCTCCTCGGGGACGACGGTCGCATCGTCGTCGAACCCGAGCCACAGGTACTCCCAGACGTTTGGCCGCTGGCGGACCCGCACCGTGGTGAACAGGACCTCACCGTCGCTCGGGTACTCGTCGACGCCCGCCACCTCGAGCAGCGGCTCGGTGTCGCGGGCGGTGCCGGGCACGAGGGCGACGTACGGCACCTCGATGAACAGGCCGCTGGCGATGCCGATGGCGACGACAGCGGCCAGTCCGCCGGCGAGCCAGCGCCGCAGGTTGGTCGGCGGGTCGGAGGACCAGGGGGCCGTGGCTCGGTCGGCGGTCGTCGCCGCCGGCGGGATGGGACGGACCGGAGGCGGTCGTCCCGGCGGGTGCTCCTGCTGCCATCCGGCCCAGCTGGCGACCCAGGCATCCTGCTGGGCCTGGGCCCGAGACACCGGTTGGTCGTCCCGGCGGGACGGGTCAACCGACTCCCGACGGCGCCAACGAGACCACGACCCCGGGGGGTCCGGTGGTTCGGTTAGGCTGTCGGCGTCGGATTCCATCGCCCTCCTGTCGGACCGAGTGGCACCGAGACTATGCACTTCCCCCGAAAGACGAGGAAAAGCCGTTGACGGCGCCTGCCGGGCAGCCCACCACCGTTGGGGGCCGCCGACCGAAGACCAGGATACGGATCCCGCTGTGGCGGCGCATCACCGCCCTGTTCTCCCTGGCGTTCCTGTCGGTCGTCGGTGGCGTGATCCTGGCCGTCGTGCTCGGTGGCGCCGCGCTCCTGCTGCTGTTCCTGCTCGAGCGGGCGATCGCCACCTGAGCCCGCCGTCCGGGCCTTCGACCCCGCCCGCCGTCGGCGGACCACCCGACGACGGACGCGCAACGAGGCCCCGGCCGGAACCGGGGCCTCGTCGATGCGAACCAGGCTTGACCTCCCCGCGGGGATCTAGCGGCCGAAGAGCCCCTTCTTGGCTGCGCCGGCCTCGGCCTTGGCCTGGCCGTCGTCGTAGTGGTCGACGACGTCGATGACCTCGTCGACGAGATCGATGGGCTCGCCGCTCTCGGCCACCGGCGTCGGCGGCGTCATGTTGAGCGGACCGACGGCCTCGGCCTCCGGGAGCTGGGCCGGCTGGGGGCCGCCGAGGACCGTCGGCGCCATGCCGTTGGCCGACAGCTCGACCCGGTAGTAGGGCCGGTACTCGAACACGACCTCCTCGAGCCGGAAGATCCTGGCGTGCTCGACCCCGTCGTCGTTGCGCATCTGCTCGACGAAGCCGATGGCCTCGTGGATGTCGTCGGTCTGGTGGTAACCGGGCTTGCCATCGGCACCCCGGTAGATGACCATGTGGGACACGGTTTGCTCCTGTTTCTCGCCCTGGGGGCTGGGTCCTGATTCGAGCCGAACCGGCTGTCGTCAGCCCGGCGGTCCTGTTGTCGCTACCGCTGGAATCGACCGTGATCGGCTCCGTCGGTCTTGCCTGGTTCCGCCACGATCGGTACGGGACACGAGGGCCCGACCCACCACCACGACACAGCATCCCAGATTTTTTCGCTCAAGAAAAGTAACAATTTTGACACATATTTGTCGTAACATCGCGATGGCTGGACACGCAGGTGATCGGGAGACCGTGCTGGCGGGGCTCGAACACGAGCTGCCCGAGGCGAGGACCGTCGCCCTCGGTGCCGCCGTCCGGCTCGGCCTGCTCGATGCCGCAGCCCTGCGGCGATTCCTCGCCGACCCGGTCGTCGAGGTCCGCCACCGGGCCGTCGAGATCGCCTCCCGGCTCCCCGACGGCGACCTCCTGGTCGACGATCTGATCGGGCTGCTGGCCGACGACTCGCTGGCCGAGGTCACGGCATTTGCCATCGGCGAGCTCGACCTCGACGACGACGCCAGGGCCCGTGCCGCGGTCGCCATCGGCGCTCAGGCGACCGGCCACGAGGATGCGCTGTGCCGCGAGTCGGCCGTGGCCGCCCTCGGGGCGCTCGGGGTCGGCCTGCCCCACATCCTGACCGCAACCGGCGACGTGGCAACCGTCCGCCGGCGGGCGATCCTGGCCCTCGCCCCCTTCGATGGCCCCGAGGTCGAGGCGGCGCTGGAGCGGGCCATCGACGACCGGGACTGGCAGGTGCGCCAGGCGGCGGAGGACCTGCGAACGCCGGCCGGGGCCGACGACGACTCGCCCGGGGCCAGCAACGACTCGGCCGCCGACGACTGAGCCGAGCAGTGGCCCGCCGGGGCCCGCGCACCCGGGATGCTCGATGGGCTCCGGGGGTGCGCCGATGGACACGTTGCCGGACCGGGGCGCTCAGGGTGAGACGGACCCGTCGATCGGGACCCGATCCGACGGCGCCGGCACACCGTCGAGGAAGACCTCGGCCGGGCCGTCGAAGCGGCCGAGCAGCCGGGCCGCACCCCGGACGATCACCGCTCCCGGATCGACGACGGGGTGCACCGGCAGCCGGCAGGCCTCGCCGATCCGTGCCGCCAACCCGTCGAGCTGGGCGGTCCCGCCGACGAGGTGGACCCCACCGGCGGTCAGGTCGGCTGCGATCTCGGGAGGGACCCAGCCGGCGCAGGCGACGACGACGTCGACGAGCGACCGGATCGGCTCGTCGATGGCGTCGACGACCTCCTGTCGTTCGAGCTCGGCCGCCGCAGCGACACTGGCCGACCGGCCCCGCACGGTGAGGGGCCACCGGGCGGCACCGGGAGCGAGCGCCCGCTTCACGCCATCGGCCGTCGGCCGGTCGATGGTGACGCCGTGCCGTCGCTCGACCAGGGCCTGGATCTCCCGATCGAGGTCGAGCCCGCCGAGCGGACGCCACTCCAGGGCCACGACCCCACCGAGCGACAGCACCGCCGCCTCGGTGGTCCCGGCGCCGACGTCGACGACGAGCGAACCGACCGGCTGCTCGACCGGGAGCCGACAGCCGACGGCTGCGGCCATCGTGTGACCGACCAGGCGGACCGTGAGCACCCCGGCGGCGGCCAGAGCGTCGAGCACCGCCCGCTGCTCGAGCGCCGTCATCGGCGAGGGAACGGCGACAACCGCCCGGACCCGGTGTCGGCGCCGGATCCCGGCCAACCGGAGCACCGCCCGGATCAGCTCGCGGGCCGCAGCGGTGTCGAGCACGGCGCCGGCTCCGAACGGCCGGACGGTCTCGAGCCGGTCGTGGGTCCGACCGACCATCCGCTCCGCCTCGCGCCCGACGGCGACGACCTCACCGGTGTCGGTCAGCCGGGCGACGACGGCCGGTTCGCTGACCACAACCGACTCGCCCCTGACCAGCACCGAGACGTTGGCCGTACCGAGGTCGATGGCCAGGTCGCGGCGCACGGTCGGGGGCCGACCGCTACGGGCCGGCCGGCTCGCCGTGATCCTCGGCCCCCGCCTCGACCGGTCCGTCGGCTGCGCCATCGACGGCTCCCTCGACGGTGCCGTCGACGGCGACGTCGACGATGTGTTGGGCCTCCCGACCCCAGCTGGTGCCCTCGGACCAGTCCTCGCGCTTCCAGATCGGCACGGTGGACTTCAGCGTGTCGATCCCGAACCGGGCCGCCTCGAAGGCCTCGGCCCGGTGGGGGGCCGACACGGCGACGACGACCGCCGCCTCGGTCAACGGCACCTCGCCGATGCGATGCAACAGCACGATACGGCCCAGCTCGGGCCAGCGCTGGCGAGCGGCGGCGGCGATCTCGTCGAGCCGGGGCACCACCTGCTCCTCGTAGGCCTCGTACTCCAGCCTGGTCACGTCCGCCCGCCCGACCGAGTGGTCGCGGGCGGTGCCGGTGAACACGACGACGCCACCGCACTGCGGACGGACCACCCACGACGATGCCGCCTCGACCGGCAGCGGCGTGTCGGCCAACCCGGTCCAGTCATCACCGTCCGGTGGTTCGAGGGTCGGTGAGGTCTCGGTTGATGACGTCGCAGCCACGAGACCATGGTAGGGCTGCCCGTCGCCGTCCGGGTGAACTCGGGGCCCGGGATGGACGTCGCCGGAGGGGGCGATCGCGACGGCCGGAAACCAGCTTGTAGTCTTACGGCGTGTGGCACGACGACCCTGGTGACGAGGGCGAGGACGGGCCGGCGCACGATGCGGTCCCGGATCCCTCGGCCCGCCATTGGCGCCACCCGTCCGAGTTGCGCAACCAGCACGCACTCCCCCTCCCCGAACCCTCGCCTGCGGTGACCGCAGGGCGACTCGACTCGCCCCTGTGGCCGGTGCTGGCCGTCGGCGGGGTGTTGGCCCTGGCCGCCATCGGCGTGCTCGGATTCCAGGCCGGCATGCGGGGCCGGACCGGCGTCGACGCCGGCACCGCCGCCCCCCTCCTGCCCGACGATGCGATCGATGCCCGGCTCCCGGTGCCGACCCCGATCGTCGACCCGGGGGCGACCACTGCGCCGACGACGACCACCACGATCGGCGTGCGATCGACCCAGACGACACACGAGCTGCCGGCGGCCGGGGCGGCCACGTCGTGGGGAACGGCGTCGTCTGACCTGGCCGACGTCGTGCCCCCCGTCCGGGCGCAGAACGCGCCGGCCTACGGGCTCTACCCGGCCCCCGGGCAGAGCGACCAACGTCTCGGCTCGTTCGTCGCCGTCGCCGATGTGGTCCTGACCAGCGCAGCGGCCGTCGGCGATCTCGACACGGTCTGGCTCCGGGTCGAGCGCAACTGGGTCGAGGCGCTCGTCGTCGGCGTCGACCCGATGACGGACCTGGCAGTGCTGCAGCCGGTCGAGCCCGACGTGTCGCTGCCGTGGTTGGCCGTCGCAAGCGAACCGATCCAACCGGGTCGGGGCGTGCTGGTCGGCTACGGCGACCCCGGCAACACCGGCGATGGCCTCGTCGACGAGGGCCGCGCCCACGAGGGCAGCGGCGACGACGTCGACGGTGATCGCCCGGTCGACGACGGCGACCCGACCACCAGCGAGGCCGACGACACCGCAGCCGAGGCCGAGCGCGCCGCTGCGGGCGCCACCGGCGAGGCGACCGACACCGACGACGGCGCCACGACCGACGACCCGTCACCAGACGGCTCGACCGGCGATGACGGCGGGGACGACGCCGACCGCATCGAGGAGCCCGACGCCGACGACGAGGATGAGGCGTCCGACGACGAGGTCAACGAAGACCCGACCAGTGCCGGCGGCTCGGATCCGATGGCGGCGCCGGCCGAGCGCTCCGCCAAGCGGCGAGCCGACCACGACTGGGCGGAGGCGAGCGAACGCCGCGGACTCGTGTACTCGACGACCGATCCGCTGACGACCACGGGCAACCGCCGCCTCCACCATTCGATCATGGCCGTCATCGATCCCCGGCCCGGCGACTCCGGGGCGCCGCTCCGCAACCGCCGCGGCGAGTTGGTCGGTCTGGTGGTCGCCGGCGACGCCCCGCAGGTGGCGGCCCTCCCGATCGATCGGGCCATCGCCACCGCCCGATCGCTGCTCGAGTTCGGTTCCGGCGACCCGGCGTGGCTCGGGGTCGAGATCCAGCCATCCGAGGACGGGCGCGGCCTCCTGGTCTCGGCGGTGGCCGACGCCAGCTCGGCCCCGTTGCTCCCCGGCGACGTGATCGTCGCCGTCGACAACACCCCGGCCACGCACCCGGACCGACTCGGGTTCGCCGCCCGCCAGGCCGGACCCGGCGGCCAGCTCCTGTTGACGTTCGACCGTGACGGCCGCCGATGGACGATGGCCATCGAGGTCGGCACCCACCCGGCTGCACCCTGAGCGGGCGCCAGCGGGCGCCAGCGGGCGTCAGCGGCGCCAGCGGGCGGCTGAGCCCCGCACGGCCAGCCAGGCACCGCCGACGGCGGCGGCGCCGACGACCGAGGCGGCCCCGAGGGCGATCTCCTGACGGCGCCGGCCGCTGACCAGACCGAGGAGCGGCGGCGGCGTGCCGGCGACCCACGCCTCGGCGTTGGTGAACTGCGGGGCCCAGCCCTCGGCCCGGAGCCGGTCGTTGGCCACCACCCACGACCAGGTGACGTAGGGCTCGAGACCGTCGAGCAGGCGCCGGTCGGCCACCGCCTTGGCCGCCCGGAGCGGCACCCTCGACAGCCGGGGGTGGATCCGGATCGACGCCTCGCCTCGGAGCGCCCGGAACTCGTCGTTGCCGATCCAGCCGTCCGGGGCGACGTTGTAGGGACCGTCGAGTCGGGCCAGCCCGGCCAACGTCAGCGCCGCCGCCAGGTCGTCGTGGTGGAGGAATTGGACCGGGGGGTCGACCTGCTCGGCCCGAACGACGGCTGCGGCCCGTAGGGCCGAGCCGATCCAGCTGGAGTCGCCCTCGGACAGGGCGGCGACCGGGCGGAGCACGGCCAGCCCGGCCTCGTTCTCGGCCGCCCATCGGGCCGCCCGTTCCTCCAGACGGGCCTTGGCCACGGCATAGCCGAGCTCGCGTACCGGCGCGATGGGTTGGGCCTCGGTGATCGGGACCGGGTTGTCCGATCGGGCACCGTAGACCAGGGCGGACGACGACAGCACGAGGTGCCGGCAGCCGGCGGCGGTCATGGCGCCGAGCACCCGGTCGAGGATGGCGGTCGCGGCCCGTGGGTCGGTTCGCAGCGTGTGGTCGTCAGCCAGGTGGATCACCGTGTCGGCACCGTGGAAGGCCGGGGCCGGATCGTCGATCCCGAGGTCGAGCCGGAGCGACTCCACCTCGGCCGGCGGCGCCGAGTCGTCGTCCGCCTGGCGGTTCCCGGTCGGCGGCGACTGGGGGCGTCTGGCGATGGCGACGAGCCGATCGACGGACGGTTCGTCGACCAGCGTGTTCAGGACGCGACGACCGACCGCCCCTGACGACCCGGTGACCGCAATCGACGCCACGGCTCTACGATGCCCTTGTGAGCAGTGGCAATCCACCCGGCGACTTCCCCTTCTTCGATCTGAGCGGTCTATTGGGCGGCCTCGGTGGTCGCGACCCCTGGCAGCAGGCGGCCGAACTGGCCGCCGCCATCGCCTCGGACCGCGGGTCCGAGCCGAACCTCGACCCGGTCAAGCGCATGCAGATCGAGGATCTGGCCCGGGTCGCCGAGCTCCAGGTCGGCCAGGCCGTCGGCGTCACCCTCCCCGCCGGCACCAAGCCGACGGCGGTGACCCGCGGCCACTGGGCCAGGCGAAGCGTCGAGGCCTACCGGCCGTTCTTCGAGCGCTTCGGCGAGGCGCTGTCGACCGGGATGGGTCAGGTCGGCCCGGCCACCGGAACCGATCTCGAGGCGGCGATGACCGGTGGCGACCTCAACGACCTGACCGGCCAGATGATGGGTCAGATGTTCGCCACCCTCGGTCCGCTGCTCGTCTCGACCAGCGCCGGCACCCTGCTCGGTCACCTCGGTCAGCAGGCCCTCGGCCAGTACGACCTGCCGATCCCCCGAGGGACCGACGGCGGCTCCGGTTCCGCCGGCTCCGAGATCCTCGTGGTGCCATCGTCGATCGACGACGCTGCGGCCGAGTGGGGCGTCCCGGTCGACGAGCTGCGGTTGTGGGTGCTGCTCCACGAGCTGACCGTGCACGCCGTGATCTCGGTTCCCCACGTCGGCGCCCGGCTCGAGGCGCTTCTGGTCGACTTCGCCTCGGCGTTCCGGCCGAACGAGGAGCTGATCGCCGAGCGCTTCGGCTCGATCACCGACCTCAGCCAGCTGCAGGAGCTGTCAGAGTCGCTGAGTGATCCCGACGTCGTGCTGTCGCTGCTGCGCACGCCGGCCCACGACCTGCTGGTCCCCCAGCTCGACGCCATGGTCGCCACCGTGCTCGGCTACGTCGACCACACCGTGGCCACGCTGGCCGACGGCTTGATCGGCAGCCATGAAACGATCCGCTCCCGGTTCCGTCAGCGCTGGATCGACGTCGCCCCGGCCGACCGGTTCATGGAGCGGCTCCTCGGGCTGGAGATCGACGGCCACACGCTTGAACGAGGCGATCGGTTCATCCGGGGCCTCGTCGAACGGGCAGGTGACGAGGGCCTCGAACGCCTGTGGGGCGACGAGCTCGACCTGCCGACTGCGGCCGAGGTCGACGCTCCCGGCCTGTGGCTGGCCCGCATCGGCCACGACGGCAACGAGCTCGGCGACGGCGCGTTCGACGTGCCCGACGACCTCTCCGGACTCGACGACACCGAGTAGGGCCGTTCGGCCCCGCGGCCGGACCGGCCACCCGTTCTGGTCGCAATCCTGGCGGTTTCTTGCCCGATCCGCGGCCAGAGCGACGTCTGCGCCCGACCCCGGCTCGCGACCGAGCGAGCTCAGGCGTCGTCGCCGGATGGCGGGCGCACGACCGGCGGCCGGCGGGGCGGGGCGTCGGTGAAGACCTGGGTCTCGTCCTGGGGATCGGCCGGCTCGTCCGCCGGTCGCCGCCGTCGAGCCAGGGGCGGGTCCGCGGTCGGATCGTCGAACTCCGACTCGGGCTCGGGTCGCCGGGACCGCCTGGTCCGCTCGCCGGAGCTCGGTCGGGAGGCCCGCCTCGTCCGGTCGGCCCGTCGGGGCTGCGGGCTCTCCGTGGTCGGATCGTCCGATCCCGGGCGGGGCATCACCCGGGTCTGATCGGGTCGGGACGGTTCGACGGCACTGCCCCCGTTGCCCTCGGCCGCGCCGCCCCGCCGATCCCGCCCGGGGACCCGGCGCGACAGCGGTCCCGGCAGGGCCCCGGCCAACCGGTCGAAGCCCTCGTCGACCACCCCGTCCGACACGATCGCGGCCGGGTTCGGCGTGCGGCCGAACCAGTAGGTGATGGCCACGAAGGCAGCGCTGGTCGCCACGAGGATGTAGCCGACCCGGGCCGGGAGCGGCACGACCACCGGCAGCAGGGCACCGAGCACCCAGATCAGCTGGAAGCGACTCTCGTAGCGGCTGAACGTGCGCCCCAGGTTGGCCCGCGGGGCGTCGCGCTGGACGATGGCGTCGAACGCCTGCTTGCCGCCGCCGGCGGCCATGGCGATGGCGGCGGCCATGATGAAGGCCCCGAAGAGCCCGGTCGAGACGGCCGCCAGCAGGGCGAGACCGGTCAGGGCGATCAGGGCGAAGGCCAGGATGCGCTCCTCGGCCAGGCGGGCCCGGAGGCGAGGCACGCCGCCGTTGCCGAGCAGGCCGCCGAGACCGACGCCGATGAGGGCGACGCCGAAGTGCCAGGGCGGCGCGCCGCCAGCGGTCAGATCGAGCCGTTCCAGGCCGAGCGACTCCCGCACCCGGTGCCCGACCTCGACCCCGACGCTCGTCGGCCCCGGATCGATGCCGCCCCGCAGGTCGAAGGCGAGGAGCATGGTCACGAACCCCGTACCGCCCCGCAGATAGCCCATGGCGCTCGAGGCGAGCAGGATTCCGGTGCTGCGCAGCTCCTCCCGCTCCTCCTGGGCCGCCGGGCGGGTCGCCACCCGGGTCGCCGGGATCCGGAAGCCGGCAACGGCGGCGCCCAGGAACACGAGCATCCCGAACCCGAGCACCCACGAGGCCCCGCCGATCGTCAGCAGGGCGACCCCGGGGATGCCGAAACCGGCACCGGCCGCGGCCGACAGGATCGCCAGGCGGGAGTTCGACTTCACGAGGTCGGCCTCGTCGGCCACGGTCGTCGGCACGACCGCGCTCTTGGCCACCGCATAGGTCTTGCCCATCACCAGCATCCCGAAGGCCAGCGGGAACAGCGGCCACTGCTGGACGTAGAACACGAGCGCCGCCATCAACATCGCCCGGACGACGGCGGTGCCGATGATCATGAACCGATGACCGCCCCGCATCCGATCCATGACGGGGCCGAGGAACGGGGCGACGATGGCAAACGGCGCCAGGGTGAGGATCAGGTAGGCCCCGACCCGCCAGCGGGCGTCGTTCGGATCGACGTCGAAGAAGAGCGAGTCGGCCAGAGCGATGGCCAGGAGGGCGTCGCCGCCGACCGACAGGGCGTGGGTCCTGGCCAGCCGCCCGAACGCCGTCGGCTCCCGGAAGGCCTCGGCGCCGCGACGGTCCCCGTCCCGTCCCCCGGACGCCGTACCGGCCGTCTCGGGACCGCCCTGCTGCGACGTCCGACTCACCGAGACCGATGGTAGGCCGAGTCGAGGTCGCGGCACGATCGAGCGTCCGAGCCGGCCGGGGCGCTAGCCGCCGCTGACCTGCTGGTACTTGTAGCCGAGACCGCGGATCGTCACGATCCTGGTCGGGTTGGCCGGGTCGTCCTCGATCTTCGATCGGAGCCGCTTGATGTGGACGTCGAGCGTCTTGGTGTCACCGACGTAGTCCGAGCCCCAGATCCGGTCGATCAGGATCTCGCGGGTCACCACCCGGCCGGCGTTGTTCATCAGGTAGCTGAGGAGGCTGAACTCCTTGAGCGGGAGGTCGATGCGTTCGCCCCTGACCTCGACCTCGTGGCGGGCCTGGTCGACCGAGACGTCGCCGACCACGATCGCCGGCTCGACCTCGGGGGCGTCGGCGGACGCACCACCGGCGGCGACCGGGGTCGGCGCCGAGCGCCGGACCACCGCCCGCATCCTGGCCACCAGCTCGCGGATCCGGTAGGGCTTGGTCACGTAGTCGTCGGCCCCGATCTCCAGCCCGACGACGGTGTCGACCTCGCCGGACTTGGCGGTGACCATGATGATCGGGACCTCGGTGCGGGTCCGCAGCTCCCGGCACACGTCGAGGCCCGAGACGCGGGGCAGCATCAGGTCGAGGAGCACGAGATCGGGGTCGATCTCGTCGAAACGGGACAGGGCCTCGGCGCCGTCCCTGGCCACCTCGACGGTGAACCCCTCCTTCGGCAGGCCGATCATCAGGGCGTCGATGAAGGCCTCCTCGTCCTCGACCACCAGCACGGTCAGTTGCTCCATCCCCGACTCCTTCACTCGGATCGCCCCGCCCTCGTCTCGCCGCTCGGTTCGTGCCATCGCCCGTCCCCCGGGTCTCGATCGGGCCCGGTCATCGCCTGGCCTGCTCCTCGTCGTTGGCGACCCCGGAGTCCTCCGGGCCGACGACCTGCCGCTGGGCCACCGACACCGGCAGCCGGATCGTGAACGTCGACCCGTGCCCCTCCAGCGAGTCGACGTCGACCGTGCCCCGATGGTTGAGCACCGCATGGCGGACGATCGACAGGCCGAGGCCCGTGCCGCCGGTCTCGCGGCTCCGGCCGGAGTCGACCCGGTAGAACCGCTCGAAGATCCGCTCGAGGTCCCGCTCGGGGATCCCGATCCCGTCGTCGAAGACCGACAGCTCGGCCACCTTCTCCTCGGCCAGCCACCGGCCCTCGCGATCGGGGGCCGGGCTGTGCTGACCCGACCGGGCGCTGAACGACAGCGTGCCTGGTCCGATCGAGGCGGCGGCGCCGACGATCTGGCGGACCCGGACCTCGACCGCGCTCCCCCGCTCGGTGTACTTGATGGCGTTGTCGATGAGGTTCGAGACGGCGGCGACGAGCTGGCCCTGGTCGCCGTCGACCAGGACCGGGGTGTCAGAATCGACCTCGACCTCGACCCGGCGCTGGGCCGCCCGCTCGGCGGTCCGCTCGATGGCCATCGAGGCCACCGAGACCAGGTCAACCGTCTCGGGGTCGGTCACCGGCCCCGACTCCAGGCGGGACAGGGCCAGCAGGTCCTCGATCGTGTCGGCCAGCCGGGTCGCCTCGCGCTGCATCCGCCCGGAGAGGCGGTTGATCACGTCGGGGTCGTTGGCCTCGGCGATCGTCTCGGCCAGCACGCTCATCGCCCCGACCGGCGTGCGCAGCTCGTGGCTGACGTTGGCCACGAAGTCGCTGCGGACCCGCAGGTTGTGACGGGCCTCGGTCACGTCCTCGATCACGCCGACGGCGCC
>JBCCVL010000092.1:0-24269 GCA_039195375.1 Actinomycetota bacterium
GGTGCCCGGTCCGACCGCTGTCGGTGTCGCCCTGTTGCTGCTGGCGCAGAAGCGTTCGTTCTGGGTGGCGGCGGCGGTGGCGGCACTGGTCGCCCTCGCCCTCTGCCGCCGGCGTCTGCTCGCACCGGCGCTTGTTGCGGTTGCCGGCGTCGTTGCCGTGGCCACCCTGGTCGGCCCGGTCCGCGACCTCTGGGACCGGGAGCAGGCCCGGCCGCAGGTCGACAACGTCACCAGCATCCGTGCTGGGATCTTCGAGGCCAGCATCGACCGGTGGCGCGACCGGCCGATCGTCGGCAACGGCCTCGGCGTCGGCGACCGGGAGCTGCGGATCGACGCCGGCCAACCCGGCTTCCGATGGAACAGTCACAACGAGGTCGGGGCCGCGCTCGCTGCGACCGGGGTGCTCGGCCTCGCTGCGGTGCTCTGGGGGCATCTGGCCGGGCTCGCCGGCGCCCTGCGGAGCAGGCGAACCTCCGGCGATCCGTTTCCCCTCGTCGTCGTGGCCGGATCGTTGGCGCTGCTCCCGTTCTGGCGCCTCTACATCGAACCGGTCGTCGTCGCCCTGCCGCTCCTCACCGTCGTCTTCCCGACGCAGCGGTGGTGGTACGTCGACGTCGACCGGTGGCTGCCGGGGCGCCGGCAACCGCCCGTCGCCGCCGAGACCGGGTTGCGCCGGTGAGCGCAGCGGGGGAGCGGGCCCCGGTCCGGCGGGCGATCGTCCACATCGGCTCGGACAAGACCGGGTCGACGGCTCTGCAGGCGGCCATGGCCGACCGACGTCCCGAGCTCGTCGAGCTCGGCATCTGGTACCCCGATCTCGACGGCCGCCCCGACCACTTGGCGCTCGCCGACCGCCGACCGCCTCCCGTGCCGGTTCCGGCCACACCGGTCGACACCATGGTCCTCAGCTCCGAGGCGCTGTTGCCGCTGCCGGACCGCCGGGTCGTCCGGTTGCTCGACGGCCTCGCCGCCCTGCCGGCGATCACCGAGATCCTCGTCCTCGCCTACGTCCGGGCTCCCGTCGACTTCGCGGAGGCGGCGTTCCTCCAGCGGTGTCGTCTGGCCCGCTCGGAGCGGGAGTTGCGCCGCCTGGTGGCCGTGCGCTCGGTGCCGGCGCCGGTCAATCCGATCGCCGGCCGGGTCGTCGCCCGCCTGACCCGACTCGAACGGTGGGCCGACGAGGTCGACCGGCTCGGCGCCCGGTCGACGGGGGTGACGGCCCGGATCGAGGTCCGCCCCTACGTCCCGTTCGACTGGCCGGACGGTGACGTGGTTGGTGACGCCGTCACCGTCCGCGGGCTGGAGCCGGCCGCCGACCTGCTGCTCGCCCGGCGCCACCGCCGCCGCCACCCGACCCCCGACCTGTCGACGATCCACGCCGCGGTGCTCCTCGGCGAGATGGTCGGACCCGAGGCCAGGGATCGCATCCTCGAGTCCACGCCGACCTCGGGCCTCACGGGCGGTCGCCGCCCGGTCCTGCCGGGCGCCCTCCGTCGCCGGATCGTCACCCGGACCGAGCCCATCCTGGTTCGCCTCATGCGGCGTCACGCCGGGCTGGCCGCCCTGGCGACCGCGCCGGCGGACCGGCACGGCGAACGAAACGACGTCGAGCCCCTCGACCGGTCGGCGGCCCTGGCGCTGCTGGACGGGCACCGCCGGGCCGGCGAGCCGGGCTGAGTCGACCCTGCCGACGGGTGGTCTGCTGCGGCAGCCTCGACGTCGGCGTTCGGTGAACTCGTCGGCTCGGGCGGAATGGCTCCCACATCCGTCCGGCCGCAGGCCCTGAGCAGGATTCAACACTGTTGGTGCCGCATGGCCCTGTGCTAGGTTCCGCGGGGATTCGCGCCGTCGGGGAGGGACCCGAGGCATGCGAGGCGGAGGTGTTTCATGGGCGGTACCACTCGGGCAACGGTCGGCGTCGGCGCGCCAGGACGGTGGCGGCAACGATGGCTGATCGCCGGGGCGGTGCTGCTGCTCGTGGCCGCCTCGACCACCGCACCGGCCCTCGGTCAGGAGCCCGATCCGGTCGCCCCGGCACCGGCGGTCGACGGGCTCACGGGCGTCGAGCTCGAGCCCGGCGCCTCGGGGCGGCCCGCGGCCCCGCAGGCCGTCGCCGCCGCGGCCGACGCCGACCGGGGCAAGGTGGCCACCGACGTGCTCGCCGCAGCCAACGGCGCCGCCTCACCGAACGAGCTCGGGCTGGCGTCGTCGATCATCGTCCGCGACGGTCGGCCGGACGTCGAGATCACCGTCGACGACCTGACCCCCGCCGTCGAGCGTCAGATCCGCGCGACCGGCTTCGAGCCGACCGGCGTGTTCCCCCAGTTCGACCTCGTCACCGGATCGGCCGACGGCGCCCAACTGGCGGCGCTGGCCGCCATCGACACCGTCGTGCACATCCGGGGGAATCACGGGGCCGAGAAGGCGGTCGGGTCGGTGACCAGCCAGGCCGACCAGTCGATCGGCGCCGCTGCGGCCAGGGCCGCCGTCGGCGTCGACGGATCCGGCGTCGAGATCGGCGTCATGTCCGATTCCTTCAACTCGCTCAGCGCCGGCTCGACCAGCGGAACCGCCTGCAACCGGACCACCTCGGGCACGGCGTCCCAGACGTCGAACGACCTGCCGGCGACCGTCGGCAACCTCGCCCCCGACCCGGGCTCGTTCAGCGACGAGGGTCGGGGGATGATGGAGCTGATCCATGACCTGGCTCCCGGCGCCGACCTGACGTTCCGGACGGCCTTCGTGTCGGAGGCCGACTTCGCCGTCGGCATCGGCGACCTGGTCGACTGCGGGGCCGACGTCGTCGTCGACGACATCATCTACTTCTCCGAGCCGATGTTCCAGGACGGGCTGGTGGCCAAGGCGGCCCAGGACGCGTTCGACGCCGGCGTGCCCTACTTCTCGTCCGCCGGCAACTTCGCCCGCTTCGGCATCGACCAGACGTTCCGGGACTCCGCCCCAGCCGACGACGTGAACTTCGGCGACGACCTCCACGACTTCGACCCCGGTCCGGCCATCAACAACCTGATGCCGCTGGTCGTCCCGGCCGGCGCCGGTGGTCGGCTGCTGCTCCAGTGGAACCAGCCGTTCGTGACCGGTGGCATCGGCCCCGGAGCTGCGGTCGACCTCGATCTCGTCCTGTGCTTCGACCCGACCTGCTCGCCCGGCAACATCCTGGTCTTCGGCAACCAGCAGGGGTGCAGCCCCGGCGCCAGGGCCGGCGATCCGCTCGAGGGCGTCGTGTTCACGCCGCAGCCGACCAACACCACGATCTGGATCGGTGTCGACCACGTCTGCGGCTCGCAGTCCGACACCCGGTTCCGGATCGTCATCCCCGGGGCCGATGCCTCGTGGGGCTACGGCACCACCACGTCTGGCGCTCCGGTGTTCAACGCCGCCCAGACCTGGGGGCACTCGGCCGCCGCAGGAGCGATGTCGGTTGCGGCCGTGCTCTACGACGAGATCGACCAGGGCGGTGTCTACCCGCCGGGGCCCGAGATCAACGTCGAGCCGTTCTCCAGCCTCGGAGGCGACCTGCCGTTCTACTTCGACGCCAACGGCTCGCCCCTTCCCGGAGCTCCGGTGACCAGGTTCAAGCCCGACATCGCCGCCCCGGACGGGACCAACACCACGTTCTTCGGCAGCAGCGACTTCGAGGGTGACGGGTTCCCGAACTTCTTCGGCACCTCGGCCGCTGCGCCCCACGCCGCAGCGGTGGCGGCGCTGATGCTGGAGGGCCAGCCGACGTTGCGGCCGGACCAGGTCTACGACCGGCTGAAGGACACCGCACTCGACATCGAGACCCCCGGCGTCGACCCACTGGCCGGCCACGGGCTCGTCCAGGCGCTGTCGGCGGTTCCACCGGCGTTCGACCTGACCGTCCTGCCCCAGCCGTGCTCGGTGTACGACTCCGACACGGCCGGTGGGTCGCTCGGCGGACCGATCCCGGCCAACGGCACCAGGACGATCCGTGTTGCCGGCACCCTGCCGGGCAATCAGGGCGTGCCGGTCACGACCTGCGTGCCGACCGGCGCCACCGGTGTGCTCTACACGATCTCGGCCACCGACGCCCAGGGCGTCGGCAACCTGCGGCTCTCGGAGTCCGGTGTCGTGGCCAACGGCGGTGTCGTCAACTACATCGACAACGGGCTGAACAACGCCAACACGGTGGCCGTGCCTCTCGGCGCCAGCGGCGACGTCGACGTGTTCGCCAACAACTCCGCCACCGGCGTCCGGCTCGTCGTCGTCGGCTACTACTCGTCGAGCGGCACGCTGACCTACAACGGCGTCACGCCCTGTGCGTTCGCCGACAGTCGATCGAACCAGGGCCCGTCCGGTGCCTTCGTCGGTCCGTTCGGGCCCGGTGCGGCCTATCCCGACGTCGACGTGGTCGGCAACTTCAGCTCGGCCCAGGGCGGCGGCAACACCAACTGCGGCATCCCCGCCGGGGCCGACGCCATCGTCGCCAACCTCGTCGCCGTCGGCGCCGATGGCGGGGCCGGGTTCCTGGCCGCCGGGACCGGTGGCAGCACCGCGACCGAGCCGGTGACCTACTTCGCCGACCTGCCGATCAACAACGCCACGACCGTGGTCGTGCCGCTGACGGCGGCTGGCACGATGGCGGTCGACATCGGGTCGCTCAGCGGCTCGCCGACGGTCAACGTCCGCCTGGTCGCCCTCGGCTATCTGTCCGACGAGGTCGGCGACGACTACAACGAGCTCAACCCCTGCGCCTTCTTCGACACCCGCAACGGGCAGGGGGCGAGCGGCGGCTTCCTCGGTCTGCGAGGCTCGGGCAACGGGGGAGTGACGACCTACCAGGTCACCGGGTCCGGTCTGGCCAACCAGGGCGGCGGCAACGGCGGGACGTGCGGGGTGCCGGCAGGGGCGTCGGCGGTGCTGGTCAACCTGGTGGCCATCACCCCCAACATCGTCGGCAACTTCCGGGCCTATGCCACGGGCTCGACCCCGACCGGCGGCGTGCTCAACTTCGCCCCGCTGACGCCGGCGATGAACAACTCGAACGCCGTCGTCGTCCCGCTCTCGGCCGCCGGCCAGATGGACCTCTTCGTCAACACCCCGAACAACGACGGGTCACCATCGACCCACGCCCGTGGCGTGATCCTCGGCTACTACCGATGACCACCGGCTGATCGGCGGCGCCGCCGTCCCCTCTCTCCTGGGGCGGCGGCGCCGGTGCCGGGTCGTGTCCGTGGCCGGGTGACGGCCCTCGGGTCCGGCGCCGGCGTGGTCACGGCCCGAACAGGTCGAGGACGACTCCGGCGATGCGGTCCTCGTCGTCGAGGAAGAGGTGAACGCCGTACCAGGCGATGCACGAATCGATGCCGATCGGTTCGACGTTGACCTGGCGGAGCCCGTCGAGCGCCGCCGGCCAGTCGCGGGGCGGGCCGGCACACGGTGCGACCGGGCCCGTGGTGATGCGATGACCCGACCGGCGCAACTGGTCGAGGGGGTTGAACGGTCCCGAGAAGCCGGCGAACCCGTCCGGTGCGCCGAGGGCCCAGGCCCCCGGCTCGCTGAGCTCGGCGGCGGGGACCGCCCGGTCCACGTCGGGCCCGAGGGCCAGCACGACCTCGTCGGCCAACGGGAGCGGCGTGATCAGCGGGCCGCTGGCGAAATCGATCAGCGCATCGGCGATGGCGAGCTCGGCCTGGTCTGCCAACGACGGTGCCTCCCCGGCGTCCTCGACCGCGAACCGGATGACCCGAGGCTCCGACACCTCGGCCCCGCCGCCGGGATCGAGGCGGAGGAGGTAGGTGCCGGGGGCCAGGTCCTCGACCCGGACGACGAACCGCCCCCACGCCTCGGTCCAGTCGGTCGTGCGCACCCCGTACTCGGTGGTGCGGATCGTGCCGAGGAAGTCGCTGCCGGAGAACACCGCCTCGATGGGGTTGCCGTCCAGGTCGACCACGTCGACGCCGAGCGTCGCCTCGAACGGCCGGGCCAGGCCGCCGACCTCGATCCCGCCGGCGGTCACGATCGTCGGTGAGACCAGGACCACACCCTGATCGTCGTCCGGCGGGTCGGATTCGACGACCAGGTCGACGACGACCAGACCCCGGCCGGGCAGTGCGGTGACCCCCGCCTCCTGCGCGGCAACGGGAACAACGAGATCGAGCCGCCCGTCGTCGGCCCGAACGATGTAGACCCCGTCGCCGGTCTCGGTGGCCGCCGGCCACGCCGAGTCGACCGGACCGAGGTCGACGATGATGCCAGACCCACCGCTCTGCGTCGTGAACACCGCCGGCACGGCCGTCGCCGGCCCGGTGCCGCCCGGCAGCTCGCCCCACACGAACGGGGCCGAGCCGGCGCCGAACGTCAGCACGATGCGGAGGCAGTCGCCGCTGACATACCCGGACCGCACGGCGTAGACGTGACCGTCATCGAGCCCGCCGGCGTCCGCTGCGGCACCGCCGCCACCACCGTCATCACCGTCGGCGCCGGGGCCGCCGCAGGCGGGCAACTCATCGGTGGTGACCGCCAGGCCATCGGGCAACGCCTCGACGAAGCCGGCGTTGACCCAGCCGGACACCGGCACCCCGTCGCCCCCGTCGGCCAGCGATGGGTCGGCCAGCGGCACCGGATCGAGCAGGGCGACCTCGAGCCAGGTGCCACCGTCGGCTGCGGTCTCGGTCCGACCGGTGGCGTCCAGGCCGACGTAGGCCGCCGGCAGCTTGGCCACCAGTTCGGCCCCGGCGTCGGGCGCGGCCCGGACGTTGAGGAACGGGTCGGCCGTGTCGGCGGCCACCGCCGCCGTTGCCACCCGGTACCGGCCGGCGTCCAGCACCGGGTCGACGGTGGGATCGGTGGTCGATCCGGTCGAGTCGGCGTCCGGATCGACGGCCTCGTCGGTCGTGGCCACCGGTCGACTGTCGTCGGCTCCGCCGGCATCGTCGGAGTCGGCGGAGCCGTCGAGCGAGGTGGGGGTCTCGGTCGCCACCTGCTGGCCGTCGCCGCCACCGCCACCGCCGAGCGTCACGGCCGCAGCCCCGGCGGCCACGGCGACGGCGAGCCCGGCGACGGCGAGGCCCGGCCGGAGCCAGGGGCTCGAGGAGGCACCTCGTCCACCGCTCCGTCCGGCGTCGGGAACGGGGCGGTCGGCGCCGGCCGCGCTGCGGGCTGCCCGGTCGGACAGATCCTCGAAGGCGGCTCGGATGCGGTCGTCTGCGGTCATCGGTCGGCTCCTTCGTTCGGTTCGGTCCCGGTCGGATCGAGTCGGGCGGCGAGGGCGGTCCGGCCCCGGTGCAGGTGGACCTTGGCCGTGCTCTCCGCGCAGTCGAGGATCTCGGCGATCTCGCGGACGGGACGGTCCTCCAGGTAGTGGAGGGCAACGGCCGCCCGCTGCTGGCCTGGCAGCTGGCGGACGGCGGCCCACACGTCGCCGTGGATCGCCGGCGCCGGTGCCAGCACCGGCGCCTGGCCGAGCCGCAACCGGGCCTTGATCTCGGCGGTCGCCCGCTTGCGGGCCGACAGCGCCAGGTTGATGGTGACCCGCCGGACCCACGCCCCCGGCTTGTCGTAGGTCGACACCACGTCCCAACGTCGGTAGGCCCGGACCAGGGCCTCCTGAGCCAGGTCCTCGGCGACCAGGTCGTTGCCGGTCACGGCCGCGGCCAGGGCGGTCAGGGCCGGCAGCTCCCGCCGGTAGAACGAGCCGTAGCCGGCGAGCTCGGGCTCGCCGGTCGGTGGAGGCGCCATGGTGTCGAGTCTTCCACGCACATCATCCACACCACCGGGAGGCCGGCGAGGTTTACCGGCTGGCCGAGATTCCCGGATTTCGGTCGCCGGGAGTTCCTGACGGCATCGGGGTGTGGGAGGGTTGGCCCATGACTGCGGCAGCGGCCGGTGACGTCGCCCTCGACAGCCCCCAGGGACGATCGGTGATCGCCACGACCGTCGCCGGTTCGGCGGTGGCGATGCTCACCGCGACCGTCGTCAACGTCGCCCTCCCGACCCTCGCCCAGGATCTCGATGCCAGCACCGGCGAGCAGCAGTGGGTGGTCAACGCCTACCTGCTCACGATCGCCTCACTGATCCTCATCGGTGGCAACCTCGGCGACCGGTTCGGCCGTCTCCGGATCTACCGGTTCGGGGTGGCCTGGTTCGCTGCGGCCTCGGTGCTGTGCGCCCTCGCCCCCAACGTCGAGGTCCTCATCGCCGCCCGGTTGCTGCAGGGGGTCGGCGGGGCGCTGCTGACCCCCGGCTCGCTCGCCATCATCGAGGCCACCCTCCGTCCGGACGACCGCGGTCGCGGCGTCGGCCAGTGGTCCGGCCTCGGCGGCGTCGCCGGCGCCATCGGCCCCCTCGTCGGCGGCCTGCTGGTCGACCTGTCGTGGCGGCTGGTGTTCCTGATCAACCTCCCCGTTGCGCTGGCCGTGCTGCTCCTGGCCAGGGCGGTGCCCGAGTCGTTCGACCGGTCGTCTGTCGGCAAGCCGCTCGACGCGGGCGGCGCCGTCCTCACCACCGTCACCCTCGGCGCCGCCTCGTTCGCTCTGATCGAGGGACCGAACGGTGGCTTCGGCACGCTCGACGTCGCGGCGGTGATCGTCGCCGTCGTGTCGCTGCTGGCCCTCGGGGTGAACGAGCGACGCCACCCGAACCCGCTCCTCCCACTCGACCTGTTGACCGTCCGACCGTTCCTGGCCGCCAACATCGTCACGCTGCTCGTCTACGGCGGCATGGGGATGGTGTTCTTCCTGCTCACGATCCAGCTGCAGGTCAGCCTCGGTTGGCAGCCGGTGGCGGCCGGCCTCGCACTGTTGCCGATCACGATCCTGATGCTGGTCCTGTCCTCGACCGCCGGCTCGGTGTCGCGACGAATCGGCCCACGTCTCCCGCTCACCGTCGGGCCGCTGCTGATCGCCGCCGGCATGGTGCTGTTCGCCCGGATCGGGCCGGGCGACGGCTACCTGACCGACGTGCTCCCGGCCGTGCTGGTCTTCGGCCTCGGCCTGGCCGCCAGCGTCGCCCCGGTGACCGCAACCGCCCTCGGCTCGATCTCCGACGACCGGGCCGGCGTCGCCTCCGGGGTCAACAACGCCATCAGCCGGACCGGGCAGTTGCTGACCGTGGCCGCAGTGCCGCCACTGGTCGGCCTGACCGGCGGCGCCCTGTCCGATCCCGAGCAGCTCACCGCCGGCTTCGACGATGCGATGTACGTCGGCGCCGCCCTGGTGGCCCTCGGTGCGCTGTCATCGGCCTTGTTGTTCGACGGTCGCCCGATCGAGGAGGGGATCCCGATCGATGAGGCCGTCGCCGCAGGTGACGGGGATGACGCCGGCCGATTCCACTGCGGCGTCGAGTCGCCGCAGCTGACCCGCCACCGCTGACCCGCCGCCGCTGACCTGCGGGCGGGCGGCCGCCGTCAGTGTCGGTCACGCCCGACCGGCACCGGGCCCGGGGCCGTCAGTCGTCGACCTGCACCGGTGGCGTCGTCTCGCTGGCGTGCTCCCACATGACGTCGTCTGGGACCGACATCGTCTCCTTCCACCGCTCGGGAGGGAACATGTGGAACGGCGCCTCGTCGAACGGTGGCTGGGTCACCGGCGCCTCGGGCCGGTCGTAGGTCGAAGGGCTGACGAGCTCCGCCAGCTCGCTCGCCGTGATCCCGCACAGGCCCGTCACCTCGGGGTCGATCCAGGCCCGCTCGTCGATGGCGGACCCGGTGGCGATTTCCAGGCTCAGGCCCTCCGGGCCGGCGAAGTACATCGACTGGATGAAGCCGTGGTCGATCGGGCCCATCACCTGCACCCCCCGGCTGCGGATCCGGTCCCGCAGGGCGAGGAGATCATCGAGGGAGTCGACGTGGAAGGCGACGTGCTGCATGGCCCCGGCGGTCACCGGCCCGCCGGGTGATCCGGCGTGGCTGACGCCCCACTCGATCTCCTTGCCGTTCTCGGGGTGCTGCACGAAGGCCACGTAGCTGTCGGGCGACAGCTCGACGAAGCCGTGGTAGCAGCCCTCGACACCGTGCATCCAGTACAGGGCCTTCAGCGGGCAGCCGAGCACGTCGCACCAGAATTGGAGCTGGGCCTTCATGTCGGTGGTCGACAGGGCCAGGTGGTTGACCCCTCGTGGGTGCAGGACGGTCATCGACGGCCTCCAGGATCGGACGTGTCCCCAAACCCTAGGAGCCGACGCCGACACCCGTCGATCCGGCGCAGCCGGTCGGGTGTCAGCCGTGGTCGCGGAGGTGGCGGACCAGGTCGGTGGTGGTCACGATCCCGACGAGCGCGTCGTCGTCCATCACCAGCACGGAGTGGGCCAGGCCGTCGGCCAGCGCCCCGGCGGCGTCGCGGACCGAGGCCGAACTCGGGATGGTTCGCAGCTCCTCGGTCATGGCGTCGTCGATGACGAACTGGTGGTCGAGGAACGTCCGCAACCGCTGCTCGTCGGTGCCGTCGGCGTCGTAGACCAATCGCAGGATGTCGCTGCTGGCCACCATGCCGACGGGCTCGTCGCCCTCGACGACGATCAGATGGTGGAACGGGGCCCGGTTGAGGATGTCGTAGGCCTCGGACAGGGGGCTCGATCGATCGATCGTGGTCGGTTCGGTGCTCATGATGTCGACGATGGTGCTCACGCGGTCACCGTAATCCTGGCCGGTGGTGTCGCCGCCAGGGTCGAAGGGCCCTGACGCCGATCCGGTCGCCCGCTCCCTGGGTCGGCGGGTCGACCCGTCGGCATGTCGACTCGTCGGCGGTGCCGGTTCGCTCAGGCGAGCGCGGTCATCGGCCGGGCCGCGACCTCGGCCCCGAGTTCGCCGGCCAGTTCGACGAAGCGCTCGGCCACCGGAGCCAGGGAACGCCCGCCGCGCCAGCACAGCCCGATGGCCCGATCGGGCATCGGCGGGTCGAGGGGGTGCAGCGCCAGTCGGGGGTCGTCCGGCTCGACGCACAGCAGCGGCAGCACGGCAACCCCGAGCCCGGAGCGCACCATCGCCGTCACGGTGCCGTTGTCGTTGGTGCGGAAGACGTACTCGGGGTCGAGGCCCCGCTCACGCAGACCGGCCTCGTTGAGCCGCTGGCACGAGTTGGGGTTCTGGCCGATCAGGGGTTCCTCGGCCAGTCGGGAAACCGGCACCGGCCCGGCCGGGAACTGGCCGGGGCGGGCCACCACCACGAAGGGATCAGTCAGCAGCTGGGTGGTGGTGAAGCCGTCGCCCCAATCGCCGACGGTGAAGCTGAGGTCGAGCTCGCCGCGGGTCAGTGCATCTTCGAGCACCTCGTCGTCGTCCGACTCGAAGACGTTGATCTCGACCTGCGGGTGCCGCTCCCGCAGGCGGGCGACGAGGGTTGGCAGGAGGGTGGCCGACGCGCTCTGGAACGTGCCGATCGTGAGCCGTCCGACCTCGCCGGTGCGGAACCGCTCGAGGTCGGCATCGAGGGCGTCGATCCGGCCGAGCAGGTCCCTGGCGCCGTCGAGCAGGCGGTCGCCAAGCGGGGTGAGCTCGACCGGCCGAGGTCCGCCGGGACGGTCGAACACCCGGCCGTCGACCAGACGTTCAAGCGAGGCGATCTGCTGGCTGACGGCCGACTGGGTGTAGCCGAGGCTGACGGCCGCTCGGCCGAACGTGCCCTCGCGGGCCACCGCCTCCAGGGCCAGGAGGTGTCGGACGTCGAGCTCGCGGAGGCCGGACATGTTGATAAGCATAGCTGATGACCACTACCAGAAGTAATCGCTAGAGCTTGACTTCGGTCCGTCGTAGTTTGACTCCATGACCACGGTTACCTTCCCCACCCGGGGTCGTTCGCTCGACCTCGATCACCACGACCTGCTGACGGTGGCCAACGCCGTCGACCGCCACGGCATCGACGCCATCGACGCCACCACGCTGGCCGCCCTCGCCGAGCTCGCCCGCTCCCTCGGGCTGCATCCGGACGTGGTCTCGGCCATCACCGACCGGTCGACACCCGCCGTCGTCCGCAACCGGATCGTCGGCCGCCTGACCGTTGCGTCGCCCCGCCCGGCCCCCGGTTCCCGCCCGCCGGTGCTCGCCGCCTGACCGGCGAGCGGCGGACCGCGAGCGGCAGCCGCCGGCGCGACCCCAGCCGGCGGCTGCCGTCAGCCGACGTCTCACCCCGTCGGCCGGTCCGCGCCCGCTCGGGTCGGCGTCGTCAGGCCAGCAGGTGGCGAAGCGCCGGATCGCGCCGCAACTTCGACAGGCTGCGACCGAGCGTCGGCCCGATCGCCCCGCTCGGCACTCCGGTTCGGGCCTGGATCGACTTCAGTGGTTCCGGCTCCTCAGTGAGGAGTCGGCTGGTCACGACGATCCGCTCCCGCTGGTTCAGCCGACCGACGGCGTCCGCCAGCACCGCCCGGACCTCCGACTCGACGAGCCGATCCCGGTCGAACATCTCCAGCGTCGTCGAGGCCGCCTCGGCCATCGCCGCCTCGCGCTGACGCTGGTCGACGCGGATGAGGTCGACCGCGGCGTTGCTCGCCACCCGGGCGATCCAGCCGGGGAGCCGTTCCGGGTGCTCGATGGCGTCCAGGTTCTCGAACAGGGCCCGCAGGGCCTCCGACTCGGCGTCGTCCCGGAGGGCCAGATCGGTGTCGAACCGGTTGACCGCGGCGCGGATCGTCGGGAGCAGCCGGGCCACCAGATCGTCCCACGCCCCCGGCGTGCCGGTCCGGACGGCGGCCACCAGGTCGATCAGGTCGGTCGCCGGTTGCATCGGGAGTCGGCGCAGGCGTCGCCTGGCGGTCGGGGCGTCGCCCGGCCGGGAGTCCGACACCGGTGCCGGCGCCGTCGCGTCCATCGTCGCCGAGTGGCCGGCTGCCGCCACGGTCGGTGGGATCGCCGGCCTGGCCGGCGAGCTGGGCGAGTAGGGCACCTCTGAATGTGGCACCGTCGGCACCGAGCGTCGTGTCTGCATCGTCCCTCCTCCATGGACACCTCCAGCGTGACGGCAGGAAGTGAAAGCGCGGTGAGAGGCCGCAGCCGACGCTCGCCGGACCGCCGAACGGGCCCTCGCCCCGCTCGCGCTCCTATGCTTGCGCTGGTGGAGAGCCCGGAGGGTGGCGCCGGGGACGAGCCGGCGAAATCGGTCGTACTCGAGGTGCTCGGTCCGGTCCGCGCCCGGAAGGATGAGCAGCTCCTCGACCTGGGTTCCAACAAGCCGCACCAGCTGCTCATCGTGCTGGCGGTCAGCCCGGAGCACCGAGCGTCGTCGAGCCGTTTGGCCGACGAGCTCTGGGGTCCCGGCGCCGACCGGGCCAAGATCCCCGACCGGATCAAGAACGCCGTCTGGCAGCTGAACAACACACTCGAGGAGCGGTTCGGCATCCGGCCGGTCGCCAGCCGGGGCAGCGAGGGCTACCAGCTCGACGGCGGCGTCGTCGGCGTCGACGGTCACCGCTTCCTGGCCAGTGGCGAACACGCCGGGCGGCTCCACGTCGGGGGTGACCTGCTCGAAGCGCATCGCCTCGCCGGCGAGGCGCTCGCCCTCTGGCGCGACGACGAGCCCTACCCCGGCTATGACGGCCTCCCGGCCGTCGTCGACCACGTCGCCGTCCTGACTCGGGAGCGGCTGGCCACGGCCAAGGTGCACGTCGAGACCGCGATCGAACTCGGGCGGCATCGGGAGATCCTGCCGGAGCTGGAGCGGTTGACGGCGATCTCGCCGACCGACGAGGGGATCGGGGCGAGTTACATCGTGGCCCTGGCCCGCGACGGCCGTCGCCGGGAGGCGCTCGACGCCTACGAGCGACTGCGGACGATGCTGCTCGACGGCGGCTTCGAGGTGCCACGCGAGCTGGAACGGCTGGCCCGCCAGGTCCTGTCAGGAGACGATCGGGTCCTACGGCCGACGTCGCACCAGACGATGCGAACGCCGACCGTGGTCGCCCCGCTGCCGGCGGCCCTGAAGGCGCTGGGCGCCACGGCGTTCCACGGCCGCGACGCCGAGCTCGCCCGGACCCTGGCGCTGCTCGATCGAGGCCCGGTCCCGGCCGGCGACCAGGACGCCACCGGGACCAGGCGCGCCACGCCGGACGTCGGCGTGCCAGACGACGGGCGGTCGGAGCCTGTCGTCGTGATCGGCGACGCCGGGATGGGCAAGACCCGGTTCCTGGCCGCGCTCGCAACCGAGCTGAGCGTCGCCGGGCGTCGCGTCCTCTACGGGCGCTGCAGCCACGAGGACACCACGGCGCTCGCCGCCCTCAGCGGCTTCGCCGAGCTGGCGCCCGCGGAGGAGTCCGACGGGCCGCCGGCCCCTGGCGACGGCGGTCCCCGACTGTCGCTTGCCGTCGAGGTCGATCCGAGCGCCTGGCTCGATCGTCGCATCGACCGGGCCGTCGACATCCTCCTCGGCGTCATCGGCGACGACGCACCGGTACTCGTGCTCGACGACGTCCAGTGGGCCGATCGGGCCAGCCTGACGGTCCTCGACCGGTTGGGGACGCGGGCGACGGTGGCGCCGTCGTTCGTGTTCGCCGGTCGTCCCCGGGCCGACGAGGTCGGCGACGACGACCTGGTCCCACCCCGATCGGCGATCGCCGCCTCGGCCCACCTGCTTGCCGAGCACCGCTGGCAGCCCGTCGAGCTCGGACCGCTCGACGATCGGGCGGTGGCGGGACTGGTGGCCGACGTGTTGCCGCATGGCGAGCGGAACCGGGCCGAGGCGGTGGCCGAGCTGATCCAGTCCAACGGTCACGGCGTCCCGCTGCACGTCACCGAGATGGTGCAGGCGGTCCAGGCCGAGGTGGCGAGCGGTCGACCGTTCACCCTCGGCCACATCCAGGCCGTCGTACCGGAGGACCTGCAGGCGGCGGTGCGCGGACGCATGCGCCGACTCGGTCCAGAGGCGGCCGACGTCGTGAAGGTGGCGGCGGTCGCCGGGCCGGTCATCGAGCTGGAGGTGCTGGCCCGGGTCACGGGCCGAAGCGAGGACGAGACCGCGGCTCTGCTCGACCACGGGGTCGCCGAGCGCCTGATCGCCGAGTCGAGTGACGGCGTACTCGGGCGTTACCACTTCGCCCATGAGCTGCTCCGGGAGGCGGTGCTCGGCGACATCGGGCGCAACCACCGGGCCCGCCTGCATCGGCGGTTCGCCGCCGCCATCGAGGAGCTCGACCTCGAGGGGCGACCGGGCGAGCGGGCCACCCATCTGATCGGCGCCCTGCCGCTCGTCGACGCCGACGACGCCGTGGCCACCACGCTCGAGGCGGCGCAGGGCTCGGTCGCCCGCTTCGACGTCGATGGCGCCATCGGGCTCCTGACCCGGGCGCTGGACGCCCTCGACGGCCTTGACGTGCCCGAGCATCGGATCTGCGACCTGTTGATCGCGCTGGGGACCGTCCAGACCTGGGGCGGCGAGCGGACCGCAGCCGCCCAGAGCCTCGACGCCGCGGTCGAGGCGTCGCGCCGCATGAACGACCCGTTCCGCCTGGCCGAGGCCGTCCTGGCCACCGGCCCGGACCACAGGGTCGTGTTCGACTCCGGTGGCCGGCTCGGGTTGTTGCGCGAGGCCCACGACCAGCTGTCGGTCGACGAGCCGACCCCGCAGGCGATCAAGGTCGAGGCTGCGCTGCTCGGCGAGTCGCTCCTGCCGGGCCGCCCCGAGCAGCCGGTCGGGCCGCCGGGGGACCTGATCGAGCGGGCGAGGGCCGTCGGTGACCCGGCGGCGGTGCTCGAAGCCCTGCTCGCAGCCCACTCGGCCGGCAAGTCGCAGGCCGACGCCGAGGTCCGGGCCCGCTACGTTGACGAGATCGTCGCCCTGGCCGAGCGCGACCCGGCCTTCACCCGGCAGCTCTGCGGCGGGCTCGGGTGTCGGGCCTACGATCAGGTCGCTGTCGGCGAGTTCGAGGCCGCGGCGGCCACGGTCGATGCGCTCCGCCAGCTCGGTCGCAAGCACACGATGCCCCGCTACCAGTGGCGCGCGGCCGTGGTCGAGGGTGCTCTGCTGCGGCTGGCCGGCCGTTTCGACCGGGCCGACGAGCTGGCGGTCGAGGCCCAGGCCATCGGCAAGGGCTTCGACCCGGTCGATGCCGACATCGTGTTCGGCATGCAGCTGCACGAGACGATGCGACATGCTCGCCAGCTCGGCTCGCTCGTCGAGGTGCTCGACAAGGCCGTGGACGTCGACTCCCCGCCGGTCGCCCGCCTCCTCGTCGTCCAGGCCATGGCCGCAGACGACGACCTGTACAACGCCGAGCGCCGGTGGGCCGAGGAGCGGGAGTCGGTGCTCGATCCGGCGCCGAAGGAGCTCTGGTTGCCGGCGGTGGCGCTGGCCGCCGAGCTGGCCACGACGGCGATTCCCGACGTGGACGCCGCCGTCGCCCTCGAGCGGACCTTGACACCGTTCGCCGGGCAGTGGGTGCCGGTCGGGGTCCCCGTGGCCGTCTGGGGGCCGGTCGACCTGTATCTCGGACTGTTGGCCGCCCTCCGCGGCCGGAGCGAGGCGGCCGAGGTCCGCCTGCGGTCGGCCGAAGCGCAGTGCCGGACCGCCGGGGCCGAGCCGTGGCGGACGCGGGTCGTCGAGCTGGCCACCGACTTCGGATTCGACGTGTCGGGAGGCTCCCCGGCCTGAGGTCGCGGCGGCCCCGACCGCCGTTCTCACCAGCCTTTCACCGACGCCCCATAGGTTTCGGTCATGGTTGCGGGTGCACAGCCGATCGAGGGTCCGATCGGCCATCAACACCTCCCACTGCGGGCGTGCCGGGCCCGAGGTCTGCGCCGACCGAGCGAGGTTGCGCTCACCCCGCCGGTCGGCCACGGCGGTTCCCGATCCGCCTTCGCCGGCTCCAGCGTGGTCGACCCGACGGCCGGCTCCCGCCCCCTCCCGGCGGTGGTCGACCGGATGCCCGTCCACGTCGGGCGGGTCGACGACGACGCCATGGTGCTCACCGGACCGCTGCCGGTCGCCGAGTCGGTCGGCAAGATCCTCGGTCCGATGTACGCCACCGGAACCGGCTTCCTGATCGGGCCCGACCTGCTGATGACCAGTCGCCACGTGGTCGTCGACATCGGCGACATCGTCGGGACCCGGGTGGCGTTCGGCTGGGAGTACGGGGTCGACGTGGCCGAGGTGGTCCGGGTGGCGCCGCCACAGGGGGAGCCGTCCGAGCACGGTCTGGCCGGAACCGAGTTCGATGATCGACGCTTTGATGTCGCCGTGCTCCGCCTCGATCGGGCCCCGTCGTCTGGCGAGGTGATCACCCCGGGCATGCCGCCGGACGAGGATGCCGTCGTCGCCGCCATCGGCTACCCGAACGAGGCCGGCGACGAGAACGTCAGCGACGCCGCCGCCATCCTCCTGCTCGGCGGGCCGGACCTCCGGGGCCGCAAGCGGGCCTCGCCCGGCCTCCTCCGCACGGTCACCAACTCCGAACTCCTGCACGACTGCAGCACGATGCCGGGCAGCTCGGGCTCGCCGCTGGTCGACCTGTCGACGGGCCACGTCGTCGGGCTGCATCGGGGTCGGGTCCCCCGCTCCGACCTGCCTCGCAACCTGGCGATGCCCCTGTGGGCGATCGTCGAGCGCCTGCCCGCCTGTCTGCGCCGAGACCTGGAACCGATCCGAGCCGACCAACGGAGGAGAAGCGACGGATGATCACCACCGACGACACCCAGGAGTTCATGGACCTGCTCGACCCCGGCGACGTGCTGGTCTTCAGCGGCACCGACCCCTTCGACCGGCTCCTGCAATGGATCGACGGCACCAGCTACAACCACGTCGGGCTCTGGCTCGGCGACCTCGAGGACCGGGGCGCCTCCGGCGATCTCGCCGGTCTCGAGGCGAACCAGACGATCCACGCCGGGCTCAGCGCCCGCAGCCTCACGGCGGCAGACAAGGAGCAGCTGCTCGATCGCAACGTCGCCCGCCGTCGTGGCACGGTGTGGCTGATCCCGCTGTCGGTGCTGCTGAAGGTCCGCTCGGGGGAGGTCGGCGGTGGCCTCCAGTTCGACGCAGTCACGGCCATGCGGTGGTTCGAGCCGAGCGAGCTCGACGTCGACGGGATCGTCCGCTTCATGCTCGCCCCGCTCGACGAGGCCAATCCGATCGAGCTGTTCGACTACCACCAGTTGGTCGACCTGGCCGACTTCTGGATCAAACGGGCCTACATGGCCTCGTCGGTCGAGGAGGAGCTGTCGGCCAAGCTCACCCTGGCGCTGTTCGACCGGATGAAGGACCTGATGCAGGCCCAGGCCGACCTGATCGGCGACGATCGCAAGCAGAAGGCCGGTGACGGGGAGTCCCGGGTCACCACCTGTGCCCGGTTCGTCCACGACGCCTTCGCCGGCGTCGGCTCACCCATCCAGGTCCCGCTCCGCCACGAGCTGGAGGGCGAGGTGCCGGCCACAGCGAGCGAGACGAGGGACTGGATCACACCGAACGACGTGTTGCACTCGGCCAGCTTCCGGCCGGTGGCGCACTGGACCCGCTCACCGAGCGCCAGGACCCAGCAGCCGTGAAGCTCAGCCGTCCGACCAGGCCCAACCGCTGAGCCGGTCGATGTCGATGGCCACCAATGCGCCGTCTGGGCGGGTCTCCCGATACGGCGGGTAGGACTCGACCAGGGCGTCGACGGCGGCCACATATTCGACCCGGTCGCCGATGGAAAGGCCGGCGACCGGGTCGATCACCCGTGCGGTGCCGTCGGCCCGCACCCACCACAGCTGCGTCCAGTCGTCGTGGTAGTGGTCGACGAGGAGGGCGGCCGCCGGGTTGGCCCGGATGTTGTCGAGCCGGCGGAGCTGGCTCGTCGACTTCGGCTTGCCGTCGACCACCGAGTAGAGGTGGTCGCCGACGAGCACGAAGCAGCAGGGGACCAGGTGTGGTCGACCATCGCCGGTCACGGTGGCCAGCCGCCCGACCGGCGCCTCGTCGAGCAGCTCCCGGCACCGGTCCGGGCCGATGGTGGTCACCGCCCGAGGACGAGGGCCTCGACCTCGTCGAGCGACATCGACCCGGGGGCGACGCCATCGGCCGCCAGCCGATTGGCCAGCCGCTGCAACGCCTCGTTGACCGGTGTCGCCACGCCGTGGAGCCGGCCGAGGAGCACGATCTCCCCGTTGAGGAAGTCGGCCTCGATCGATCCGCCGCCACGGGCCAGGCTCTGCCACGACGACGAGCCCGCCCGCTCGTGTCCTGGCACGTCGGCCGTCTCGAAGCCGTCGCGCCTGGCGGTGACCTCGTCCCGGGTGGCCACGTCGATCCCGGCCGCCGAGAACACCTCGAGCGCCTCCCGTGCCGCTCGCCGACCGACCTCGGACCGGCGGGCCGCCAGACCGGCCGCGGCGTCGATCGCGTTGCCGGTGTTGAGTCGCAGCTTGGCGTACTTGTGGCGCATCACGGCCGGGTCGGCAACCGATCGGAAGTTGCCGTCGGTCAGCGCCGCGGCGACCCGTTCGGTGGTGGCATCGACTCCGGCGGGGTAGCGGCCGATGTCGAGCACCCCGAACCAGGGCCGTCCGAGCCCGACCACCACGCCAGGCTTGAGGTGGGTGCCCGGCAGCATCACCGCCACCCCGTGCACGTTGGCGAAGCGCCGGAGGGCCAGCCGCTCGTTGGTCACACCGTTCTGGGCGCAGACCACCGCCAGCTCGGGCGGGGCCGAGCGGGCGAGCACGTCGATGGCGGCCTCGGTGTGCTGGGTCTTCATGGCCAGGATCACCACGTCGTCGGCGGTCAGGGCCAGGTCACCAGGATCGGCGACCGCACGCAGGCGATGGACGTCGGTCCCGCCGTGGTGATGGAAGGTGAGCCCGTCGGCCTGCAGCGCCAGGAGATGGTCGCCCCTGGCGATCAGGGCGACGTCGTGCCCGGCGCCGGCGAGGCCACCGGCGATGACACCGCCGACCGCCCCCGGCCCGTAGACGACGAAGCGACCGGCCATCAGCGCCGGCCCGCCCGTGCCACTGGGACCCGTGCGGACCGCAGCGGGCCGGTCAACCGACGACGGTGACCGTGCCGGCGGTCCCGTCGACCTCGATCATCGCCCCGTCCTGGATCCGCTCGGTCGCCCCGTCGACCGCGACCACACACGGGATGCCGAGCTCGCGGGACACGATCACGGCGTGGCTCATCAGCGCCCCGACGTTGACCACCACGGCGGCCGCGGGCAGGAACAGCGGGGTCCACGCCGGGTCGGTGAGCGGGGCGACGAGGATGTCGCCCGGCTCCATGCCCGCCGGGTCGGCGGGGTCGAGCACGACCCGGGCCCGACCGGTTGCCTTGCCGGCGCAGCCGGGGGCGCCGCTGAGCACGTCGCCGGCGTCGGCGGCGACGACGGCCTCCTCGTCGGCCTTGGCCGCTTCCAGCTCCTCGATGCTCGGCACCTCGCCCTGGGCGGAGATGAAGAACGGCGGCTCGATGGCGGCGAACCGGTCCCGCAGCGCCACCCGCTCGGCCAGGTCGTCGAGGTAGGGGGCGGGATCCTCCAGGTAGCCGGGGAGCTCGTCGCGGGGATGGAGCAGGGCGACGTCTCGCAGGTTCTGGGTGCCACCCCGCTCCGCCCCCCGCCTGGCCAGCTCGAAGAACACCCGGCGGGCGGGGAGGTAGAGCTGGATGCAGAGGTCGCGGGTGGCCTCCCGACCACGGACCCAGTGGCGGATGGCCTTGACCGCCTTGTCGAAGTTGGGCTTGTCGAGGAAGTTGAGGTGGGGGCGGACGATCTCCGCCGCCGCGGTGCGCGTCGCCTCGACGTCGCCGAGACGGGTCGACGGGTCGAGGTCGTGCTCCGACTGGCGCATCACGTCGATGGCGGCATAGGCCAACTCGGGCGTGTTCTCCCACGTACGGGCCGACATCTCCCAGTCGTTCGGGCCCCGGTGGCCGTAGCGCTCGATGAAGTCGGCGAACGCCTCGTTGAACGGACCGGCCTCGTCCATGGCGGCCAGCCGGTCGCCGAGTCCCTCGACGCCCTCGTCGAACGCGGCACCGACGGCGGGCTCGGCCGCCGCCAGCTTCGAGACCTGGTAGAGGGCCTGGGAGTAGGCGGCGGAGGCGACGTCGCCGACGGCCGCGGTGAGGTCGGTCAACAGCTCGGGACGGCCGGCGGCGACCGTGCCGTCGGCCAGTACGCCGGTCACGATCGACGTGGTGAACGTCGTGATCATGTGGTTGCGGAACTGGAGCTGCATCTCGTCGGGGAACCGGTAGAGGTAGGCCAGCAGTGCAGCGTCGTCGGCGTCGAGCGACGGCTGGGAGGCCTGGAAGCGGGCCAGCCGGAGCCTGCTGTCCTCGACGCAGTCGGGCTCGTCCTTGGTGCCGAGCGCCTTGAGCACGTACCGCAACATCTTCAGGCTGTTGCCGATCGACTTGTCGCCCGGGCGGGCCTCGTAGGGCGGCGGGTCACCCTCGCCGAACAGGCTGAGGTCGATCGCCTCGGGGCTGGAGCCGGGCGCCCGGACGCCGACGATGCGGAGATACGAGATGTTGAGGTAGCCGTAGCCGCCGTAGCAGCCGATGATCACCGGCTCATCCGACGAGAAGTCGCCCGACTTGGTGATGCCCATCTCGTCGAAGCCCTGGCGCCAGCCCGCCTCGGCCGGCTTGACCCCGAGGTGGTAGGTGACCTGGGTCAGGACCTCGGGGAAGACCTCGCCGATGTTGCCCCTGGTGTTGAGCGGCCAGCGAGGATCGACCTCACCCTCCACGATCCAGTGCGTCCCCATGAGCCGGTCCTCTCGTCGTCCAACGTGCAGTGCTGTGGCGGCGGCTTGGCCGAAGATACCGGTTCGCCGCCGACCGTGCCCGCTTGGCCGGCCCGCCGTGGCGTCGGGGTCGGCGGACCGACCCGCCGCTCAGCGGTTGAGGAGCACGGGGATGGTGCGGGGACCCCGGATCTGCCCGTTCGCCCAGGTGGTCTCGGCGTCGGGATCGAGTTCGTAGTCGGGGAACGCCCGGATCCACTCCTGCAGCGCCGCCACCAGCTCGAGCCGGGCCAGGTTCGAGCCGAGGCAGCGATGGATCCCGAGGCCGAACGCCACGTGGCGGTTCCTGGCCCGGTCGATCTGGAACTCCTCCGGCGCCTCGAACGCCTCTGGATCGTGGTTGGCGGCCGGGAAGGTCAGCAGCATCTGGTCGCCGGCGTGGACCGGGCAGCCGGCCACCTCGGTGTCGGCGATGATCTTGCGGGCCATCGTGACCGGTGCGTAGTAGCGGAGCACCTCCTCGCTCGCGGTGTTCCACAGGAGGTCGTCGTCATCCGCGGCCACCAGCGCAGCCCGCTGCTCGGGGTGTTGGCCGAAGTGCCACAGGCCCGAACCGATCGCACTCCAGGTGGTGTCGATGCCGGCAAGGATGAGGAGCCGCATGTAGCCGATCTTCAGCTCCTCCGACACCGGTTCGCCGTCGATCTCGGCGTTGGCCACCAGCGTGACCATGTCCTCGGCCGGCTCCTCCAGCCGCCTGGCCATCAGTCGGCTGAAGTACTCACCCATCTCCTCGAACAGCTTCACCCGAACGGTGTTGTCCTTCGGCGCGAGCTGGAAGTTCCGGAAGATCCAGTCACGGAACATGTCGGCGTCGCTCTCGGGGACCCCGAGGAGCTGGGCGATGCCGTGGACCGGGATGTGTTGGGCGTACTGGCCGGCGGCGTCGGCCCGACTCGCCCCGTCGAGATCGGCGATCAGCGACCGGCAGTAGTCCCGCAGGTCCTTCTCCATCAGGTTGATGACCTTGGGACTGAACGACGGCAACAGCAGCCGGCGGTGGCCCTGGTGGTCCGGCGGATCCGAGGTGATCGGCGGGGCGGGGACGCGAACCGCATCGGGTCTGGCGACGCCGACCCAGATCGACGAGAAGTTCTCCGTGTCGTGCGCCACCGACTGGACGGCGTCCATCGTGACCGGCATGAACGCCCGGCCGTAGCGCTCGGTGCTGGCCATGTCGGTCTCGGCCCGGACCTGGTTCCAGATGTCGATGGCGTTCGGACCCCACTGCGGGTCGAGCCAGTCCCAGTCGTTCACCCAGTCGGTGACGGTGTCCAGATCGGTCTCGGCGTCCTCGTAGGCCATGGCCGGTCCTTCCCCTCGGGTGTCCCTTCGACCGTCAAACTACTCCAGGGGCGCGACCGACGTCAGACCGGCGACCGGGTCGGTGCGGCGTGGCGGTGCCTGCAGGGGAGCGGCGGTCGGCCGACGTCGGTCCTAGGCCTTCGGGCCGGTGGCGACGCCGCCGAGTGACCAGGCGGTGATCTTCGACGGGGCGGCGTTGAGCCAGAAGTTGCTGCTGAGCCGCTTCGGGCTCCGCACGTTGGCCTTGCCGCTCTCGACTGCGGCGACGGTCTGGGCGGCCAGCCAGTCCGGGTCCTTGGTCGGCACGAGTTGCAGCAGCCGGAGACGCTTCATCGTCGGCACGAGGTCGGGCGCCTCCAGCTGATCACCCATGTCGGTGTCGACCGGGCCGGGCGCCACCACCGTCGTGCCGATCGAGGTGCCCTTCAGCTCGAGCCGCAGGGCGTTGACGAAGTTGTTGATCCCGGCCTTGGTGCCGCAGTAGACGGTGAGGCCGGGGAAGCCGGCGGTGCCGGCCAGCGAGCTGGTGTACACGAGGTGGCCCCGGTCCCGCTCCATCATCCGGGGCAGGAGCTGGTGGGTCAGCATGATCGGCGCCTCGTAGTTGAGGCGGGCCACCGACCGGACCTCGTCGGGGGACTGGTTGGCCAGGAAGCTGGTGTAGACCAGGCCTGCGTTGTTGACGAGCACGTCGATCGGTCCGGCCTCGCCCTCGATGCGGTCGACGAGCCCGTCGACGATCTCGGCGTCGAGCAGGTCGGACGGGAAGGCGGTCCCGCCGAGCTCGGAGGCCAGGGCGTTCAGCTGCTCGGCGCTGCGGGCCACCAGCGAGACCCGGGCCCCGGCGCCGGCGAACGCCTTGGCCATCGACGCCCCGATGCCCCTCGATGCACCGGTGACCACCACGTGACTGCCGCGCAGATCCATCGCCGGACGCTAGTTGAACGCCGTCGTCATACGCCCGTGGCTCACGGGCCTAGACCGCGTCGACGGCCTCGATCTGGGCGGCGACGGCGGGGACGAGCACCTCCGGCGTGACCCGGTCGGGTGAGCCGAGGAAGTAGAGCAGGTACCAGCGATCACCGCGCTTGAACGAGGCGCCGAGCGACACCAGGTCGGCGCTCGCCTCACCGTCGCCGGGGATCTCCTGGGCGAAGCCGCGGACGCCGGGCAGGCCGGGGATGTCGAAGAACGTGCCGCCGTAGCCGCCGATGGTGATCAGGCCGTCCTCGAGGTAGAACTCGGCCTCGGTCTCGTCCCGGAACTCGTAGACGGAGGCGAC
>JBCCVL010000093.1:0-24170 GCA_039195375.1 Actinomycetota bacterium
CTCCGTGGCTCAGCCGCCGACCGGGGCCCCGGTGCGGTGTCGGCGGTACCAGTCGACGGTGGCGGCGAGCCCCTCGGCCAGGGTGGTCGACGGAGCCCAGCCGAGCTGGGACCTGGTGCAGTCGACGTCGGCGGCCCTGACCACCTCGTCGCTGCGGTCGGCCATGGAGCCGAAGCGGGGTTGGGCCGGCGAGCCCGTGGCCTCGACCAGCGTCTCCACCACCTCTCGGATCGAGTGCAGGGCCCCCGTACCGAGCGGAACCGGCGCCGTCGGCACCGGGTCGGCCAGGCAACAGCGGGCCACGCCTTCGGCCACGTCGCCGACGTAGACCCAGTCGACCAGTCGGGAGCCGGAGGACAGCTCCGGCGACCGGCCATCGAGCAGCTGGTTGGTCACGTAGGGAACGAGCTTCGAGCCGTCCGGCGTCGCCGGCCCGTAGACCATGAAGATCTGCAGGTTGACCACCTCGACGCCGGCGCTGGATCGATAGTGGTCGCCGTACAGGTGGCTCGCCGCCTTGCTGAGCGCGTACGGCGACGACGGAGCCTCCCCCGGGCCGGGCTCCTCGAGCGAACCGGCGAGCAGGACCCGCGACACCCCCGTCGTCCTCGCCGCCTCCAGCAGGTGCACGGTGCTGGCCACGTTGGCCTGGAACATCGGCAGCAGGAGCTCGGGGTCGCGGGCACCCTTGACCAGGCTGGCCAGGTGCACGATGTGCGCCGGCGCAGCGGCTTCGACGGCCGCAGCGGTCGCCTCGGCGTCGGTCAGGTCGGCGTGGTGCCAATGGACCGGCGTGGCGAACGAGACCACCGGGTCGGGGCGACGGTGGATGGCGTGGACCTCGGCCCCCGACCGATGCAGCAGGTCGACGACGTGGCCGCCGATGAAGCCGGTCGCACCGGTCACCAGCACCGTGGCCCCGTCGAAACGCCTGGCTTGGCCGGTGACGGGCTCCTCCACCCGATCGGCATCCGACCGCCGTCGCTCGTCCCCTGGTGGCATTCGCTCACTGTAGGGGCCGCGGGCACCCGAGACGGCGCTCCCCGATCGACTTGAGGACCATCGCCCGGTCTGCTGAGGTGACCGCCATGGCCAAGCCCTTCACCATCGCGATCGACGACGAGGTGCTCGACGATCTCCGGCGCCGACTGGTCCGCACCCGGTGGCCCGAGGCCGAGACGGTCGACGACTGGAGCCAGGGTGTGCCCCTCGCCTACGTCGAGGAGGTGTGCCGGTACTGGGCCGACGAGTACGACTGGCGGGCAACCGAGGCGATGCTCAACGAGCTCGACCACGAGATCGAGACCGTCGACGGGCTCGACATCCATCTGGTGCACGCCCGATCCCCCGAGCCGGACGCGCTGCCGCTCGTCATCACCCACGGCTGGCCCGGTTCGGTGGTCGAGTTCCTCGACGTCATCGGCCCGCTGTCGGATCCCCGGGCCAACGGGGGCGACCCCGGTGACGCCTTCCACGTGATCTGCCCCTCGCTGCCCGGGTTCGGCTTCTCCGGCAAGCCGGAGCGGGCGGGCTGGGGCATCGACCGGGTGGCCGACGCCTGGATCACCCTCATGCAGGCGCTCGGCTACGACCGGTGGGGCGCCCAGGGCGGCGACTGGGGCTCGGCGGTCACCACCGCCATCGGTGGCCGCTCGGGCTCCGGCTGCATCGGCATCCACGTCAACATGCCCCGCGGCCGGCCCGGTCCGGGCGACGAACCCATCGATGACGTCGAGCGCAACGTGCTCGCCGCACTGGCCCACTACCAGGAGTGGGACTCGGGCTACTCGAAGCAGCAGGCGACGAGACCGCAGACCCTCGGCTACGGGCTGACCGACTCCCCCGCCGGCCAGGCGGCCTGGATACTGGAGAAGTTCTGGGCCTGGACCGACTGCGGCCACCCGGACGGCCATCCCGAGAACGCCATCGCAAGGGACCGGCTGCTCGACAACATCATGCTGTACTGGCTCAACGCCGCCGCCACGTCGTCGGCCCGGCTCTACTGGGAGAGCTTCGGCCGGCACCAGCCCGACCCGGTGGTGGTGCCGACCGGGGTCGCCGCATTCCCGAAGGAGATCCTGCCGAGCTCGCCCCGATGGTCGGCCTCGGTCTACCCCGACATCCGACGATGGACCGAGATGGAGCGGGGTGGGCACTTCGCGGCGATGGAGCAGCCGGAGCTGTTCGTCGACGACGTGCGGGCCTTCTTCCGCGAGCTCCGCTGAGGTCGGACCCATGGACCTCGGGATCTGCGTCGCCTCCAAGATCGACGACATCGACTACGTCGTCCGGGCCGAGGAGCTCGGCTACACCCATGCCTGGCTGGCCGACAGCCACATGATCTGGTCTGACCCGTACGCCTGCCTGGCCCTCGCCGCCGATCGGACGTCGCGGATCCAGCTCGGTACCGGCGTTGCCGTTGCCGCCACCCGGCCGGCGCCGGTGACGGCGGCGTCGATCGCCACGATCAACCGGCTGGCCCCCGGCCGTACGTTCCTCGGCATCGGCACCGGCAACACCGCCATGCGGGTGATGGGCCACAAGCCGATGCCGATCGCCGAGTTCGACCGCTACCTCACCGAGCTGCGACCGCTGCTGGCCGGGCAGGAGGGGCCGTTCACCTGGCGGGGCCGGACCTCCCCGATCCGCCACATCATGGCCGACGACGGCTTCGTCGACTTCGAGCCGCCGATCCCGCTGTACGTCTCGGGGTTCGGACCGCGCAGCCTCGGGCTCGCCGGCGCCCACGGCGACGGGGCCGTGCTGTCGATCCCGCCGGACCCGGCGTTCATGGACCGGTTCTGGGGACCGGTGGAGCGTGGCGCGACCGAGGGCGGGCGCACGATCGACCGCAGCGACTACCTGACGTGTTCGCTGACCACGATCGTGGTCACGGAACCCGGCGAGGCGACCGACTCCGAGCGGGTCAAGGACCTCTGCGGCGCCTTTGCCATCGCCTCGCTCCACTACTCCTACGACCAGTTCCGCAACTACGGCCGCGAGCCGAGCGGGCCGGTGGCCGAGGTCTGGGACGAGTACCGGGCCGAGGTCGAACAGGTCGAGCCCGGGCGTCGACATCAGCGGGTCCACGCCGGCCACAACTGCTGGGTCCTACCCGAGGAGCGACGGTTCCTGACCCCGGCGCTCCTCGAGGGCAGTTGCATCGTCGGGACCCGCGACGAGGTGATCGAGCGGCTGCGGGCGCTCGACGACGCCGGACTCGACCAGGTGATGATCCTGCCGCCGTTCGACCCCCGCTTCGAGGTGGTGGAGACCGTCGGGACCGAGATCCTGCCCTACGTGTAGACGGCTCCGCTGCGGCTCGGCCCGGGCGACGTGCCCGATCGGTCAGGTCGGCTCGGCGTCGGCGAGCTCGCTCGCCCCGAAGGGGTTGTCGGCCGAGCTGGCCCCGTAGGCGGCGGCCGTCGTCCCACTCTCGAGGCCGAGGGTGGCCGCCGGGCTGCGACCCTCGACGTGGCCCATGATGCCCCGGTACAGCTCGAAGCCGAGCAGCTGGCGCAACCGGGGCGAGTAGCTGGCGAGCTGCTCGGGCGGGGTGCCGACGTAGTGGTTCTGCTGGGTCCGGAAGAAGCCACGGACGTACTGGACGTTGAGACCGAGCCGCCAGTCGTCGGTCGTGGTGTTCGGGCCGCCGCAGTGCCACAGCTGACTGTCCATGACCAGCACGCTGCCGGCCGGCATCTCGGCTGCGATCGCCCGATCGAGCTCGGGGGCGTCCGTTGCCGTGCTCGGATGCCCTGGGTCCCGGTGGGATCCCGGCACCAGCCTGGTGCCACCGTTGTCGGCGGTGAAGTCGGTGAGGGCCCAGATGGTGGTCGCCATCATCGGTCGGTGGGGGCGGCCGATCCGGAACAGGCCGTCGTCGGCGTGCAGCCCCTGGAGCGCCTCACCGGGGCCGATGTCCATCGCCGTCGTCCCCGACAGGAGCACCTCCGGCTCGAGGAGCTGCTCGACGAGGGGCAACACGTTCTGATGGACCGGCAACTCCTGGAACACGGGATCCCGGGGGACCAGGTTGTACAGGCGCCGGGTGTTGAAGCCCTCGGCCCGGTTGCCCCGCGGTTCGACGCCGAGCTCCGTGAACTGTCGCCGGACGGCGTCGCGCAGTCGGACGGTGAAGTCGGGGTCGATGGCTTCGGCGACGACGGTGTAGCCCTGCTCGTCGATCTCGGCCAGGTGGCCGTCGATCCGGTCCTGCTCCATGACGCGACCCTACCGACGGGGCGGGTCGCGCAGCCAGCGGGCGTCGAGCGGGCCGGCGGGGGCGCTGCGTCGGCTGGGTCGCTGCGGGACGGGTCGGTTATGGTGCCGGGCCGTGAGCCAAGCCGTGCCCGATCCCGGACCAGCCGCCGTCGAAGCGGCCGGCGAACCGTCAGGTGACGGTGCGGGCGAGCTGACGTCGGCCCAGGTGGCCGAGCTGGCCGAGCGCATCGTGACCGAGCTGGAGCGGGCCGTGGTCGGCAAACGTCCGGTGCTCGAGCTGGTGCTGACCGGTCTCCTGGCTGACGGGCACGTGCTCGTCGAGGACGTTCCCGGCGTGGCCAAGACGTTGATGGCCCGATCGCTTGCGGCGGTCACCGGCCTCGACTTCGCCAGGATCCAGTTCACGCCCGATCTCATCCCCTCCGACCTGACCGGCTCGATCGTTCCCGGTCCGGATGACCGGCCGGTGTTCGCCCGCGGCCCGCTGTTCGCCAACCTGGTGCTGGGCGACGAGATCAACCGCAGCCCGTCCAAGACCCAGGCTGCGGCCCTCGAGGCGATGGAGGAGCGTCAGATCACCGTCGACGGCCGCTCGCACCCGCTCCCCCGACCATTCTTCCTCGTCGCCACCCAGAACCCGATCGAGACGGAGGGCACCTACCCGCTGCCCGAGGCCCAGCTCGACCGGTTCCTGCTCCGGGTCGGCGTCGGCTACCCGAGCGGAGACGACGAGCGGGAGCTGCTGCGCCGTCGGGTCGAGCGTGGCGCCGAGCAGCCCCGGCTGCGAACCGTCGTCGCAGCCGGTGACGTGGTGGCGATGCAACGGGCGGTCGAACGGGTCGGCGCCGACGCCGACGTGATCGACTACGTCGTTCGGATCGTCGAGGCCACCCGCGGCCACGACGCGCTGGAGATCGGGGCCAGTCCCCGCGGGGGTCTTGCCCTGCTGCGGGCGGCCCGGGCCCGAGCGGCGCTCGAGGGGCGCTCGTTCGCCACCCCATCAGACGTGAAGTCCCTGGCCGGGGCGGTCCTGGCCCATCGGCTCGTGCTGCGCACCGAGGCCTGGGTCCGCGGGATGCGGGAGCACGACGTGGTCCTCGACTGCCTCGCATCGGTGCCGACTCCCGAGAGCCTGACCGAGACCGACATCGAGGCCGCCGCCTCGACCGGGCGGGCCGGGGCTGGCGGGCAGCCGGGATCATCGTGAGCATCGGCCCGCCGGCGCCGCCCCGGTGAGCCACCACGTCTCCGCCCGGTTCCTGGTGCTGACCCTGGCCGGGGTCGCCGGGCTGGCGATCGGCGTGGTGATCGGCCGCCCCGAACTCGTCGTCGCCTCCTCACCGGCGGTGCTGTTGGCCACGCTCGGCGCCGCCCTCTACCGCCCGCCCGAGGTCGCAGTCGCCGTCAGCGGACCGGCTCGGGTCGTCGAGGGGGACGAGCTCGACCTGGTGGTGACCGTCCGCTCCCCGACCGGGGTGCCCTGGTTGCAGATCGGGATCGAGGTGCCGCCCGACCTGACGCCGGTCGACGGCGTCCGCCATGCGCTCGTCACGGTGCCGGCCCGGTCGACGGCTACCGTCCGCTTCCCGATGGTCGCCGCCCGCTGGGGTGTTGCGGTGCCGAGCCGGCTCGAGCTGGTGGCCCGCAGCCGATTCGGACTGTTCGTCTCGTCGACGGTGCACCGACCAGACACGGCGATCCGGGTCCACCCCCGTGACGGCAACCGCCGGTCGGTCATCGTGCCGGCCCGCCTCCGACCCCGTGTCGGCGACCACCCCTCGCGCCGCCACGGGCGGGGCGCCGACTTCGCCGAGGTCAGACCCTTCCGCCAGGGCGATGCGCTGCGCGATCTCAACTGGCGGGTGTCCGCTCGCCTGGCCGAACGTTGGGTCACCGTGCGCCACCCGGACCAGTCGGGCGACCTCGTCCTGTTGCTCGACACCTTCCGCGATGCCGGCCGAGACGGCGGGCGGCTGGTGCAGCGGGCGGTCCGGGCGGCGATGAGCCTGGCCGAGTCGAATCTCGACGCCCAGGACCGGGTCGGGCTGCTCGACGTCGGGCACCACATCCGCTGGTACCACCCCCGTCAGGGCCGGCTGCAGAAGGCCCGCCTGTTCGATGCCCTCCTGGAGACCCAAGTCGAGCCCGGTCTGCGGGCGCCGTCGCTGGCCCGGCTGCCGCTGCGTGATCTCGACGCCGGCACGATGGTGGTGGTGCTGACGGGCCTGACCGACCCGGACATGAGCCTCCTGCCGATCGACCTGCGGGTCAACGGGATCGAGGTGGCGGTGTTGGAGGTCGACGTCGACGACCATCTCGATCGGGCCCGGTCGAGGTCCGAGGAGCTGGCCGTCCGGCTGTGGCGCATCGTCCGTGCGGAGCGGCGGCAACAACTCGTGTCGAGCGGCGTGCCGGTGGTGACCTGGCGGGACGAGCAGCCGCTCGAGCTGCCGGTCGCCGCCCTCACCCGGGGGCCACGACGATGACCGCTGTCCACGAGGACCGTGGTCCGGTCAACGAGACGAGGCGGTTGGCCGTACTGCCGGCTGCGGTCGGCGCCCTGGCGGTGGTCTGGGCGCTGGTCGGGTCGGTCGCCGCCGGGGTGACCGATGGCTCCCAGGGCCTCCCGCTCGCCGTCGGGGTGGCGGCACTGGTGCTGGCCACCGTGGTGTCGGGGTCGGGGGCCGGCCTGTACGCCGGCCTCGGACTGCTGATCGTCGCTGCGCTCACCGTCACCGACGAGGACATGACCAGGACCGAGCTGGTTGCGCTGGTCGTGGCGGTGGTCGTGATCCACGAGACCGCACGGTTCTCGCTCGACGCCAGGCGGCCGGCCCGGCTCGGGCCCGGGCTGGTCGCCCGCTACCTCGGTACGACGCTCGGCGTCGCCGCCGGGATCGCCGCCATCGCCGCCCTGTTGCACCGGCTGACCACGACGACTCCGGGCCCGAGCGGCTGGATACCGGTCGGGCTCGGCGCCGCCGGCGTCCCGGCGCTGGCGTTGTGGGCGGGACGGCGGCTCCCGGCCGATCGGTTCGGGGTCCGCAGCCGGGCGGCCGCGGCCGTCGCAGCGACGGTCGTGGTGGTGACGCTGGCCGTCGTCGGCGCCGTCGCCCGCTCGGCCATCGAGGGCTCGGGACCGACGCCGACCGAGGCCGACGCGACCACGACGACCGCGGTCGAGGTGGTGCCGGTCGTCCCCGTCGAGTTGCAACCGGTCGAGTTCCGGCGTGGCCTGACGTTCTTGTTCCTGATCGGCGCGACGTTGCTGCTCGGTGCGGTCTATCTCGCTCTCCGCCGACCGGAGGCGCTGTTCCAGCTCGACGACCTGGAGCACGACGAGGGGCGGAAGGCGTTCGGGCTGGTGCCACCCGGCCGAGCCGAGACGGGATCGACCGTTGAGGTCGACGATGACGAGTTGGCCCGTCTGCTGGCCGGACTGCGGCTCGACATCGCCGGCCAGGCCGATCCGGGGCGGGCCGTCCGGTTCGGCTACGCCAACGTCGAGCGGCGATTGGCCGACCTGGACCTGGTCCACCGGCCGGCCGAGACCGAGCGCGAGTACCTGGCTCGGGTCCTGGCCGGGAACCGGCTCTCCGAGGCCGGCGGATCGGCCCTGGCCGAGCTCACGGCGCTGTTCGAGCGGGCCCGCTTCGGCAACGAGCCGGTCGGTGAGCCGCTACGGGCCCGAGCCCTCGACGCCATCGACCGGCTCGAGGCTGCCATGGCCGCCGGGCCCGGCCCCGGCCTCGACCGCCGAGCCGGCGGCCACTCCGCCAGCACCGATACCGACAACACCGACAACACCTACGACGGGGACCGATCGTGAGCCCGCTCGTGGTCGGCGGCATCGTGGCGGCGGTCGTCGCCGTCGCCCTTGCGCTGCAGGTCCTGGCTCGTCAGATCCAGCGACTGCCCCTCGACCAGCGGCGGACCGACCCGCTGATCGACGTCTCGTTCCGGGCCACCGGCTCGATGCGGCCGTCCGAGCTCCACCAGCTCACCACGATCGTCGGCAACGCCGTGCTCAGCGATGCCGCCTACCGCTCCGAGCTGTCTCCGCTCCTCGATCGGCTCGGCGCACCGCCGGACGATGAACCCGGTCGCCGAGCCGGCGCCAGGACCAGACGATCCGACCGGATCGAAACGGCGATCGCTCGACTGGAGGCCCGTTGGGAGCTGGGCGACCCGGGTGGACGAGACGGATGACCGACCGACCCGCCGACCGAACCCGCCGGCCGGCCCGGCGACCCGGTCCCGCTCAGTCGAACGGGTAGGTTCCCGGGCTCGGGACGGCGTTCTCGGTGATCCCCCGCAGGCCGGCCCGTCCCATCGCCAGCCATGCCTCACGGGCGCTCGCCCCCATGTGGGGCAGGCCGACGAAGTCGGCAGACGACGTCAGTTCGGGCGAGTCGACCGGCTCGACGTGGAACACGTCGAAGGCGGCGCCGGCGATCCGGCCGTCGGCCAGCCGCTCGGCCACCCCGGCCTCGTCGACGATGCTGCCCCTGGCCGTGTTGACCAGGAACACGCCGGGCCGCAACTGGTCGAGCACCTCGGGGGTGTACAGCCCGATGGTGGTCGAGTTGCGGGGCAGGTGGATCGTCAACACCTCGGAGCGGGCCCAGAGCTCCTCCGGCTCGACCGCCTCGACGCCGTGCTCGGCGTAGAACTCGGGCTGGTCGACCCGGTCGCAGGCGAGGATCTCGACGCCGAACGGCTGGAGCAGCTTGACCACCTCGCGGCCGATGTTGCCGCAGCCGTGGACCCCGACGGTGGCCCCGCGCAGCAGCCGGCCTCGCTTCGGCGGCGTCCACCGACCGGCCCGCAGCTCGACGTTGGCCCAGTTGACGTGACGGACGAGGTCGAGCATCAGGCAGAGCGCCAACTCGGACACGGCGTGTTTGTTCACGCCGGGGATCCAGCCCATCCGGATCCCGCGAGCCTCCAGCTCTCCCGGGTCGAGATGGTCGACCCCGGCCGAGCAGCAGGCGATCACCTCCAGATCGGGCAGAGCGTCGAGCACGCGGGCGGTGAACCGCTCGACCCCGATCACCGCCACCGTCGCCCCCAGGAGGAACTCGATCAGATCGTCCTCGGCCGCCTTCGACGAGGTGGCGATCCGGGCCTCCGGATACCGGGCCAGCAGCTCGTCCTGGAGCGCCGGCATCATCGAGAACAGCCGGCTGGTGGCGGCGACGGCGGTCGTCGGGTCGCTGGTGTCGGTCACGGTCGGGTCCTCCGAGGTGTCGGCGATCGGCTGGTAGGCCGACGCTAGCCCCGGGCCAGGACGGTGACCGATTCCCCGACCACGACCGGCCGCCGGCCGGGCCGAGTCGGACTACCATCGACTCGAGAACGGCGTCTCGGGAACGGCGTCACGGGAACGGAGGCGGTCATGCGCATCATCGTGCGGATCCTCATCAATGCGGCTGCACTGTGGGTGGCAGCCCGGCTGATCGACGACATCACGCTCAGCGACGACTGGGTGACGGTGTTGTTCGTCGCTGCGGTGTTCGGGCTCGTCAACGCCCTCATCCGTCCGGTCGTGAAGCTCATCGCCTTCCCGCTGACGTTGCTGACCCTCGGGCTGTTCACCCTCGTGATCAACGCCGGCATGCTGCAGCTGACCGACTGGCTCACCTCGGGTCTCGACGTCGTCGGCTTCTGGACGTCGGTCCTCGGTGGGATCGTGATCTCCCTGGTCAGCTGGGTCCTGTCGGTGTTCCTACCCGACGATGACCTCGACGCCCGCCTGGCCAGTCAGCGGGCATGACCTCGCCGTGAACCGCTCGGGCCCCTGAGCACGACAGGGGGTCATGCGCTGCATCACCAGACGAGTCCACCGCACGACCAGCCTCGCCGCCGGGCTCCTGCTCTGCGGGCTCCTGACGGCCTGTGAGTACTCCGAGATCAACGGTGTCGGTACCCGCACCGCCGACGAGGTGAACCCGCCCCAGCTCGACGTCACCGCATTCGACGGTTGCCGGCCGGCCACGCTCAACCGCTGGCAGGTCGAAGGCGAGGTCACCAACTCGACCGACTCGGTGGCCACCTACGAGGTGGTGGTCGGCTTCTACGAGGGTGACACCCGCATCGACGAGCGGGGTGAGTGGGTCCGCAACCTGCGTCCCGGTGAGCGGGCCAGCCTCGATCGTGCCTGGTGGATCGACGACCCGGAGCGCGTCACCGACTGCCGGCTCCTGCTGGTCAACCGCTTCGGCTGAGCGGCTGCGACGACGCCTGACCCCGGGCTCGGGACGCGTCGAGGGCCGGGGTGGAGGCGGTCTGCACGGCCGCCCCACCCCGGCCCTGGCCAGTGGGTGGTTTCTGGTAGCGAGACGTTCCCGCTCGTGTGCCGTCTGGATCGATGACGATCCGGGATCACCGGGCCGGAACCGGCCGGAAGGTGCCGGGTCGCACGCCTCGGCGGCCGCGCCCGGTCGATCCCCGTACGGAGACCGATCGGGCGGCCCGGCGGGCGTTGGCCCGTCGGTGCTCGGCTGCGGCGCGACGATCCTCGCGCTGCAGGCGCTTGACGGTGTGGTAGTCGGGTGGGGTCAACATGATGGGTCTGCTTCCTCGAGTCGTTTGTCTGGTCTGGTCGGTGATTGGTCGGGACGGACGGATCGCGGTCGAGCCCCATCGGGGTCGTCGACGATCGTGAGACCGCGGCGGAGCGGCGGCCGGACAGAGGTGCGCGTTCCCGCCCGAGGTCAGACGTCCCGCCGGCGACCGGGCTCAGCCTCGGAGCGGTCGACGGGGCACGACGTGACTCGACGCCGGGCCGTCTGCGGAGTGCGTTGGCTCAGCGGCCGACGGGGCGACGGGGGCGCGACGGGCGCGGCGGTGCCACGTCCGGGGCGGAGGCCGTCAGGCGGTCAGGGGCTGCGCCCAGCAGGGTGCAGCGCCAGGACGGCCGAAGCCGATCGGAGCGAGCCGCGTGCTGGTGATGATCGTTGCGTTGATCGACATCGGCTCCTCCTTTCAGAGGCCGGCTCGGCGTCCCGTCGACGCCGTGCTCACCGGCAACGGCCACCGTAGATCAGCCGCCGACACCGTGCTGCGAATTAGTCGACGCCGTGGCGCCGTGCTCAGTCGGCGAGCGCGAAGCGACCCGAGGCGGCGACCTGGGAGAACCACTCGGCGCTCTTCTTCGGGGTCCGCCGCTGGGTCTCGTAGTCGACCTCGACGATGCCGAAGCGGGGGCCGTAGCCCCAGGCCCATTCGAAGTTGTCGAACAACGACCAGACCAGATAGCCCTCGATCGGCACGCCGTCGCGCAGCGCACCATGGACCTCGGCCAGGTGGTCCCGGATGTAGGCGAGCCGGTCGTCGTCCTCGATCCGACCGTCGACCCGGGTCTGGTCGGGCATCGGCGCGCCGTTCTCGGTGATCAGATACCGGGGGAACGGGTAGCGATCGTCGAGGTCTCGAAGCAGCGTCCCGAGGCTGGGCGGGTGGATCTCCCATCCCATCGTGTTGACCGGGGTGCCCGCTGGCAGCTCGAAGCTGTCGTCGGCCGACACGAACGATCGGGTGTAGAAGTTGACGCCGAGCAGGTCGATCGGGGCCGAGATCAGCCCGAGGTCGCCGTCACGGACCTCGGCCCGTGACCAGCCATGGTGATCGGCGGTGTCGTCCGGATAGCCGAGACCGCCGATCGGGTCGCTGTACCAGCGATTCTCGAGGTTGTGCTGGTGATGCGCCGCCTCCCGGTCCTCGGTCGAGTCGGTCGCCGGTTCGATCGGCGTGAAGTTCAACACGATGGCAAGCCGCGCCGACGGCGCCAGCGACCGGATGCGGGCACCGGCGAGGCCATGGGCGAGGTTGAGGTGGTGGGAGGCGGCCATCCCCTCGTCCATCGAGGTGTGGCCGGGGGCGTGTTCGCCGGTGACGTAGCCGTGGTTGGCGGTCACGAACGGCTCGTTGAGCGTCGTCCAGGTGTCGATCCGGTCGCCCAGGCGGGTCACGACGGCCTCGGCGTAGTCGGCGAAGGCCTCGGCGGTCGATCGGGCGACCCAGCCGCCGCCGTCCTGGAGCACCTGGGGCAGGTCCCAGTGGTACAGGGTCGGGAACGGGCGGATCCCGGCGGCGAGGAGTGCGTCGACCAGCCGGTCGTAGAAGTCGAGCCCGGCGTGGTTCACCGAGCCACTGCCGCCCGGCACGACGCGGGGCCACGAGACCGAGAACCGGTAGGCGCCGAGTCCGAGGTCGCGGATCAGGGCGACATCGTCCTCGTAGCGATTGACGTGGTCGCAGGCGATGTCACCGTTCGAGCCGTCGGCGATCGTTCCCTCCTGGCGGCAGAACACGTCCCAGATGCTCGGGGATTTGCCGTCGGCCAGGGGCGCGCCTTCGATCTGGAAGGCCGAGGTGGCCGAGCCCCAGACGAAGTCGGACGGGAACACGAGCTCACCGGTGGTCGAGACCGACGCCCGGGTCGTGTCGCCGTCCGCCGGGCCCGTCTGCCCGTCCGTCTCATCTGCCATCCCGGCGGAAGCGCTTTCGTTTGCCATGCCCTCGTCAACTCCTCGACTCGACGGCTCGATCCCTCAGGCATCCGGTGTGCCTCGCTGATGCAGCGAATTCGGCCCGAGAGCTTTGACGCCCGTTTGCTGCCTATGGTTACATGAAAGCGCTTCCAAATCCGGGACCACCACCGACGGTCGAGGAGGGCGACTTGGAAGGGCAGGATGTGTCGCTACAGGACGTCGCCAGGGCGGCCGGCGTGTCCCCGGCGACCGTGTCGAGGGCGTTGAACGGCCGTGCCGGCGTACGGGACGAGGTCAGGACCCGGGTGAACCTCGTCGCCGATGGCCTCGGCTATCGGCCGAATCGGGCGGCCAAGAACCTGGCCGGCGGGCGAACGTCACTGATGGCCCTCGTGCTCGGCAGCCATGAGCTGACCTCCGACCCCTACGCCTCGGCGATCGTCCAGTCCGTGGCCAAGGCCGCCCGGCAGGCCGACGAGGGGCTCATGCTCCTCCTCGACACGCAGCGGCCGAACGAGTCGGTCAACAACCTCGTCGCCGACGGGCTGGTCGAGGGTGTGATCATCTCGGCGACAGCCGTCGATCAGCGCTGGGTCGAGGAACTGCTCGACGCCCGCATGCCGACGGTCCTCCTCGGCGCCCATCCGACCCGGCTCGACGTCCCCGTCGTCGAGGTCGAGAACCGGACCTCGTCGGCCAGGATGGTCGGCCACATGCTCGACTCGGGCTGCCGCCGCGTCGCCACGATCATCGGTGACCCGGTACGGGTGTGCACCGTGCTCCGGCTCGACGGCTACCGGGATGCCCATCACCAGCGCCAGCTGGAGCCCGACCCCGAGCTGATCTTCGAGGGTGACTTCACGTATGCGTCGGCCAGGCGGGTCGCCGATCGGATCCTCGCCGCCGACGTCGACGCCGTGTTCGCCGGGAACGACGAGATGGCGACGGCGGTGATCCACGCCGCCATCGAGCGCGGGATCGACATCCCGAACGAGCTCAGCGTCGCCGGCTTCGATGGACTGGCGCTGAGTCGCCTGGCCGGCATGACGCTCTCGACGGTCGAGCAGCCGTTCGACGAGATGGCGGCGCGAGCCGTGTCGACGCTGGTCGACCGGATCGAGGGCCTGCCGACGCCGATGGGCCAGCTCGTCGACCCCCGCCTGATCCTCGGTTCGACCACTCGCTCCGACGGCTCCGCCGTGAGGGCGCCGACGGCCTGACCATCGACCGCCCGGACGGGCACCGCCGGTCTCCCTCCTACGGCGGTGCCCAATCCGGATCGATCCGCCGCCGATGGCCCGGGCCGTACCGGCCCGGGCCTGGCGGACCGACGCGCGCCCGAGACCGGGACGGTCCACGACCCCGGCCGGGCGGGTCGGCCCGCTACCGGTTGCGGTAGGGCTTCTTCGACGCTCGGGACAGCAGGAGCTGCCCCGGGGCCGGCGGCGGCAGGTGGTCGTACGTGACCGACCACTCGTTGAGGATCTCGGCATGGGTCGGTGCGGCCAGGCGCCGCTCGTCGCGAGCCCGACGCCGCAGCCCGTCGAGGCGGGCCCGCAGTTCCTCGTCATGGGCGATCAGCCGATGCCAGTGCCCACCGCCGATCGCCGCTCGCTCCAACGCTGCCATCACCGTGTCGCGCTCGCGCAGCAACCGACGGCTCTCCTCGATGGTTCGCTTGAGCGCAGCCCGTCTGACGGCCTGGCGGGCAGCGCCCTTGGCGTGCTCGCGGGCGAAATGCAGATCTCGATGTGGTCCCCAGGGACCGATTCCGGTGTCGTCGCTCATGCTCGATCGAGGCGGCCGCCTGCCCGGTGCAGCGCCGACGATCGCCCGCCGAGCCGGCCCGTCGGCCAGAGCGCCAATCTAGCCGGGGGTGCGCTCGGCCGGCGAGCGGGCCCGCAGCCCGAGTGATGGCGCCGGGTCGGCGGTGTCACAATGGGGTCGAGTGCGGCGAGACTCGGCGCCATGGCAGGAACGTCTCTGGTCGGGCTGGTCCGCAACGGCGACTATGAGCGGGCGTGGCTTCGTCCGGATGTGCTCGCCGGTCTGACCGTGGCGGCCATGCTGGTCCCGCAGGCGATGGCCTACGCCGAGCTCGGCGGCCTCCCGCCGTCTGCCGGGTTCCGAGCGGCGCTGATCGCGCTGCCGGTCTACGCCGTCATCGGGACGAGCCGCCACCTCGGCGTCGGTCCCGAGCCGGGGACGGCGATCCTCGCCGCCGCCGCAGCCGCCCAGCTTGCCGGCGATGATCCGACTCGATACGCCGCCCTCATGGCCGCCATCGCCGGACTGGTTGGGATCATCGCCATCGTCGCCGGCGTGTTCCGGCTCGGGTTCGTCGCCGATCTGCTGTCCAAACCGGTGCTCGTCGGCTACATCACCGGCGTCGGGTTGGCCCTGCTGAGCAGCCAGTTGGCCGCGATCAGCGGCGTGCCGATCGACGCCGACCACCCGTTCGCCCGGGTCGGGCAGTTCGTGAGGGGCCTCGACCAGATCGAGTGGGCCACCATCGCCGTCGGATCGGCAACGCTCGTCGTCATCCTGGTCCTGCGCCGGCTCCGACCGACCTGGCCCGGGGCGCTCATCGGACTCGGTGGCTCGATGGTGGCGGTTGCGGTGCTTGACCTCGACGTCGGCGTCGTCGGGGCCATCGAGACCGCACTGCCGACACCCGAGCTGCCCGACGTGACCTGGAGCGACGTGACCACCCTCTTCCCGGCTGCGGCCGGGGTGGCGCTGATCGGCTACACCGACAACATCCTGACCGCCCGGTCGATCTCGGCCCGTGAGGGCTACGACGTCGACGCCGACCGCGAGCTGGTGGCGCTCGGGGCGATGAACGCCGCCGGGTCGGTGGTCGGCGGGTTCCCGATGTCGTCGAGCGCGTCCCGCTCGTTCGTGCCGACGACGATCGGGAGCAAGACCCAACTGGCCGGGCTCGTGACGTTTGCGACCGTCATCGTGTTCCTCGCCGTCGGCCAGTCCGTCCTGGCCGAGATCCCGAGAGCCAGCCTCGCTGCGGTGATCGTGGCCGCTGCGTTCGCGGTGATCGACCTCGACGGCTTCAGGCGGATCGCCTCGCTCAGTCGGGCCGAGGCGGCGCTGGCGGGGCTGACCTGCCTCGCCGTCGTCGGGGTCGACCTGCTGACCGGAGTGCTGGTGGCCGTCGGGTTGTCGATGCTGCTGACGCTGGCCCGGGTGGCCAGGCCCCACGACGCCATCCTCGGCGCCGGCGCCGGGCTGGACGGTTGGATCGACGTCGATGACGAGCGGGCGGAGCCGCTTCCCGGGCTGCTGGTCTACCGCTTCGACGGCCCGCTGTTCTTCGCCAACGGCGAGTACTACTCGGCCAGGGTACGAGCCGCCCTCGATGCCAATCCCGGGCGGGAGACGAGCGTCGTGCTCGACATGGAGGGCATCGGCTCGATCGACACGACGGCCGTCGACCATCTCACGGAGCTGATCGAGGAGCTGCGGGGTCGCGGCATGTCGATCGGGATCGCCCGAGCCAACCAGGACGTGCTGGCGCTGCTCACCGACGCCGGCGTCGTCGATCGTCTCGGGCCCGACCGGTTCTTCCCGACCATCAACGCCGCGGTCGATGACCACGAGCGGGCCGCCCGTTCGGGCTGATCGGTCGGCCCGTCCGGTCGGCCCGCTGACAGCGATCACTCGACGATCGATCCGACGACGGTCGGCGGTCGAGCGCCGAGGAAGAAGATGCCGGGGAAGCCGGCGGTCTCGAACCCGGCACTCGGGTTGCGGCGGAGGGTCGACCCGTCGATCGTCATGGCCCCCGATCGATCGTTGCTCACGAAGAAGACCGCTCCCCCACCCTCGTTGGCGTCGTTGTCCTCGATCACGGAGTTGCGGATCTCGACGGTGAAGCGGTTGCCGTCGGTGTAGATGGCGCCGCCGCTGCCGCCGCCCGGTGTCCCGGCCCTGGCCGGGTTGGCCCCGTTGCCGACGGCCCGATTGTGGGTGAAGCGGCTGCCGACGATCCGCCACGACACACCGATGCTGCTCAGGGCGCCGCCGTTTGCACAGGTGCCGCCCTGGCCGGGGGCGCCGCCGAACGTCGAGTCGATGATCTCGACCGGACGGCCGTCGTACTGGCTGAGCACCCGGATGGCGGCGCCACCGACGTCGGGTCCGGTGGTGTCGCAACGGTTGCGGACGAAGGTGGCGTTGACGACCCGGAGCTGCCCACCACGGACGAAGATGGCTCCGCCGCCGCCCCCGTCGGTCCGCTCCCCCGTTGCGTTGCCATCGGCGAAGGTGATGTTCTGCACCGTCAGCCGTGGGTGGTCCTGGTTCTGGCAATGCGAGGTGGTCCACCCCTGGGCCTGGTCGCACGTGTTCTGGTACAGGATGCGGCGGGCGCCGCCACCGCTCAGGGTCACCAGGCCGCCGCCGTCGATGACGATCTCGGGCCCGTTTGCGTTGACGACCTTCGCCGTCTGCTCCAGCGTGATCACCACCGGATCCGGCCCGCAATCGAACGTGATGACGCCGCCGGTGGCGACCGCGGCGACGACGGCGCTGCTCGTGCAGCTGGCCGGGGTGCCCCAGCCGACGACGTTGGCTCCGCCGGCGCCACCGGACGACGAGGCGGTCGGCGCCAACGTCCCACCGGTCCCGATCGGCTCGGTCGTTCCCGTCGTCTCGGTCGTCTCCGTCGTCTCAGTCGTCTCGGTCGATCGCCCGGTCGATGGCGGCGGGGGCAACGACGAGCCCGCCGACGTTGGGGTGGTTGCGCCGGCGGAGGTGACCGTGGGATCGGCCGCGGCCCCCGGTTCCGACTCGACGGCTCCGCTCGTCGCCATCGCCGCCGACTCGGGGACCGAGGGCTCGACCGAGATCACCGGCTCCCGGCCGGCCGCTGCGTCGGTGGCCTCCGAGCCGGCCCGTGCGTCGTGGTCGTCGCCCACCGCAGCCACCGTCGCCGGCCCGGCCGCGGTTGCGTCCCGCTCGGGGGCGCCGCAGGCGACGACCACCAGGAGGGCGCCAACCGTGCCGGCGAGTCTCGCCCGTCCGGACCAGCGAGGCTGACGAGGTCCGCCGGAGATCACCGGGCGACTCTAGCCACGGCCCGGGTCGTCTCGTTGGCGCCAAGGGACCCAGATCGGCTTCGATGGCGGCCCACGGTGTGGTATCGGGCGGCGTCATCGTCGCCGGGGGTCACCGGCCAACGAACCACCTGCTTGCGCCGCTCGCCCCGCGACCGTCCGGGTCGACCGCTCGGATCGCAGCGTCAGGGGTGGTCGAGCTGCGTCACGTTGGCGGGCGCGTCTGCGACGAGGTCTCCGTCGGTTGCGGCGTCACCCCGACGACGCGCACTCCCGCCGTCTCGAATCGGTGCCACGTGTTCGCTGGCACGATGATCAGCTGACCGCCCGACAGCGAGGCTCGCTCCTCACGATCCTCGATGAACAGGATCAGCTCCGCCTGCCCCTCCATGACGAGCACCAGTTCGTCGCCGGGATGGCGCTCCCACGGCGTCTTGCCGGCGAAGCTCGTCACGAACACGCCCCCGGTTCCGATCTCGCCGAGCACGGCGAAGGAGCTCTCCAGCTCCTCGTCGACTGCGTCGAGATCCCGTTGCCGGAGAGGCGCCAAGGTGGCGAACGCCTCCGCGAGGTCGATGGGGGTCGCCTTCATCGATGTCCACTCCCTTGGTCGAGGACCGAGCCTGCGACAGCAGCGGAGTCGGACGGGTCCGCCGCTCGGTGCCGGCACGGACGACGCTAGTCGGAATCGGCACGGGCAGGGATGGGAGCGTGACCCGACGGTTGCCTGTCGGAGGCCCGTGGAGACGGAGGTGAGCGCCGGCGGGCGACCAGAATGGGGCGGTGGAGGCTGACCCCGAAACGGACACCCAGGCCATCGCCGCGGCCGTTGCGAGCGCCGTCGCCGAGATCGGACTGCGCGTTGACGAGCCTGCCGTCCTGAGAGCTGGAGCCAATCTGGTCCTGCACCTGCGACCCCATCCCGTGGTCGCCCGCGTCGCCACCCTGACCGCGGAGATGCGTCGAAACCCTGCGGACTACCTCAGACGAGAACGAGACATCGCGACCGCGCTGCACCAATCGGGTGTCGGGGTCATCACCCCGACCGACCTGGTCGACCCGGGACCCCACCACGCCGACGGCCACTGGTTCCTGCTGATGACCCATCGGCGCCTCGAGCCAGTCGATCTCGCGTCCGACGCCGAGGCCAGCGCAGTCGGTCGTTCGCTCGCCGATCTCGAAGCGGCCCTGGACGAGCTCCCCGTCGAGTTGGGGGCGGGAGACGTCGGCCAACCCTGGGATGAGATCGCCACGCTGATGGCGACCGTCGAGGCGACGACGGGTCCTACGGCCACTGGTCGACTGGTCGATGCTGTCGAGGCCCTCAAGGCGACCGAACCCGATGACCGACTGCGGTTGGTCCACGGTGACGCCCGCCGGGTCAACGTCGCACGAAGCCGAGGGCACCTCGTGTGGTTCGATTTCGAGGACGCCAACTCCCGCCCCGTGGCCTGGGACCTGGCGACGCTCCGCCGCTCGTGGCCGGCCGCCGGCGATGAAGCCTGCCGCCGGCTCCACATCGACCCGTCAGCCTTCTCCATGGCCTGGCATCACGAGCTCCGCGAGGTCTACGCACTGCTCTGGAACCTGCTCTACGCCGAACGAGACCCGCGTGTCCGGACAGCGACCGGGGAGCGACTGGCGGCATGGCTGACCCGCACCGAACTCGACGAACTCATCGCCCGGACCGACCGGTAGCGATGCCCGCCCACCGGTACTGACGGACCGCAACGGTTCAGCGCAGTTGTCTGCGCCCGAGATTGACAGACACCGGCGCCTTCCGCGGTACCGATCGGGGCGGCGGCCCGCCGGCGGGTGCCGGGGCGATGGGGATGACTCGGTCACCCCTGCCGTCGCTGCGGCGGCGGTCCGACGAGGTCGACCGGCTCGTCGTCCGGTCCGCCGCCCCTGCGAACGTCCTTGACCGCCGGCAGGCGACCGCTGCGCGTCACCGTTCCCGAGGGCCTGACCGTCACGACGGCCGGTCGCGGCCGACGAAGCGTCCGTTGCCGAGCACGAGGTCGAGCGCTCGTCTGACGTTGCGGTCGACACTCGCCTCGGACTTGAGGCCGTCGATGTAGCGGACGATCTCCTTCTGTCTCGACGGCGCCAGCGCGTCGAAGACCTCCCGTGCTGCGGGATTCGCGTCGAGCATGGCGGGGAGCTTCGGATGCGGCTCGATTCCGCGGTCGCTCGGATCGAAGCTGACGGTGACCTCGATCAACTCGGCGGGGAAGGCGGTCTCCGGCGCCACCGTTGGAGTCGACGACGCCGTGATGACGCCGACCGGGCCCCTGCGCGAGGTGATGGCCGAGGCCGGCCGCCGTTGCCTTCGCAGACGGCTCACCCGGTGACACCTCGGGCTGGTCGGCGCGTGGTCACGGTGCCAGCGGATCGAGGTCACGCTCCAGCTCTCGGCAGGCGCCGAGCAGGTCGGGGCGAGATGCATCGGTCGCCACGGCGAGCAGGCAGACGCAGACGGCGTAGCGAGCACGCGAACGGAAGCCGGATGCGTCAAGCGTTCCTCTGGCCCAGAGGATGGCGGCCCGGTGGAAGCCGTCGTAGGCCTGAGCGGCGAGCAGGTCGGCGCGGAGATCGGCCCGCAGGTACCCGGCGTCCATCGCGGCCTGGATCGCCGCTCGCTGACGTTCGACGGCGATCGGGGTGGTGCGGTGCTCACCGCCTCCACCCTGCTCCTGGGCGAGCAGGGCCGGTCGCGTGGTGGCGGCCCGGGCCACGATGGTGTCGACACCGGCGGTGACGAAGGCCAGCACCCGCTCGATCGGCTGATCCGGGGGTCCGCCATCGCCGAGCGAGCGGTCCAGCTCGTCGAAGAACCCGCCGACGAGGGCGGCGCGGATCTCGTCCTTCGATCCGAACAGGTTGTACAGGGTGGGGACCGAGACGTCGGCGGCGTCCGCCACCTTGCGCATCGACCAGCCGTGCACGCCGTCGCTGGCGATGAGTTCACGGGTTGCGGCCAGGATCCGCTGCCGCCGCCGCTCCGTGTTTGCTTCTCTCAGACCCATCACTTGCACATCGTACAAAAAATTGTACGATGTGCAAGCATCTGACCGACTGAGTGAGGAGAACCGCCATGAGTCAGCGACTCGGACTCGGCGACGAGCTGCACGCGTACGTCGTCGAACACGGCACCCCACCGGACGCCGTCCTGCAGCGGCTCGCAGCAACGACCGAGGAGCAGACCGGCCCCTTCGCTCGCATGCAGATCGCCCCCGAGCAGGGAGCACTGCTGACATGGTTGACCCGAGTCGTTTCCCCCGCCCGGGCACTCGAGGTCGGCACGTTCACCGGCTACTCGGCCATCTGCATCGTGCGGGGCCTCGTCGACGGCGGGCGCCTCCTCTGCCTCGACGTCTCCGAGGATTGGACGTCGATCGCCCGGGCCGCCTGGCAGGAGGCCGGCTTGGATGACCGCATCGAGCTCCGGCTCGGGCCGGCCGCCGACAGCCTCGCCGAGATCTCCGTCGAGCCGCCGTTCGACCTGGCGTTCATCGACGCCGACAAGACCGGCTACGAGACCTACCTCGACCTGGTTCACCCTCGGCTCCGGACTGGCGGCGTGGTCGTGGTCGACAACGTCCTCCGCCGAGGCACCGTCCTCGACGCCGAAACCGACAACGAGGACACCAAAGCGATTCAGGCGTTCAACCACGCCAGGACCACCGACGAACGCTGGGACACGATGATGCTGGCGATCGGCGACGGCCTGACCCTGCTCCGGAAGCGGTAGCCCCCTCGAGACGAGACCACCACGCCATGCCGAGGTCGCGATCCGGATCGAAGCCGCCCCGTGAACCCCTCCGACCTCGGAGCGATGCTCGCCGGCGCCGACCTGTCGACGACTCGGCGGTCGAGCACGCTGACGCCGTCCGAGACCCGACCGGGTCGAGCCGCTCCGTCGACGGGCAGCCGACGAGATCACCACGACCGTCGCCAGCTCAGACGGGCTGCGCCTCTCGCTCGCCGAAGCCGTCGACCCGACCAACGTGCAGCGTGACGGCCGGACCGCCACCGGGCTCACGGCCCTGATGAAACCACAGACCACGACAGCCAGACAGCAAGGAGACCAAACGTCGTGAAAGCCACGAGACGAACGATGTGGGCCACCGTCCTCCTGGGGAGTGCACTCCTCGGAGCGGCGTGTGGCATCGCCGGCATCGGCGGCGACGGCGGGGGCGCCCGGGCGAACCCGCCCGACACCCCGGCGACCGCCCGGCTTCTGATCCCCGAGCTCCTCGAGCCGACGATGATCGACGGTGTCGCCAACTACGACCTGACCATCGACGAATCGACACACGACTTCGGCAACGGCATCCAGGCCGACACGCTCGCCTACAACGGCTCCTCGATCCTCGGCCCAACCCTGCGGTGGAACACCGACGACGTCGTTGCGATCGACGTCACCAACAACCTGGCCGACACGACGACCACCCACTGGCACGGGGCCGACGTGCCAGCCGAGGACGACGGCGGTCCCCACAGCCGGATCGAGCCGGGCCAGACCTGGACGGCCGATTTCCGAGTCATCCAGCCGGCGGCCACCCTCTGGTACCACCCCCACCTCATGGGGACGACGGCCGAGGAGGTCTTCGCCGGAGCCGCCGGCCTGATCATCGTCGACGACGACAAACCGGCCGCCGCCGACCTCCCCAGCACCTACGGCGTCGACGACATCCCCGTCATCCTCCAGGACCGCGAGTTCACACCGGACGGCCAGCTGGCCTTCGAGCTCGACGACGACGACAACGGCGACCTCAACCCCGACCTCACCGTCAACGGGACGATGGACGCCTACACGACCGTCCCGGCCGGACCAGTACGCCTCCGGCTCCTCAACGGCAGCCAGGCCCGGGTGTACGAGCTGAGCGTCGACAACGGGTCGATGGTCAAGATCGCCTCGGACGGCGGCTACCTCGCCAGCCCGGTCCCGCTCGAGATGCTGACCCTGGCCCCCGGCGATCGGGCCGAGATCATCGTCGACACCAGCGACGGCGGCACCATCCTGCTCGACGAGGCCTTCGGTCGAGTCCTCGAGCTACGCGCCGACCCGACGCTGCCAACCGCCGAACACCCGCCGGCGCAGCTCACCACGATCGACCCCATCACCCCGGACATGATCGACCGCGACCGGACCTTCCAGTTGGGAGAGGTTGGCGGCGGTTGGGGCATCAACGGCCAACAGATGGACATGGGCCGCATCGACGAGACGGTCAGCTTCGACGACATCGAACGCTGGACCGTCAACGTCGGCGAAGGGGTCCACTCGTTCCACATCCACCAGACCCAGTTCCAGATCCTGGAGATCAACGGCGAGCCACCGCCGCCGGAAGACGCCGGTTGGGAGGACACGGTGCTGGTCACCGACGATCAACAGGTCGTCGTCGCCGCGCGTTTCAACACCTACGCCAACCCCGACGTCCCCTACATGTTCCACTGCCACATCCTCGACCACGAAGACACCGGCATGATGGGCCAGTTCCGCGTCGTCGAGCCGTGACCAACCCGGGAACGACACCCACGCTCGACTGCCGCTGCCGGGCCCGGGGTCGCGACCGACCCGCCGTCTGCGCTCCGACCTGGGGGGTTTTGTTGGTGGGCGCTGAGGGGCTCGAACCCCCGACCCCCTCCTTGTAAGACCTGATCGGAGCGGGGCCGACTGTCACACATCGCCCTCGCGGCAGTGTTTCGGCGAATGATGGACGACCTAGAACCTCAGCGACCGTCGGCGGATGTGCCATCGATGTGCCATCTCGAGCGAAGAGACTTTGGACGGCGCAATGCGTCGAGGCACGGGTTCCAACGTAGGCCGCGTCGTGGCCTTGGGTGCGATGAAGTTGGGAGCTCCGTTGCATCGGCGTCGGGAGCTCTCGGCCTCATCTACGCCGAGACTACCGACTTGCTAGCCTTAGAGCATCCCAAACCCAGACCATGGAGAGGCCCGCGCGCCATGTCCAACTCTGTGCTCCCTTCCGAACTCCAGCTCATCAAGGCACTTGAGGCCCAAGTAGGGCGGCGGTTTGAACAGCTTGAGCAAATGGCGCCGACCGACGGAAGCGACTCCAACACGCATTCGTTCGCCAATGACGCTGAGCACAACCGAACTACCGCCTATGAAGTCGACCGCCAGGGCCGAGTAGTCGGGTTGCGCCTTAGAGGATACTATCCCGTCGAAGGTGACGACGAGCCAGGTCCTCGACCCACCATCTCAGAGCTACCAACCGAGCTGCTTAAGTTCAGTTTCCTCAAAAACATAGACCTACGAGGAAACGATCTCTCGGTTCTTCCCAAAGATCTGTTTAACCTAGACACCCAGGTGCAACTCGAGTGGTCGAGCTACCCGACGATTTGCCTGGAC
>JBCCVL010000094.1:0-24127 GCA_039195375.1 Actinomycetota bacterium
GGGGGGTGGTGCGGTTTGTGTTTCTCCGGTGTACCAATTCCGGGTGGGCCGCCGCACCCTCGCGGTCGTAGTTGTTTTCCGTCTTGCCGCGGCGGACGACGGCCGTGATCCTGGTCATCGAGCTCGGTGCCGTCGTCCTCGCCCTGGCCATGCGACAACAGATCCGGGTCGCTCCCCCGCTGGCCGGCTGACGGGCCGACGCCGACCGACGACGACGGCCCGGCGACCGGCACGTGGAGGTGATCGACCTCGGGCCGAACCGGCGGTAGTGTGTCGACCTCGGACCCGTCGGGGGTCCCCCGTTCTGGCAAGGCAGGACAAGCGATGTCGTCGATCGACGCCGACGTGGGGACCGAGTCCCCGCCCGACCCCGAGGGGACGCCGTCCCAACCGGACGACCAGCCGATCACGTCCCCACCCGAGGCCGAGCAGCCGAGCGACGTCGCCGGCCCGCTGATCTCGCCGAGCAACGTGACCGCTGCGTCGTGGGCCCTGTTCACCGGGCTCGGGCTGGTGATGATCGGGGCCGGACTGCAGGCCTCGCTGCTCGGCGTGCGATCGGAGATCGAGGGCTTCTCGGCCCTCACCTCCGGCACGATCATGGCCTCGTACTTCGCCGGGTTCCTGCTCGGCACCCGGGCCGCCACCAGGGCGCTCGCCCTCGTCGGGCACATCCGGGTCTTCGCCGCCCTGGCCTCGATGGCCTCGGCGTCGACGCTGATCCACGCGGTCGCCGTGCATCCCGTCGTCTGGACCCTGATGCGGTTCACCACCGGGTTGTGCATCGCCGGGCTGTACGTCGTCGCCGAGTCGTGGATCAACGACCTCGCCACCAACGCAACCAGGGGTCGCCTGCTCGCGCTGTACATGATCGTGAGCATGGGCGGTCTCGCCGCCGGTCAGTTCCTGCTCAACCTGTCCGACCCGGCGGGCCCGGACCTGTTCGTGGTGGCGTCGGTCCTGGTGTCGCTGTCGCTGGTGCCGGTGGTGCTGTCCGCCCGCAGCACGCCGCCGGCCAGCGTGCCCGAGCCGATGTCGCTCGGCGCCCTGTTCCGGGTGGTCCCCACCGGTCCGACCACGACCCTGCTGGTCGGCGTGGCCCACGGCGCCCTGATGGGCATGGGTGCGTTCTACGCCACCCGGGTCGGACTCACCCCGGCCAGGACGGCGGTGTTCATGGCCGCACCGCTGCTCGGGGGCCTCGTGTTGCAGATGCCGATCGGCTTGGCCTCCGACCGACTCCCGCGCCGGGGGGTCATGCTGGCGGTGGCGAGCGGAGCGACGGCGGCGTCGATCGGCCTGCTGGCGGCGACGCCGGGGGGCATCGCTGCCATCGCCCTCATGTTCACCCTCGGCGGGCTGAGCTTCCCGCTCTACTCCCTGGCCATCGCCTACGCCAACGACTGGCTCCGACCCGAGCAGAGCACCGGGGCCAGCGCCTCGCTGGTGCTGATGAACGGGGTCGGGGCGACGATCGGTCCGGTGCTGGCCGCCGGACTCATCGTCGGCTTCGGCGCCAGGATGTTCTTCGCCACGCTGATCGTGTCGCACACCGCGGTCGCCGCCTACCTCACGTTCCGGGTGCTGTTCCGCGACGCGCTCCCGACCGCACGCCAGGGACCGTTCGTGCCGGTGCCGGCCAGGGCCTCGCTGGTGGTCAGCCTGCTCAGCCGCCGGCGCCGCTGAGCGCGGGCCACCGACGGCGAGGCGCTGGCGGTTTCGAACCGGCCGGCCTCCAACCGGCCGACCTTCAACCGATCGGCCTCGAACCGATCGGCACAGAAGTTCTATGATCGGCCCGTCCGACGACGAGCGGAGGGGCTCATGAGCGATCGGGGCGGCGGACCAGCAGCCGACGGCGGGCCCGGGCCAGACGTGGAGCCCTACATCAACCCGAACGCACCGTTCGGACCGGTGGCCAGCGAGCAGATCAAGGATCAGCTCCTGCGCGACGAACTGTTCGACCGGGAGAACCGGGCCTACGCCCACCTGATGCGCCACGACCCGGCGTTCGTGGTCGGCCGCCGCGGCGCGGGCAAGACCACGTTCCTTCACTCGGTCTCGAACGGGGACACCGGCCCGGTCACGGTGGTCGACACCTCCAACGCCGTCGCCGAGATCGAGGAGCTGCTCCGGAGCCTCCTCGGCCTGGAGTTCGAGATGTTCGCCGAGCACGTGGCCCGGCTCTGGGATGCCGCCCTGTGGCATCACGTCCTGCTCGACCTGATCCACGCGAGGCCCGAGGCGATCGACCCGAACGACGAGCGCTACGACACGATCCGCGTCTACCTGCACGACCTGGCCGATCGCCACCCGCGAACGGTGACCCAGGACGAGATCTTCAGCCTGTTCTGCGAGCGGTTCCTCGAGGAGGCGATGGAGCGGCGCTCGCTTGCCCGCAATCCGACGTCGATCGTGATCGGCGAGACGAGCCTCGGGCACATCCTCGCCGTCTCCAACGAGCTCCTGACCGAGGTCCGGGTCCAGCCGGTGCTCCTGATGGACTCCATCGAGGACTTCAAGCGGCTGCTGATCCAGCACACCAGCGCCATCGAGGGTCTGTTCATGCAGGTCGGACGATCGGCCCAGCCGAAGGCCCCCTATCGGATCCGGTTCTCCTTCCCGGCGGAGCTGTGGCACGTGCTACGGGAGATGTCGCTCAACCCGCTGAAGGACTTCGGCAGCTTCGTGCTCCTGCACTGGAGTGCCAGGGAGATCCTGAAGATCGCCGCCCACCGCTACCTGCTGTACCTCCAGTACTTCCACGAGCCGTGGCTCCGGAGCAACCGGTCGCTGGCGTCGCTCAACGTCGAGCGCGAGCGTGACGCCCTGGCGCTGGTGAAGGCCGTCCTGCCCGCCCGGATCCGTGGCGAGCTCGGCATCGAGGAGGAGGGCATCGCCTACGTGCTGCGCCACACCCAGCTCCTCCCCCGGCACCTGCTCCGCATGCTCAACGCCATCTGGCTGCGCGAGCCGGCCAGGGAGGGCGCGGTGACGGTCGAACCCCGAGCGGTCATCCAGGGGGTGCGCGACGTCGAGGACCAGATCGTGACCGAGATCTGCAAGGCGTACGAACTGGTCCACCCGACGGCAAACGAGGTGTGCCGGGCGGTGATCAAGAACCTGCCCCGCCGCTTCACCGACTCCCAGCTGCACCGCACGTTCAACCAGGTCGGCAAGGGTGCACTCAAGCGGGCGAACGAGCGGATCCAGCAGGCCCAGGCGGCGGAACCGGCCCGCGCCTTCAACACCTTCGCCATGCCCGATCCCCGGATGGACTACTTCGACTTCAAGGCGATGCTGCTCGAGATCGGCTGTCTCGGTCGACTGATCGAGGAGACCGAGCGGTACCACGTCGCCGAGTTCGAATACACGGTCCACTACCGCCTGGCCGTCGGCGATGTCGATGAGATGTGTGTGCATCCCCTGTTCTCGGGGGTGTACCAGTCGATGGCCGACCCCGAGATCGACAAGCGGGTCGTCTACCCCTACGGCACCAATCCCGAGATCGACCACCGACCCCGCTGACCGAGACGGTTGGCCGACGCCCGCTCAGCCGGTCTCCGCTCCGCCGGGACCGAACGGGAGGAGGCGTGCTTCCGGCTCGTCCGAGCCGTTGGCGAAGATCAGCTCCAGGTCACAGCTGCGGTGGTCCTCGGCGTCGTCTCGCTGGTTGAAGACCGTCAGGTGGGCCCGGACCCGGGCCGACGAGCCGTTCTCGACCACCGAGACCCGTTGGTACTCCTTGTCGGCGCTGACCGGGCGGAGGAAGTCCACCGCCCGCTTGGTCCTGACCCGGACGAGGTTGATGACCTCGGAGTCGCCCCGGCTGATCCGGCGACTCCTGGCCTCGCCGTCGGCCAACCACCGGGCGGTGATGGGCCACGTCCCGTTCGGGTCGACGCCGTCGACGCTCATGACCTTGGCCTGGAAGTCGGCCGTGGCGTCACGGTTCACGACCCGCACCAGCACCTGCCCGGGTGGCGGGTCCTCGACGAGTTCGAAGGCGAAGTCGGCGGTGGTCTCGACCCCATCGGCGACGGCGTCGGCATCGCCGGCGAGCTGGGCGCCGATGGCCCGGCGGACCTCGTAGAGCATCTGCAGGTGCGTGTGCCAGACGAGCACGAGGAACATCAGGGCGGGAACGACGAGAAGGGTGACGAGGCCCTCGACCAAACCGAACAACCCGAACACCCCGGCCGGTATCAGCACCGGGGGCACAGCGGTGATGAGGTAGAAGAGTATGGGGTGGTCGATCGTCCACGACCGCGCCCGGCGGTACGAGGCCCGCAGGAGCGTGTCGTTCCAGTGCGCAGCCATTGCTCCGCACAGCGTACTCAGCCCTCCGTTCGGGAGAAAGCCCCGTTGCCGGTGGCGGGAGCCGTCGGTGTGGGGGAACCACGTCGTCGCCCGGCGCGGTGACCGCTCAGCCGCCGGGGTTGTCGACCAGTTCCTCGGACGCCTCGGGACCCCGAAGCGGCGCCGTCTCGACGTCGGGCCTGGCGTGGCGGGGCACCGCCTCGTCCTGGCGGATCCACACGGTGCGCTGGGGGAACGGGATCTCGATCCCGGCCTCGTCGAGCGCCTCCTTGATCCGCAGGCGGAGCTCCCGACCGACGATCCACTGCTCGGCCGGGTCGGTCTTCACGACAAGGCGGATCGACACCCCGTCGGCACCGAGCCGCTCGACGCCCCAGACCTCGGGCGGGTCGATGATGTCGCCGCCGTCGAAGTCGGCATCGCGCCACAGGTCGTCGGCCACCCGCTGGATGATGCCCTCGGCCCGACGGAGGTCGGTGTCGTAGGCCACGTCGATGTCGAGCACCGCCCTCGACCACACCTGCGACTTGTTGCCGACCCGACGGATCTCCGAGTTGGGGATGTGCCAGACCGTGCCGTTGACGTCGCGAACGGTCGTCGTTCGCAGCGAGAACTTCTCGACGGTCCCCGTGGCGTCACCGACGTCGACCACGTCGCCGACCCCGTACTGGTCCTCGAACAGCATGAAGAAACCGGACAGGAAGTCGGCGACGACCGACTGGGCCCCGAACCCGAGGGCGATGCCGACCACGCCGGCGCCGGCGAACAGCGGGGCCAGGCTGATGTCGAAGAGCCCGAGGGTGACGACAAACGCCACCGACCACACGACGGCGGTGACCAACGAGCCGGCAACCGCGGCCAGCGTCTCGATGCGGAGCTCGAGCCGGCTGCCCTCGCCGTTGACCAGGGGTGAGCGCGGCGCCGCCTCGTCGGCACGACCCTCCTCACGCTCGGCTGACCGGCCATGCCTCCGGCGACGGCGCAGCCGCCGCTGGTCGATCGCCGAGAGCCCCTGGACCGAGCCACCGGCCACCCGCCGGACCGCCCGGGTGACCAACCGCCGGCCGAGGCGGGACGCCACGATGGCCACGACGACGATCAGCAGGATCTGCAGCGGCCGGTCGACGAGCAGGTCGGCGGCCTGGGCGACCGTCGTCGAGGACGTCCGATCGGCGACCCAGTCACAGACGGGGCCGGGGTCCTCGCCACACGCCTCGAGCCGTTGGTCGTCGGTCAGCGATGCCAGCACGTCCCTCAACCTAGTGGCCGGACGGCCGACCGGTGGGGTGGGTGGAATCGCTCTCCCCGAGCGGGCCCGCACACGCACCGGACCACGATCACCACCGATCGTGACCGGTACCATGGTCTGCTATCTCGCCGAGGCGCGGCACCATGGTTCCAACACCGGGAACACGGGTTCCGCACGACGGTGGTTCCACAATACGGTACTGTTTCACCAGCCGGAACGCTCCGGTTGCTGACAGGAAGGGCACCTTCACATGTCCGACACGGCTGACACCAACGGCGCCGACGCCACCGGCGGGGACGACGAGGAGATCGACCTCGCCTCCCTGAACGACGAGGATCTCTCGGCCCAGATGCACGACGACCTCTACGACGGGCTCGGCGAGGAGATCGCCGAGGGCACCAACATCCTGCTGGCCCGCGGCTGGGACGCCGAGAAGGTGCTCAACGATGCCCTGGTCGAAGGCATGCGGGTCGTCGGCGAGGACTTCCGCGACGGGATCCTGTTCGTGCCGGAGGTGCTCCTGGCCGCCAACGCCATGAAGGCCGGGATGGCGATCCTGCGCCCGCTGCTGGCCGAGACCGGGGCCGAGCCGATCGGCCGGGTGGTCATCGGCACCGTGAAAGGTGACATCCACGACATCGGCAAGAACCTCGTGGCCATGATGCTCGAGGGTGCCGGCTTCGAGGTGTTCGACCTCGGGATCAACACCGATGCCGACGAGTTCCTGGCTGCGATCGACGAGCACAAGCCCGACATCCTCGGCATGTCGGCCCTGCTGACCACCACCATGCCCTACATGAAGGTCGTCATCGACACCCTCACGGAGAAGGGCATGCGCAATGACTACATCGTGCTGGTCGGCGGCGCGCCCCTCAACGAGGAGTTCGGCGACGCCATCGGCGCCGACGCCTACTGCCGTGATGCGGCGGTGGCGGCCGAGACCGCCACCCGCCTCGTCACCGAGCGTCGGGGTGCTGCCGCCTGAGGGCGGCGCACGACCGAACGGTCCAGGCATGGGTCGCAGACGACGGGGCGGCGGCGACGCCCTGACCATCATCTACTGGCGCGACATCCCGGCCCAGGTCACGGCCACCCAGTCCGGTGCTTCGGCCAAGGTCCTGCTCGAGCCCCGCTTCCAGCACGCCATCGACCGGGCCGCCACCGTCGCCGACCTGACCGAGACCGAGGCCTACGTCGCCCAGTGGCGGCGAGACCCGCGCCCCCTCGCCGGCGACCCGGCCCCCGGCAGCCTCACCGCGGACGATCTCCAGGAGCGGGCGACCCAGGCCGCCGCCGAGCTGTCGGAACGGTACCCTCGCGAACGGCTCGAAGCCCTGGTGGCCCAGGGCGGAGCCGAGAGCGACCGGCCGGGCGAGACCCCGGCGCCCTCCCCCCTACGAGGTGACCAACCATGACCGACACCGTGATCAGCTCCGCCACCAGGGAGGTGGTGATCGGGTTCGAACGGCCGTTTGTCATGATCGGCGAGAAGATCAACCCGACCGGGCGCAAGCTGCTGGCCCAGGAGATGAAGGACGGTGACTTCTCCCGGGTCGAGAAGGACGCCAGGGAGCAGGTCGAGGCCGGCGCCCACATGCTCGACGTCAACGCCGGGATCCCCCTGGCCGACGAGCCGGCCCTGCTGACCCGGGCCGTCGAGCTCGTCCAGTCGATCACCGACGTGCCGATCAGCATCGACTCGTCGATCATCGAGGCCCTGGAGTCGGCCATCGCCGTCTACAAGGGCAAGCCGCTGATCAACTCGGTCACCGGTGAGGAGGAGGTCATGGAGCGGGTCCTGCCGTTCGTGGCCCGCTACGGGGCGGCGGTCGTGGCCGTGTCGAACGACGACACCGGCATCTCCGAGGACCCCGACGTCCGCTTCGAGGTCGCCCGCACGATCATCAACCGGGCCGCCGACCACGGCATCCCGAAAGAAGACGTGGTCGTCGACCCGCTGGTCATGCCGATCGGGGCGATGGGTACCGCCGGCCAGCAGGTGTTCACGTTGGTGCACCGGCTCCGCAACGAGCTCGGGGTCAACACCACCTGCGGCGCCTCCAACGTCAGCTTCGGCCTGCCAAACCGCCATGCGGTCACCGGCAGCTTCCTGGCCATGGCCATCTCCCACGGGATGACGTCGGCGATCATGAACCCGATGCATGGTGAGGTGAAGTCGGCCGTGCTCGCGGCGGACGTGCTGGCCAACCAGGACCTGAACTGCGCCACCTGGATCGCCACCAACCGCAACCCGGACGCGGGCGGCGATGGCGATGGCGGCGGCCGCCCTCGGCGCCGCGGTGGCCGGCGGGCCAGGCGGACCGACGCATCGGACGGGGCCTGAGCGATGACCGGCCCGGCCGAGCAGCCGGCCGGCGGTGCGGCGGCAGACATGCACCGGGTGGTGTTCACCCCGTCAGGACAGAGCGGGACGGTGGCCGACGGCACCCCGGTGCTGACCGCGGCCCGCGACCTCGGCGTCGACCTCGACTCGGTGTGTGGCGGACGGGGGATCTGTGGCCGCTGTCAGGTCGAGCCGTCCTTCGGCCGGTTCGACAAGTGGGCCATCACCGCGGCGCGAGACCACCTGAGCTCCCCTGGCGGCCTCGAGGCCACGTACCAGGCCCGCAAGGAGCTGGCCGACGGCCGACGGCTCGGCTGCGACCTCCGGATCCTCGGCGACGCCGTGATCGACGTGCCGGCCTCGAGCCAGATCCACCGCCAGGTGGTCCGCAAGGACGTCGACCTGGCCGGCCTGGTCGTCGATCCGGTCGTCACCCTGCACTATCTGGAGCTGGCCCCACTCGACGCCGAGGACGGCACCAGCATCACCGAGCGCATCACCGACGCCCTCGCCACCGACTGGTCGATCGAGCTCGTCGGGTTCGAAACGGGCGTCCTGGCCCACCTCCACCGGGCCGCGGCCGACGACCGCCTCACCGTCGCCCTCGGTCGTGCCGGCCCGGACGGGAACCGGTCGGTCCGAGGCGTCTGGCCCGGCTTCGTCGACCGGGTGGTCGGCGTTGCTGTCGACGTCGGCTCCACCACCGTGGCCGGCCACCTGTGTGACCTGGCCACCGGCGAGGTGCTGGCCAGCGCCGGCCGCATGAACCCCCAGATCCGGTTCGGCGAGGACCTGATGAGCCGGGTCTCGTACGTGATGATGAACCCGGATGGCCGGGTCGAGCTGACGGCGGCGGTGCGACGGGCCCTCGACGAGCTCGTCGGCGAGCTGCTCGACGAGGCGGCCGCCGGCACCGGCGACAGCCCCGATGACGCCGACACGCTCGACCGCTACCGGGTGCTCGACGTCGTGCTCGTCGGCAACCCGGTCATGCATCACCTCTTCCTCGGGATCGACCCCTCCCCGCTCGGCCAGTCGCCGTTCCCGCTCGCCACCGACACCGCGGTGAACGGGCGGGCGGCCGACGTCGGCATCGACGCCCCCTTGGCCTCGCTCTACGTCGCCCCCTGCGTCGCCGGCCACGTCGGCGCCGACACCGCCGCTGCCGTGCTGGCCGAGGGCCCGCACCGGGACGATTCGATCCAGCTGCTGGTCGACGTCGGCACCAACGCCGAGATCGTGCTCGGCAACGCCGAGCGGCTGTTCGCCGCCTCGAGCCCGACCGGGCCCGCGTTCGAGGGGGCCCAGATCTCGGCCGGCCAGCGGGCCACCGCCGGCGCCATCGAGCGGGTGCGGATCGACGCGGTCACCCTGGAGCCCCGGTTCCGGGTCATCGGGTCCGAGCTCTGGTCAGACGAGGACGGCTTCGCCGAGGCGACCGCCAGCACCGGGATCACCGGCATCTGCGGGTCGGGCATCATCGAGGTGGTGGCCGAGCTGTTCCTGGCCGGCATCGTCGACGCCGACGGCCTCGTCGTCGATCCGGCCGGTCGCGCCGCTGCGGCCGTCGCCGCCGGCTCCGAGCCCCCGACCGGCCTTGACCGGATCGAGGCGGACGACCGGACCTTCGCCTACCGGCTGACCGACACGATCCGCGTGACCCAGGGTGATGTGCGAGCCATCCAGCTGGCCAAGGCGGCGCTGCGGGCCGGGATCGATCTGCTGCTCGAGCACGCCGCCATCGACACCGTCGACGAGATCCGACTGGCCGGCGCCTTCGGGGCCCACATCGACCCGGTCCACGCCATGGTGCTCGGCCTGGTCCCGGACTGCGAGGTCGGCCGGGTCCGGTCCACCGGCAACTCCGCCGGCTCCGGTGCCGTCCGGGCCCTGCTGGCCGCCAGCCAGCGGGCCGAGATGGAGGACGTGGTGCGGCGGATCACCAAGATCGAGACGGCGACCGAGCCGAGGTTCCAGGACCTGTTCGTCGCCGCCCTCGCCCTCCCCCACCGGGACGCGCCGAACCCGCTCCTCGGCGAGGTGGTGACGCTGCCCGAACGGACGACGGCATCGGCCGGTGGGACGGCCGGGGCCGAGGGGACCGACGCCAACGGCGGCGGACGACGGAGACGACGGGGGCGGCGAGCCCGCACGACGACGAAGGGGTGACGATGACCGATGGGGGACGGCGGGGTCGGCGGAGCGGCGGGCGGGCGGCCCGCCGGGCCAGTCGATCGGCGACGGCCGGTGGCGCCGGCAACGGGGTGATCGAGCCGTTCCTGACCCGGGCCCTCCGGCCGGTCGAGGTGGTGTCGGATGAGGGCCTTGCCCTCATCGAGGAGAACGCCGAGACGATCCTCGAGCAGGTCGGTGTCGACTTCCTCGGCTACCCCAGCGCGCTCGAACTGCTTGCCGAGGCGGGGGCCGACGTCGACGGCGAGCGGGTGCGGTTCCCCCGAGGGCTGTGCCGCCGTATCGTCGGGGCCAGCGCCCCGTCGATCTACACCCAGCACGCCCGCAACCCGGCCCGGTCGGTGCAGATCGGCGGCGACGCCACCGTCTTTGCGCCGAACTACGGCTCGCCGTTCGTCTCCGATCTCGACGAGGGTCGACGCTATGCCGGCATCGAGGACTTCGAGAACTTCGTGAAGCTCGCCTACCTGAGCCCGTCGATGCACCACTCGGGGGGAACGGTCTGCGAACCGGTCGACGTGCCGGTGAACAAGCGCCACCTCGACATGGTCTACGCCCACCTGCGGTGGAGCGACAAGCCGCTGATGGGGTCGGTCACCGCCGGGGAGCGGGCCCGCGACTCGGTCGAACTGGCCCGCATCGCCTTCGGCGGCGACCTGGAGGACCGGACGGTCCTGACCAGCCTGATCAACGCCTCGTCGCCGCTGACCTGGGACGCCACGATGCTGGCGGCGGCCGACGAGTACGCGCAGGCCAACCAGGCCTGCATCATCACCCCGTTCATCCTGGCCGGGGCGATGTCGCCGGTGACCACCGCCGGGGTGGCGGCCCAGTCGCTGGCCGAGGCGCTGGCGGGCATGACGTTCGTGCAGCTGGTCCGGCCGGGGGCACCGGTGGTGCTCGGCTCGTTCGCCTCGTCGATGTCGATGCAGACCGGGGCCCCGACGTTCGGCACTCCCGAGCCGGCGCTGGTGCTCTACACGATGGCGGCGCTGGCCAGGCGGTTGGGGCTCCCCTTCCGGTCCGGTGGGTCGCTGACCGCGTCGAAGCTCCCGGACGCCCAGGCCGCCTACGAGTCGGCGGCCACGCTGCAGCCGACGGTGCTCGGCGGGGTGAACTTCGTGCTGCACGCCGCCGGCTGGCAGGAGGGCGGGCTCACGATCGGCTACGAGAAGTTCATCCTCGACTGCGACCAGCTCGGGATGATGGCGGTGCTGGCCCGCGGGGTGGACCTGTCGCCGAACGGCCAGGCCCTCGATGCCATCCTGGCCCACGAGCCGGGCCAGCACTTCCTCGGCACCGAGCACACGCTGGCCAACTTCGAGACGGCGTTCTACCGGTCGACGACGGCCGACAACGCCTCGTTCGAGCAGTGGACCGAGGAGGGCGGCCTCGACGCCGCTCGCCGGGCCAACGCCACCTGGCGAAAGCTGCTGGCCGACTACGAGCCGCCGCCGATCGACGATGCGATCGATGCCGAGCTGCGGGCCTACGTCGAGCGTCGCAAGCGCGAGATGCCGGACGAGGTTGGCTGAGCCGCCCCCTCCTCGTCCTCGAACCCGCCGTCCTCGAACCCGCCGTCCTCGAGCTCATCGTCGAACTCGCGGTCCTCGAACTCCTCCCCATCGTCGAGCTCGGATCCGCCCCAGGCCCCGGCCTGTCCGCTCGGGTCGGTCGACACGATCACGGCAACGGCCAGGGCCGCCACGGCGACCGCGGGCCCACGGGACCGCAGCCACTCGCGGCCGGGCGAGCCCGCCCGCAGCCAGCCGAGCACCGCCCGTCTGACGTGGACCGCAGCCAGGATGGCGGCCAGGTAGGCCCCGACCCAGGCGGTCGCCGCCGGCGCCGAGACGTCCTCGTCGAGCGGGAACCCGGGCAGGTTGAGGAACACCGGGATGGCGACCAGGTGGGCGACGAAGGTGAACAGCGAGGCCTGCCCGAGCGGCAACAGGACCGGCCCGACGGTCCGTCGCAGCGGCTCCCACAACCGATCGGCGATCAGCCACCCGACCCGCAGGTAGAGCCCCACCACCAGCAACGGCCAGACGGGCAGTTCCGACTCGCGAACCCACAGCGGTTCCTCCGGGTTGCCAGCCGTCAGCAGGTCGCCGATGGCCGGCCAGTCCTGCCACCCCCGGGCGTGCAGCACACCGAGCACGACGGCCAGCACCACGGCGACGCCGTCGGCCAGGCGCCGGCCGGGGATGCGGCGCCAGGCCTCGGCGATGGCCGACCGGTGGTAGCCGAGCAGCAGACCGCCGAGGAACAGCGGGGCGTTGGCGATCACGGCCCGGAACGAGGCGAACCCGAGCACCATCGCCTCGGGGCTTGCCAGCTGGCTCAGGGCATAGGCGCCGCCGACCGCAACGGCGACCTGGACCGACCGGCCCCGCTCGATGGCCCGGATGGCCGGGATCGTGGCCAGGAGGAACAGGATGTAGGCGACGAGGATGTCGACGCCACCGACCGCGAGGCGGAGGGTGGCGGCCTGGCCGATGGCGTCGAACGGGCCGGCGAAGTCCCCGGCTTCGAACCCGGCCCACAAGGCCAGATCGGTGTGGAGGGCGACGAGGATCATGCCGAGCGTCACCCCCGTCGTGGCGAGGTACAGCACCCAGGTCCGACTCCAGAGTCGCGCCTCGTTGTCACCCGGCGGTCGGCCGACGCTGATCCAACCGATCGTGTACCCGGAGATGAACAGGAAGGCCTCAGCTGCGCTGATGAGGAACGACGACTGGCCGGAGACGCGATGGAACAGGCTGTTCGACAGCCCGAGGTGGTTGACGCTCATCGCCGCCAGGGCGTAGCCGCGGAGCAGGTCGAGGCGGAGGTCTCGGCGCCCGCCGTCGGCGTAGCGCCATTGGCGGCGACCGGGGCGACCCGGACTGGTCGGTCGGGGGGTTGTCGTCGTCATCGCTGACGACCGTACGGAATCGACCATGAAGCGACCGTGAAGCTGGGCGGAGCACCCGTCGGGCCGGCCGTGCTCAGCCGGTGGCCGCCGCCTCCCACGTGGCGAACATCGCCGCATAGTGACCGCCGGCCGCCACCAGCTCGTCGTGGGTGCCGAGCTCGGTCAGTCGGCCCTGGTCGATGAGGGCGATGCGATCGGCTCGCATGGCGGTGGCCAGGCGGTGGGCGATGATGACGGCCGTCCGGCCATCCAGGACCCGGTCGAGGGCCCGCTCGATCAGGGTCTCGGAGGCGAGGTCGAGGTTGGAGGTGGCCTCGTCGAGGATCAGGACACGCGGTCGGGCCAGGAAGGCTCTGGCCAGGGCCAGGAGCTGCCGCTCGCCGGACGACAGCGACGCCCCCCGCTCGTGTACGAGGGTGTCGATGCCGGCCGGCAGTCGGTCGAGCAGCGCCGTCAACCCCACCTGGTCACAGGCGTCGACGATGTCGGCCGCGTCGGCGTCCGGTCTGGCGAAGCCGACGTTGTCGGCGATGCTGCCGTTGAACAGGAACGGCTCCTGGGGCACGATCCCGAGCTGGCTCCGCAGCGAGTGCAGGGTGACCCCGGCGACGTCGTGGCCGTCGATCGTGATCGTCCCGGCCGTCGGGTCGTGGAACCGGCTGATCAGCTTGGCCGCCGTCGACTTGCCAGCCCCGGTCGGGCCGACGATGGCCAGGGTCTCGCCCGGGGAGATCACGAGGTCGATGCCACGCAGCGCCTCGGTCGACCCGCCGAGGCGACCGTCGTAGGCGAAGCGAACGTCCCGGAGCTCGATGCGACCCTCGATCGGCGGCAGTGGGACGGCGTCGGGGGCCTCGGGCACCGACGACTCGGTGCCGAGCAGGTCACGCAGCTTGGCCAGCGCCGCCTGCCCCTGCTGGTAGACGGTGTAGAGCTGGACGAGCTGTTGGATGGGGGCGAAGAACGCGGTCAGGTACAGCAGGAAGGCGAACAGCTCCCCGACGGTCAGCGTGCCGTCGAGCACCATCCGACCACCGATCAACAGCAGCACCGCCTGGCCGACCACCCCGATCGCCTCGCTGGTCGGGCCGTACACGGCGCCGACGGTGGAGGCGTAGACGTTGGCGTCGCGGTGGCCGCCGACGACGTTGGCGTGGTGGATCACGTTGTGGTGCCGCCGGTTGGTCGCGGTGATGACCCGCATGCCGGCCAGGCTCTCCGAGAGGTCGGCCAACACCTCGGCGATCCGCTCCCGGACCCGGGTGTAACCGACCTCGGAGGCACTGCGGAACCACAGCGTCAACAGCACCATGGCCGGCACGACGGCGAGCAGGGTGATGGCGGCGAGTGTCGGGTTGAGGGCGGTCAACACGATCGTGATGACGATCAGCGTGAGCGCCTGGACCGCCAGGTTGACCAGACCGTCCTGGAACAGGGCGGCCAGGGCATCGATGTCGGAGGTCATGCGGGTGAGCAGCACGCCGACCTTCTCCCGGGTGAAGAAGTCGAGCGACTGGCGTTGGAGGTGGGTGAAGACCCGGACCCGGAGCCGCTCCATCAGGCGCTCGCCGAGGCGACCGGTGTAGGAGATCCTGGCCGTCGAGGCCACGACGTTGGCGCCGACCGCCCCGAGGTAGGCGAAGGCGACGAGGACCAGCATCCCGACGTCGCGGGGCACGATGGCCCGGTCGAGACCGATCTGGGTCAGCAGCGGGCCGGCCTGGAGGGCGAGGGTCTCGACCAGCACCAGGGCGAAGGCCCCGAGCAGGCCGAGGCGGTGGGGCCACAGGAAGCGGCGAAGCGTGAACGGCTCGCGGTCGTAGTCGACCTGGGAGAACTCGACGTCGGGTTCGGGGTGGGTCGGCTCGGCGTCGAGGATCTCCTCGGCCCGATCGGCCAACTCCGTCGGCATGCCGGCGAAGGGCAGACCGGCGGCGGCGCTGGTCTGGCTCGCCGACGGTCCGGCGAAGGGTGACCCGGCGGGGGCGCCGAACGCCATCAGCCGGCACCGCCGTTCGACACCGCGCCGTTGGAGCCGCCGGGCGCACGATCGTCGACATCCACACCCGCATCGACATCCACACCCGCATCGCCATCAACACCGCTGGGGCCGTCGTCGAGGTTGGCCAGCACCTCGGCGTAGGACGGCACGGTCGCCATCAACTCGCCGTGGGTGCCGGTTGCCCGGACCCGACCGTGCTCGAGCAGGACCACCCGGTCGGCGGCGGCGATCGTCGACAGCCGGTGGGCGATCAGGATCGTCGTCCGTGGTCGAGCGGCCGGGCCCAGCTCACCGGGACCGTCCACGTCGTCGGGACCGCCGACTCCGGCCATCCCGTCGTTCGAGCGGCGGGCCAGGCCGGCCAGGATCGCCTCCTCGACGTGCACGTCGAGGGCGCTGGTGGCGTCGTCGAGCACGAGGATCGGCGGATCGACCAGGGCCGTTCGAGCCAGGGCGATCCGCTGCCGCTGGCCCCCCGAGAGCGTGTAACCGCGCTCCCCCACCACCTCGTCGTAGCCGCCGGGCAACTCCGAGACGAAGTCGTTGGCCTTGGCCAGCTCGGCCGCCCGCCGGATCGTCTGGTCGTCGGCCGTCGGGTCGCCGTAGGCGATGTTGTCGGCCAGGCTGAGCGAGAACAGGAACGGCTCGTCGGCCACCAGGCCGACCGCCCGCCGCAGGCTGAGCTGGGTGACGTCGCGGACGTCGTTGCCGTCGACCAGGACCGCCCCGCCGTCGACGTCGTAGAACCGGGCCAACAGCTTGGCCACCGTCGACTTGCCCGACCCGGTCCGCCCGACCAGGGCGACGGTCTCGCCTGGCGAGACCTCAAGGCTGAACCCGTCGAGCACCGTCGGTGCATCGGAATCGCGGCCGTACGCGAACGTGACGTCGTCGAAGGTGATGCGGCCCCTGGCGTCGACCAGGTCGACGGCCCCCGGCCGGTCGACGACCTCGGCCTCGGTGTCGAAGATCTCGTAGATCCGGGCCGCCGACGCCCTGGCTCGCTGCCCGAGCATGAGGAACAGACCGAGGGTCCTGAACGGGGCCTGGAGCATCGTGACGTAGGCGGTGAAGGCGAACAGCGTGCCCTCCGAGACCTGACCCTCGATCACGAGCCAGCCGCCGTAGACCAGCACGCCGAGCATGCCGAGCCGAGGCAGGTTCTCGATGATCGGATTGTGGCGGGCCCGTGCGTCAACGGTGCGGACCCCGGCCCATCGCAGCCGGGTGGCGGCCTTGGCCAGTTCGTTGATCTGCTGGCGCTCCGCCGCGAACGATCGCACGACCCGGACACCGTTGATGTTCTCGTCGACGATGGTCGACACGTCGGCCACCCGGGACTGCACGATCCACGACAGCGGGAACACCTGGTCCCGGAGGCGCTTGCCGAGCAGGAACACCCCCGGAAGCGGGGCGACGGCGACCAGGGTCAGCCCGACGTGGATCGTCAGCATGTAGACGAGGGCGACGACGAACATGACCGCCGTCATCGAGATCAGGGGGGCGAAGGTGAGGAACATCTGGATCGATCGGATGTCCGAGTTGGCCCGGGAGATCACCTGACCGGAGTGGGTCCGGTCGTAGAACGAGAACGACAGCGTGGTCAGGTGCTCGTAGAGCAACGTGCGCAGGTCGGTGTCGATCTCGAACGCCGTCCGGTAGAGCCCGTAGCGGTAGGCCAGGGTCAGCACCGCCCGGACCACGCCGATGGCGATCAACAGCACCACGAACCCGTTGAGCGACAGGCCGCCGCCCCCGCCGTCCGTCGAGAGGGCCTCGTCGATCGTCGAGCGGATGACAGCCGGAATGGCGACCTGGGCCAGGTTGGCCACCAGGGCGAGCGCGATCGACCCGAAGAAGAGGCTCCGGTGGGCCAGTACGACCGGGGCGACCCGCCGGAGCCAGCCCTTCGACTGGTCCGGGTCGATGCCGGCCCTGGCTCTCGGGTAGCGACGCTCGACGCCGATCGGGGGCTGGATCGGGCCGCCGGTGGTGTCGGCCCGATCGGCGGTGGCGGTCATCGGCCCCTCACCGGTGCGTCACCGGCGTCCGACCCGTCGGGGATCCGCGGCGGATCAGGGGTCGTCGCCGGGATCGGGATCGGGCTGCTGCTCGGTCGTCGTCGCCGCCGTCGATGCCGTGGTGGCCTGCGTGGTCGGCGTCGTTCCCGTCGTCGGCGGCCGGCTGGTGGTCGAGCCGGTCGTGGCCGGACGGGTGGTGCCGGTCGTATCGGTCGCGGTGGTCGGCGTGGTGCCCGTGGTCGGCGGGCTGGTCGTGTCCGATGCGGTGGTCGACGACCCCGACGGTTCGGACGTGGTCGTCTGGTCGTCGCCCTCGGTCGTCGAGGGGGCGTCGGTCGAGTCGGGAGCGCCGCTGCTGCTGGTCACCGTCGACGCCGTGGTCGGCGAGGCCGGCCGGGTGCGGGCCACCGTTTCGGTCGGGTCGCGCTCCTCGATCGGGGCGAGGGTCACGAAGGTCCGCTGGGCCTGGGACGTCGTGGTCGACTCGACCAGGTCGGCCTCCGACACCGACCCGTCGGCATCGACACCACCGCCACCGCCTCCGCCACCGAGGCTCGACCACACCTGCAGACCGGCAATGGCCAGCAGGGCGATGAGCACGATGGGGGCAATTCGGTTCACGGGCTGCCGCCTCCAGCACTGACAGGACTCGTCGACGGCGCCGGGGCGCCAACCCGCCAGATTCCCGCTCCTCGGAGGGGAACCGCACCGCCGGGCGACGTGTGAACGGGGCAACGGCCTCGTCCACCGGAGCGATCGTAGCCCTCCATTCTGCCTGCCGGGGAGCCGCGGACCTCCATCGTTGGGTCGCTCGACCCAGTGCGGCCCCGTTCAAGGAGCGTCCTGAGCCACCGCCAGCTCGATCGAACCGATCATCCGCTCCCGCAACCCCTCCAGGTCGATCCCCTCGGTGCTCTTCATGCCGAGCATGTACCGAGCGTAGACGCCGTGCAGGATGCAGGCCGTCTTGAAGTAGTTGAAGGCCCGGTAGTAGTCGAGCTGCGACAGATCGCAGCCGGTCAGCTCGGCATAGTGGTCGATCAGGTCCTGGCGGCGGGCGAACCCGGGGGCCGTCGTGGCCGCCTCGTGTGACACCCGGATCTCGTCGTCCGGGTCGCTCCAGCCATTGATGGCATAGGCGAAGTCGGCGAGCGGGTCACCGAGCGTGGCGATCTCCCAGTCGAGGACGGCGACCACCCGGCCGTCACCGTCGACCATGCAGTTGTGCATACCGAAGTCGCCGTGCACGACCCGGGCCGGCCCCTGCTCCGGCAGGTTCGCATTGAGCCGCTCGTGGAGGTCGTGGACCCGGGGATCGTCGTAGGCGGCCCCCTCGATCGAGGCCTGCCACGACCCGTACCAGGTCCGGAGCTGGCGGGCGACGTAGCCGTCGTGGCGGCCGAGCTGGTCGAGGCCGACGTCGAAGGGGTCGACCCGGTGCAGCTCGGCCAGCGTGCCGATGAACGACGCACCGGTGGCGGCCCTGGCGTCGAGGTCGAGGTGCTCCTCGACGTCGTCGATCGTGTACATCGCCCGCCCCGGGACCTCGCTCATCACGTAGAACACGGCCCCGGTGACGTCGGTGTCTTCGCACAGCGCGAGGGCATCGGCGACGGGGACCGGCGTTGGACCGAGGCCGGAGATGACGGTGAACTCGCGCTTCATGTCGTGGGCCTTCGGCAGCAACTCGCCGAGCGGCGGGCGACGGATGACCGCGGTCCCACCGCCGCCGTCGGTGAGCCGGAACGTGAGGTTGGAGTGCCCGCCCTCCAGGCGCTCCCAACGGAACGGGCCCCGCAGCGACGGGAGGTGCCCGGTGATCCAGGCCTCCACGGCAGGACGGTCGTAGCCGGGGGTGTCGACGGCCGAGGCGCTGGTCATCTGTGCGATTGTGCTCGCTTTCGCTGCCGGCCGAAAGTCGACCGGCGACCACACCAGCGCGCCGGCGGCGCCGCCGGTGACCGGGTCGAGATCGGCGGCGTGATGCTAGGCGACCCGGCGGAGCCAGGTCAGCAGCGAGACAGCGACGGCCTCCGGCTGCTCGGGCAGCAGGGCGTGGCCGGCGTCTGGCACCTCGACCAGCGAGGCCCGGCCGCCGAGCTGGGCCACCAGTTGTGACGTGGAGTCGGCCGACACGAGGCAGTCGGCCTCCGGCCGGACGACCAGGGTGTCGACCGTGCCACCGGCCGCCCACTGCTCGATCGGGGTCCGTTCCTGGGCCGCCAGCTGGGCCATGGCCAGGAGGCGGTTCCACCCGTCGACCCACACCACCGGGTCGTTGCCGGGAGCGAAGAAGGCGAGGGCCACGGCCTCGAGGTGCTCCTCGACGGTCAGCTCGGGCACGAACGTGCGCCGGTGGGCGATCGCCGGTTCCGCCTTCGGGCGGCCGGGACCGGGGGTGGCCAGCAGGACCATGCTGCGAACGAGCGAGGGGTGTCGGCTGGCGACGGCCCGCGCCACCTGGCCGCCGAAGTCGTGGCCGACCACGGTGGCCCGGCCGGCGCCGAGGCTGGTGATGATGGCGGCCACGTCGTCGGCCAGGTCGACCAGCGTGAGGCCCTCGAGGGCGCCGGACGAGCCGCTCCAGCCGCGGGGCTCGGGGGCGATGGCCTGGTAGCCGGCCTCGGCCAGCCGGTCCGAGAGGTCGCCAAAATCGTCGGCGCCACGGCCGAGCGACGGCAGCAGCACCACCGGCGGACCCTCGCCGGTCATCCTCGCCCGGATGCGGCCGGCCGGCCCGGACACCTCGACCGAGCGGCGGTAGCCGACCTGGTCCTCCAGGCCACGGACCTGGGCGGAGAACGACTCGAGCTCGACCATGGCGTCGATCGACTCGTCGTCGGGGTTGCGCCACAGCATGCGGCCCATGAACCGGAAGGCGTCGACCAGGCGGGGCCCGACGGAGGGCCCGACGTGGTTGCCGGCCCTGGTCAGGCGGTACTCGTGGGGCAGGCCGACGTCGAACAGGCAGCGGTGCAACAGCTCGGTGCCGTAGTGGACGTGGAGCTCGTCCTCGTCGCCCGCCTCGAGGTAGATCGCCAGCTCGCTCGCAGCGATGGCGGTCGAGTTTGCCACGGCGATCGCCGTCGGGTGGTTGGAGCGCCAGTGCTGCTGGTCGACCGGGTCGCCAAAAAGCTTGGCCCGAAGGCCCTCAGGCATGTGGATGCGGTCACGGGCCGGGACCCGGTCCCAGGCCAGGGCCGCCTCGACCGTCGGTTCGACGGCGACGACGGCCCGGAAGCGGTCGGGGTACTTGAACGCCATGCGCAGGGCCCCGAGGGCGCCGACCGAGATGCCGCCGATGAGGAGCGGCCCGTCGGTTGCGCCGGTCTGGGCCCGGATGGCGGGGATGAACTCGTCGAGCAGGAACGTCTCCCACCGCTCGGAGCCGTCCTGGCGGTCGAGGTAGTACGACCAACCGGCGCTCGGGGTGGCCACCACCATCGCCGGGAGCGACCGCTCGGCCCAACACGACACGAACTGGGCGGTGCACGACTCCAGGAAGCGGCGTGAGCCGCCGCCGCCGTGCAACCAGATGAGGACGGGGGCGTTCGTGGCGTTGGCCTCGGCGGCGTTGAGCATCGAGTACGGGACCGGACCGGGCACCAACCCGGTCGGTATCTCCCCCAGGTGCACGCCTGCACCACCCCGCCGCCTGTCCTCGATGTCCGCCATGTCGGGCCCTACTCTAGATCGCCGTCGCGCCAGCGTCTGCTTTCCTGGAGAGGTTGACCCAGTAACAGGCGGCTTCAGGGGGATCGTTGTCGCTCCGGGCGTGCAACGGCGCCGAGCAGGGCCCGCCGCCCGGCGTCGTTCTGGGCCTGCACGACGAAGAACCCAGCCTCCCGGTGGAGCCGTTGGGCCGGGTGGGAGCGCTCCATGGCCCGGCCCCCGACCGTGGCGAGCAGGGCTGCGGTCAGCCGCTGGGTGGCGAGCACCGTCTCGGCCCTGGCCGCGGCCACCGTGTCCAGGTCGGCCACGCCGTCGTCGACCGCGGTCGCCTGCTCGTCTGCCCGGGCGACGGTCTCGGCCCACACGGGGGCCAGCTCGGCGCCCCGATCGGGTTCGGCCGCGGCGACGAGGGCGAGCGCCCGGTCCCCGATCCCGAGACACAGCGGGTTGGGGCGGGCCGCCCGCAGCCGGTCGCCGACCGACCACGGTCCGACATCGACCACGCTGATCACCGACTCGGGCTCGACCCGGTAGCGGTCGAAGGCGATGGCGACGGTGGCGGTCGCCGTGAACACCGACAGCTCGAACCGCTTGACCATCGACATCCCGGCCGACTCCGAAGCCGGCACGAGCACCCACACCAGCCGCCCGTCATCGGTGAGGGCGGCGACGCCGAGCACCTCGGCCAGGCCCCACGAGGTGACCCACGGCGCCTCCCCGTCGAGCACCCAGGCCGCTCCACCGTCGTTGGCCGGCGTCGCTCGTAGGACCGGCGGTCCCGGTCGGCGGACGTGGGCGTAGGCGATGCCGGCGAGGGCGTCGCTGCTGAGCGCCGGCAGCCAGCGCTCGCGCAGCGACCCGTTGGCGCTGGCGGCCACCGCGCCGACGGTGCCGTGGTGCTGGGCGAAGGCGAAGGCGGTGGCGCCGCACCCGGAGCCGATGCGGCGAAGGACCCGCCTGACCTCGGCCGGCCGCAGCCCGAGCCCACCGTCTGCGGCGCCGACGACCATGCCGAAGAGGCCGAGTTCGGCCAGCGCAGCGAAATGGGAGGCCGGCAGGTGATCCGCCTGGTCGGTCGCCGCGGCCGCCGGGAACAGGACGTCGTCGACGAGCTCGTCGAGTCGGCGGTCGATCGTCGCCGACACCGAGCCGGCCGTCGGTCCGCCGGACACCGCTACAGGTCGCGCACCGCGTCGTCGACCGGGAGGTGCTCGAGACCGAGCGCAGCGGCGACCGCCGGTTCGGTGACCGATCCCGCGGCCACGTTGAGACCACGGGCCAGGTGCGGATCGTCCTGCATGGCCTGCTTCGGCCCCCTGTCGGCCAGGGCGCTCACGAAGGGCAGCGTCGAGTTGTTGAGGGCGTAGGTCGAGGTGCGGGGGACGGCGCCGGGCATGTTGGCCACACAGTAGTGGACCACCCCGTCGACGACGTAGGTCGGATCGCGGTGGGTGGTCGGTCGCGAGGTCTCCATGGACCCGCCCTGGTCGATGGCAACGTCGACCAGCACCGAGCCGGTCCGCATGGCCCGCACCATCTCGGCGGTGACGAGCTTTGGGGCGCGGTCACCCTTGACCAGCACCGCCCCGACGACGAGGTCGGCGTCGACCACCAGCTCCTCGAGTGCGACCGCCGTCGAGTACACGGTCTCGATGGCGGTGCCGAAGCGGGCGGCGAGGGCGTCGAGCACGTCGACCTTGCGGTCGAGCACCGTGACCCGGGCCCCGAGACCGACCGCCATCTCGATGGCGTTCTCGCCGACAACGCCGCCACCGATCACCACGACCTTCGCCGATGGGACGCCGGGGACGCCACCGAGCAGCAGCCCGGCCCCGCCGTGTGATGCCTCCAGGGCGTTGGCGCCGGCCTGGATCGCCATCCGGCCGGCGACCTTCGACATGGGAGCGAGCAGCGGCAGGTCGCCGTCGTCGTCGGTCACGGTCTCGTAGGCGATGCAGGTGGCGCCGGAGGCGAGCAGGTCCTTCGCCTGATCGGGATCGGGCGCGAGATGGAGGTAGGTGAAGAGAGTCTGACCCTCGCGCAGCATCGCCCGCTCGACCGCCTGTGGCTCCTTGACCTTGACCACCAACTCGGCGGTGGCGAAGACGTCGGCTGCGGTGTCGGCGATGGTGGCGCCGGCCTGGCGGTAGCGGTCGTCGTCGGCCCCGATGCCGATGCCGGCACCGCTCTGGACGACGACGTCGTGGCCTCGCCCGACCAGCTCGTGCACGCTGTTCGGGGTCAGGCCGACCCGCAACTCGGCTTCCTTGATCTCGGTCGGGACTCCGATCAGCACAGCGACTCCTTTGTCGAGGACCGGCTCGCGGCCGAGCCGCGGGCGAATGGCGCGAGTGTACGTCACGTCGACGGGTCGACGGTTGCGATCTCGGCCGCCATCGCCCCACTCCACACAAGATTCAGCCTGCTGATCGCCACCTGACGCACTATTCTGTTGCCCATGAAGCTGGATGTCGTCGATCGAGCCATCCTGGGCGAGCTGCAACGGAACGGGCGGATGACCAACGCCGAGTTGGCCGCCACGGTCGGCCTCTCGCCGTCGGCCACGCTGCGGCGGACCCGGGCGCTCGAGCGGTCCGGCGTGATCGACGGCTACGCCGCCCTGGTGGCACCGGCCGCTGTCGGGCGGGGTACGACGGTCTTCGTCGAGATCACGCTCGACAACCAGTCGGAGTCGAGACTCGACCACTTCGAGGCGGCGATCGCGGATTGCCCCGAGGTCGTTGCCTGTCACCTGATGGCCGGCGATGCCGACTACCTGGTGCAGGTCGCCTGCGCCGATGTGGCCGACTACGAGCGGGTCCACCGCGACTGGCTGTCGACGCTCCCTGGGGTGGCCCGGATCCGCTCCAGCTTCGCCCTGCGCGCAGTCTGCCGGCGGACCGGCTTCGACCTGGAGCGGTCCTGAGCTGGCGCCGTCGTTCGCAGAACCGTTTCGGACACGAGACCGTGTCGGATACGAGACCGTGTCGGATACGAGACCGTGTCGGACACGAGCCGACCGGGATCGGGCGGTACAGGATCGGCCAGTACAGGACAGGCCAGGACAGGGCGGGACGGGCCAGGGTTGAGACGGGCCAGGGTCGGGACGGGCCAGGGCGGGACGGCGCAGCAACCGAACGGCGAGGTCCGACAGCACCGACCGGGCGCGACCGGACCCGCCTTGCGGCGGGCCCGGTGGAGAAACTCGTTGTCGTCGCCGCCGATCGGCGGCCCTGATCAGTTGCTGATCGAGTTGCCGACGGTGGAGAAGTTGTCGGCGGCTTCACGACCGAGGAACGTCACCGCCCCGATACAAACCACCGCAATCAGCGCAACCAACAGCGCGTACTCAACCAACGACGCACCACGCTCGGACGAAACCCGAGCCTTCAACCACGCCGAAACAAAC
>JBCCVL010000095.1:0-23970 GCA_039195375.1 Actinomycetota bacterium
ATCCCACTTGCGGGGGAATTGAACAGTTTGAACGTTGCTGCGGCGACGGCCGTAGCATGTTTTGAGGTAGTGCGAACCCGCGATCGGGAGCCAGGCTGAACGTCTTGTGGCGGGGCGGCGTCATTCGGGTGAAGACCGGGAGGGAGTGATCGGGCCGAACCAGACGGACGGACCCGGCGAGCAACGGTAGGAACACAGTGACCGAGACGAGCTACACCGCATGGGACGACAAGCTCTACCAGTGGCCCCCGCCCGACGGCTGGTACGAAGCGAACGACGGGAAGTGGTGGCCTGAGGGCTACGGCCCGGGTCCGGTCGAGGCCGAGGCCGAGACGGGACCGTCAGCCGGGGCCGACGTCGACGATGGCCGGGATACGGCAACCGCCGGGGCCGACGCCGATCGAGCGGGGATCGCCGGCGACTCCGCCGGGACCGCCGGAGCCACCGCAGCCGAGGCGACGGCTGCCATCGGCGCGTCCGCAGCCCGGGCCGCCGAGGTCGTCGAGGCGCTGAACGCCGTCGAGGCGGCGGAGGCGATGGCATCCGCCCGAACCGGTGGTTTCCACGAGGACGCCGGCGACCGGGCCGGCGGCATCGGCAACCGCTCGGCCTCCGTCGTCGACCCCGGGTCGGACACCGGTTCCGATGCCGCCGAGTTCGGCCGTTCGGCCGACGATGGCGTCGGCCACGCAGCCGAGGAGGTCGACGAGGTCAGCGCGGCGCTGGCCGAGACGCTGGCCGTGCGCTCGGACGACGGCGGGTCGGCGTCGCCGGACCTGGCCGGACTCACCGGCTCGGTCGCCGGTGCGGTCGATGGGCTGCCCGGCGCCGCCCGCGACACCATGGGCGGCGCCAAGGAGGCCGTCGACGGGTTCGCCGACACGGTTCGTGATCGGGCCGACGACCGGCTCGGGGCAGCCGACGGATTCGCCGGCGCCGCCGGGGACGCGGTCGACGGGCTCGCCATCGACCGGAGCATCGATTCGGTGGCCGACGGCCTGTCCGGCGCCGCCGCCCGCTTCGGCGAGGTCGATGCTGGCGGTCCGCCGGTCGATGGTCCGGGGTCGGCCGACGAGGACGGTCTCCCCGACGCCGATGCGACTCAGTACGTGCCCGGTGACCTGCCCGACCTGGGTCAGCGCTCGCGGGTGGATCTCGATGCCCTGCCGCCTCCCTCGTTCGATCCGCCGCCGGCGGACGAGGCCAGGCCGTCCCTCTTCGGCGGTCCCGCCGCCGGTCCCACCGGGTCGCCGTCCTCGGAGCTCGACACGCCGACCACCGACCTGCCTCCGGCCCAGATTCCGGTTTCGTCCGACCCGACCGATCTCGCCGGCTCGGCCGCCCCCGGTGGCGCTGTCGGCAACGCGTTGGACAACGCGGAACACGACGCCGTCGCCCGAGCCGAGGAGACGCTCGCCGGCTTCCCGGGTGAGGTGCCGGGTGACGGCGACCGGTCGACGCTCCTCCCCCCGCCGCCAGACGGCTCCGGGCTGCCGACCGCAGACCTCGAAACCCTGGCCGACGTGCCGAGCAGCCGCTCGGACGACCCGGCGGTCACCGGCGACGTGCTCGGTGCCGCCACCGGCCCGATGGCCGACGCCGGTCCCTTCGCCGGTCGGCCAGACGAGACACTCGTCGCCCCGCTCGACCACGGCGACCGGCCGGGTGTCGGCGTCCCGCCTCCCGGTGGGGCCTCATGGGGCTCACCGCCACCGGACCAGCTCGGTGCGGCCCCGGCCCCGTTGGCCGGCTCACAGCCGGGCGGCTGGGACCAGCCCGGATACGCCCCGCCGCCCCCCGGGACCATCGGCCTCGACGCTCCGAGCCTGCAGGATCCCCCATCGTCGGGCTTCTCCCGGATCCTGCTCGTCGTCGCCCTCGGGGTGCTCGCCCTGCTCGCCCTCGGCGCCCTGGCGTTCGTCCTGCTCGGCGATGACGACGAGTCGGCGGCAACGGCGACCGGGCCCGGCTCGTTCGCCGAGCCCCATGCCCGCACCACCGGCGTCGAGGTGTTCTACATCACCGACGCGGGCGAGCAGCGTTGGGTGGTCGAGGTGCTGGCCCCGGCCCGTGACGCCACGGCCGAGACCACCGCCGCCCTCGACGCCGGCCAGATCCTGGCCGCGACCTCGGTCAGGGTCCGCAACCAGAGCGCCGAGCTGCCGGCACCGCTGGCTCAGCTCCGGTTCAACGCGGTCACCGCCGACGACCGGCTCATCGCCCGCGACGGGGTCATCTGTCCCGAGCTGGCCGGCGGCCTCGACGGTGCGGCCACCCTGCCACCGGCCGGCGTGGTCGAGGGCGTCGTCTGCTGGCCCATGACGGCGGCCGACCTCGGTGGGCTGCTGTTGGGGATCGAGTCGACCGAGGTCAGCGGACGGATCCACATCACGTTGCAGTGACGGGCTCGTCGATCCGCCCGCCCCTGGCCCAGAGGGCCGCCACGAGACCGATCACGCCGTAGCCGGCATAGGCGACGGCGAGCGGCGTCACCGAGCCGTCGATGGCCCGATCGACGAAGCTGGCCAGTAGCGCCCCGCCACCCATCGTGATCGTGCCGATCACGGCCGCCGCCGTGCCGGCCAGGCGGCCCATCGGCTCCATCGCCTGGGCCTGCAGCAACGGGTTGAGCAGGGTCCGGAACGAGTTGATCACGGTGATCAGGGCGAACCAGCCGAGGAACGACGGTCGACCGTCGGCCTGCCAGGACCACAGGGCGAGGAGCGTCGACAGGACCACGGTGACCGGGAGCAACGACACGATCACCCGGTCGGCCCCGATCTTCTGGACGAGCCTGCTGCCACCGAACACGAAGCTCCCCATCACCAGGCTCATGCCGGCGAAGAAGAAGGCGAACTGGTCGTCCCGGCCGTAGACGTCATCGAACAGGAGCTGGCTGCTGCCGAGGAACGCGGCGAACGAGCCGAAGTCGAACATGACGGCAAGCGTCGACCCCATCGTCGGTCGGCTGCGGACGACCGCAGCCAGCGTCTCGCCGGTCCGCCGGAAGGTCAGCGGTCGTCGGCGCTCGGGCGGGAGCGACTCGGGCAAGCGGATCAACCACAGGGCGAGCGCCAACGTCAGCGCGATGGGGGCGGCCATGACCCACCGCCAGCTGCCGAACGCGAGCACGGCCTCGCCGAGCAGCGGGGCAAGGGCCGGCACGACCATGAAGACGGCCTGGACGAGGGCGAGGATGCGGGCCAGCCGGTCGCCGTCGTAGAGATCGCGTCCGATGGCCAGGGTCAGCGCCCGAGGGCCGGCCGCCCCGACCCCCCACACGAACCGGCTGACGACCAACATCTCGAACGTCGGCGCGATGGCCGAGCCGAGCGCTCCCAACCCGTACAGGGCGAGGCCGGCGTAGAGCACCGGTTTCCGGCCGAAGCGGTCGGTGAAGGGCCCGTAGAACACCTGGGCAGTGGCCAACCCGAGGAAATAGAGGGTGACGGTGAGGGCCACCCGCGTCGAGTCCGGGGCGAGGCCGAGCCCGGTCCGGATGTCGCCGAAGGCCGGGAGGGCCATGTCGATGCCGAGCGCTGTCGTTGCGCTGATGGCGGCAAGCAGGCCGACGAACTCCCGCTCCGACAGCGTGCGCCGCCGCCCGCCGGGCGCCGCCCCACCGGTGGTACCCCGATCGTGGTCGTCCGGCCGATCGTTCACCGGGCAACGCTACCCGGTCGGACCTCGCCGACCCAGCGGGCCGGCCGATCGAAACCGGGTCCCGATCGCCGCTCAGCGGTAGTTGTCGACCAGTTGCCGCAGATCGCCGGCGAGGGTGGTGATGCTCTCGGCCGACTGGCGGGTCTCGTCGCTCGCCTGTCTGGTCTCGTCAGCCGCCGCCGCGACGTCGCCGATCGACTGGGCGATGGCGTGGGTCCCGGAGGCGGCGTCGGCAACCGACTGGCCGATGGCCGCCGTCGTGGCCGACTGCTCCTCGACGGCGGCGGCGATGGTCATCGAGATCTCGTTGATCCGATCGATCGTCTCGCCGATCTTGCCGTTGGCCTCGACCGCGCCGGCGGCGTCGGCCTGGATGGCCTCGATCCTGGTCGAGATCTCCTCGGTCGCCTGGGCGGTCTGGGTGGCCAGCTCCTTGACCTCGTTGGCCACGACGGCGAAGCCCTTGCCGGCCTCGCCGGCCCTGGCCGCCTCGATGGTGGCGTTGAGGGCCAGCAGGTTGGTCTGCTCGGCGATCGAGTTGATGACCTTGATGACGTTGCCGATCTCCTCGCTCGACTCGCCGAGCTTGGCGATCGACTCCGAGGAGCTCCGGGCCACGTCGACCGCCTGGGCGGTGACGTTCGAGGCCTCGTTGGCGTTGACCGCGACCTCGCGGATCGTGGCGTCCATCTCGCCGATGGCCGACGACACCTCGGCCATGCTGGCCGACACGGTGTCACCGGACTGGGAGGCCGAGGTGGCTTCCTGTGAGGTCCGGCCGGCGGAGGAGTCCATCGAGGTCGAGGCATCGCTCAGCGAGCCGGCGGCGTCGGCCAGCTGACTCGACGAGTCGCTCAGGCGCTGCACCATCGCCCGCAGTGCGACCGTCATCGACCGCAGGGCCTCGCCGATCTGACCGGGGATGCGGTCCTCGGCGTCGCTGCGGGACACATGGCCGTCGGCGATGGCGGCCGCCTGGTCGACCACGCTGGTCAACATGTCGGTCATGTCGTTGAACGACCGCTCCAGCGCCCCGATCTCGTCGGGGGCACCGAGCTCGATCGGCTCGCTCGGGAGCCGGCCTCCGGCGATCTCGGATGCCCGGTCGGACAGCTCGGCCAGGCGGGACACGATGGCACGACTGATCACCAGGGCGATCGCCGCGGTGACGACGAGACCGATCACGGTGAGCACGATGGCCAGCAGGGCCGAGGCCGACGACCGGTCGGCCAGGTCCTGGGCACCGTCGATGATGCCGCCGGCCTGGAAGTCCTCGATGCCCTTCAACAGGTTGATCCGCTCGGTGATCGTCTCGAAGAACGCCTCCGGGGCGATGCCGAAGCCGTCGAAGTCCTCGGCGGTGGTGTCGGTCTCGAGGGCGATGGCCTCCAGCCGGGCCACCTCGGCCACGACCGGGTCGGCCTGCTGGGCCTGGACGAAGGCGAGGACCTCGGGGTTGGCGATGTCCTCCAGCAGGTTCAGGTAGGCGGTCTGGGTGGCGATCAGGGAGACCACAGTGGCGTACTGGCCGTCGCCGAAGGCGTTGTTGGTGAACACGGCCGAGACCTGTGCCCGCTCGATCCCGGTCCGTTCCTTGGCGTTGAGGAGGGTGACGTAGGCCAGCACGTCGTTGCGGAGCTGCGCATCGCTCGTCGCCGTCGCGGTGGCGGCGACGGCGTCGAGCAGGCGGCCGTTCATCGCCGTGTACCAGCCGATCAGCTCACCGGCCGGGGCCTCGAGCCCCAGGGCGGTACTCCGCCGCGATTCGACGTCGGCCAGGTTCTCCAGGGCCGGCTCCAGGCTGGCCAACACGTCGCTCGGCAGGTCGCTGCGGTTGGCGTCGACGAACGACACCAGCTCGGCCCGAGGCCCGTCGGTCGTCTCGTGCTGAGCCGGGAGCTCGGCCACGAAGCGCTCGCCGCCCGAGCTCACGAAGATGGCGGTCGAGCCCCGTTCCTTCTGCGTCTCGTGCAGCACGTCACCGATGCGAACGCTCAGCTGGACCAGCGTCTGCAGGTCGTTGGCCTCACTGGACTTGCCCCGCTGGTCGATCGCCGCCCTGCCGGCAAAGAACGTCATGCCGATCACCGGCACGATCACGAGGACGGCCAGCGCGGCCTTCAGGGGGATACGTCGGGCAATCGTCGGCAGCACCTCGGGTCTCCTTGCGCTCCGTCGGATGGGCTCGGCGCTCCGGACGGACCGGTAACACCTCACTGACTCACGTCGGACGCAAGTGGGGGCACCTTGAGAACTGTGGGATCGGGCTTCCCGTGGCGGGATCAACCGCCAGCGGCGGCTCGCCTTCGCTCGTAGTAGCCGTCGCGGGGCTCGAAGGTGTCCTCGGCGCCGAACGTGTCGCGGACCCAGTCGAGGGCCTGCTCCTCGTCGAGCGAGACGTCCCACGGTTGGCCATGGGGCTGACTGACGTGGAACGGCGTGTCCCAGAAGACCTCGATGCCGTTGCCCTCGGGGTCGTTGAAGTAGATCGACAGCGTGTTGCCGTGGGAGATCGGCCCGACCCGGATGCCGTCGAGGCCCTGCAGGTTGGCGTGCAGCGCCTTGACGTCGGCGAAGTCCGGCGTCCGGAACGCCACGTGGTTGAGCGAGTTGGGGCGGTCCTCGTCCTTGCGGACGGCGACCATCGCCAGCTGGTGGTGTTCGTCCGGGTTCTGGCTGAGGAACACGATCTCCGGGGCGTCATCGGCGATCGGGCCGCGATCGGTGATCTCGAAGCCGAGGACGTCGGTGTAGAAGTCGAGCATCGTGTCGAGGTCGCGGACGTTGAGTACGGCGTGTGACCAGGTCAGGTTCATGGAGGCCTCCTCCAGGGTCGGGTTTCCGGTGTCACGGGATCGGGTCGAGGTGCAGGGATCGGGCGAGCGAGGCGACGAGCCCGTCGAGGTCGACGTCGTCGGTGGTGCAGCCGTACACCACGCGGTCGGGGCGGACGATCGCCGCCGCACTGGAGTCGTACAGGCGGTCGAGGCGGCCCCGCTCGACCTCGAGCCCGTCGAGGACCACCACGCTGGCGTCGAGCCGGTCGAGTACGGCCCGGGATCGTGCCGACAGCTTCACGTCGCCTGCCGTTCTGGCCACGACGGCGAAGCCGGGTCCGAGCAGGTCGTCGAGCCGGCGGCGTCGACCGGTGTCGTCGCGCACGATCGGTTGGGTCAGCAGGTGGCCGGCAGCTCCGTCGCCGACCTGGTCGGGGCGAACGGCCCCGGCCCGGAGGGGCGGCTGCCCCCGGCCCTGGCCGTAGCCGGACGAGTGCAGCTCGGCCGGCATCGCCGGGCGCGTCTCGCCGGTCCGTTCGGCCCGTTCGACGTCGGCCAGGTGCTCCATCAGCCGGCCGATCGACACCGCCCACTCGACCAGGTCGCGGGCGTGGCCGTCGCGCTCGTCCGCATAGGTGTCGAGCAGGCCGACTCCGCAGATGCCGGTCGAGACGAGCGGGAGCTTCCAGGCCAGGTTGACGACGTCGCGCATGCCGGCGTTCATGCCCTGGCCGAGGAAGGGCGGGGTCTGGTGGGCGGCGTCACCGGCGATGAACACGTTGCCGACCCGCCAACGCTCGGCCGTGGCGGCATGGAACTGATAGACGGCGGCCCGCCGGAGCTCGTAGGTGCCCCGGGGGGTCCAGGGGTCGATGAGTCCGGCGATCGTCTCCGGGTCGAGCATGTGCTCGGCCGTCTCTCCATCGTTGAGTCGGAACTCCCAGCGGCGGTAGGGGTCCTTGGTGCAGACGTAGGTGACGAGGCGGTCGGGGCCGCAGACCTGGACGGTGTCGAGGTCGAGCGTGTTGCCGTCGCCGACGGTGACGTCGACCACCAGCCAGTCGTGGTCGTAGCCGAGGCTCTCCCATCCGATGCCGAGCCGCTTGCGGGTCGAGCTGGCGGCTCCGTCGCAGGCCACCAGCCAACGGCCGGTGACCACACTCGCCGTGCCGCCGTCGACCGGGACCATCGTGACCATGACCCGGTCGCCGTCGTCGTCGATGTCGGTCGCCTCGAAGCCGATGTTGGCGGTCACTCGGTCGTGGCCGATGGCCTCGGCCCGCAGGTAGGCCTCGAGCTCGGGCTGATCGAACATGTTCATCGGCTGCCAGCCGTTCGGCCCGAAGTCTCGGACCTCCGTCCCGAACAGCCAGTTCCGACTCCCGTCGGTGAAGCCGGCCCGTTCCCCCGGCCGGACGGGCTGGAGCAGTTCGGCGACCGCCTCCCCCCGGCCGACCCGCTGCATGGCCCTGACGATCTCGCCGTCGAGATTGACGGCGCGGGGGAGCCGGTACACCTCGGGATCGCGCTCGATCACCGCCACCCGGAGGCCGGCCTCGGCGAACAGGATCGCGCCCGTCGCCCCGACCGGCCCGAGGCCGACGATCACGACGTCGAACTCGACCCCTTCGGCCCCCATCTCACCTCCACGACGACACACGTCCGCCCCAACCGAACGCTGCCACCTGCCGGCGCTCCCGGTCAACCGGGGCCGCCGACCGCATCCCGGTCGAGCCCGCCGCCGGCGCGAAATCGACTCGACAGGGGGCGGGAACCGAGGCCAGGCTGACCGGGTGCACGACGTCGAGATCGGATGGCGCCAGCCATTCACCAACGGCGAGGCCAATCGCCTGCATGCCGCGGCGTTCGAGACCCGGCTGTACACCGACGAGGAGTGGAACTGGGTCGGGCTCGTCGAGGCCAACAGCCTCGGTTGGGTGACGGCCCGCGACGACGGCGAGCTGGTCGGCTTCGCCAACGTGCTGACCGACGGCTTCGTGCACGCCTGGCTGCAGGACGTCATGGTCAGCCCCACTCGACAGCGTTCGGGGATCGGCACCCTCCTGGTCGACGAGGCGGCCAGACGAACGGCCGGAGCCGGGTGTGAGTGGCTGCACGTCGACTTCGACGACGACGTTGCCGACTTCTACTACCGCCGCTGCGGCTTCCAGCCGACCAACGGCGGGCTGCTCGCCCTCGATCCGCCCGCCGATCCTCCGCCAGCTCCCGACCACCACGGCGACGCCTGATCGCCCGATCCGGCGACGCCACCGACCGATCGTCCCGCAGGTCATCGTTCCTCCGGCGCTGGACCGAGGAACAGCGCCACCAGGGCGTCGGCATGACGCTTGACCACGGCCGGCTCGGCTGGGTCGACACCCATCAGCCGGGCCTCGGGCGCGTTGGCGTAGAGGAGCGAGGCCGCGCCGATGACGGTGTGGTAGAGCAGGTCCGAGGCGATCGGCGCCGCGCCGGCCTCCCGCTGGAACCGGTCCCACTGGCGGTCGAGCACCGCACGGAGCCGACCGGTGTGGGTGGCGGTCAACCAGGCCAGCCGTTCGCTCTCGCTCGTCGCCTCGTGCATCATGATGCGGCTGAGCTCGGGTCGGTGGGCCGCCAGCTCAACGAGACCTCGGATGGTGGCCTCGAGCAGGGCACGTGGATCCTCGCCGTGTCGCTCGGTTGCGGCGGCGATCGCAGCCTCCAGCTCGCCGACCATGCGTTCGAGGCTGCGTTTCCAGAGCTCGTCCTTGGTGTCGAAGTGGTACGTGATCTGCGACTGGTGGGCGCCAGCAGCCTCGGCGATTCGTCTGGTCGAGGCGCCCTCGAAGCCATTGGCCGCGAACTCGACGATGGCGGCGTTGACCAGCGCATCGCGGATCACCTCGGAGCCGCGGTTGCGTCGGGTGCGGCCGGGGGCGGGCGTGTCGGCATCGGAGACCGGCGTCCTCACCCCGATCACCCTAGACCAAAGATTGGTCAGATGACATAAGTTTCCGGGCCGGCGCCGCCACCGAGGATCGCCTCGGCGAGGGCCGTCGCCACCCGGGCCACCCCGGCCTGGTCATACCGGTGACCGCCGCCGTGCCGTTCCGGTCGACATCCCTGGCCACGGCCAGCTGATCGGCCGCCGGTGGGTCGAGGGTCAGCCGCACCAGCCATTCGCCGAACTGGAACTCGCGGATCGGTGCCGCCGCCCTCGGTCCGACGGGCCACGGGGCCAGCGAGGACCGCCCGGCCACGGTGACCTCGATCGGTCGCCCCGTGGCCTCGGGCCCGGGGGGCACCGAGACGCCGAGCCGTCCGGTGACGAGGGCCAGCGATGTCCGTCGTCGAGTGGACCGTCGGTGACGACCGGGACCCGCCGGCGGGAAAATCGGCGACGACCGCCGCTCGCCCGCGCGACCGTTGAGGGATGGAGATCGTCTTCGAGCGCACCGGGACCCGCCGCTATGCGGTCGAGGTCCGGCGCGCCTGCGGGACGGTGCTGCGGATGGACCAGGCACCCGGCTTCGATCCGTGGTTCCCCCACGACCTCCAGCACCTGGTCGTCGAGGAGCAACTCGGTCTCGACCACGGCATCTTCGGGCGGGTGGCCAGGGGCGGATCGGCGTCCGCCTTCTCGACGGTCGAGGACGGTGCGTTGGCTCACAAGCGAGCCGCCATGCGGCGGCAGCGGCGGCTGAAGCGCCGGGACGCCGTCCTCGCCGCCGGGGAGCCGAACCACATCGCCCGGTCCGAGCGGGCCACGTCCGTGGCGTGGCACGATTGGCTGGCCAACAGCGACGATCCCGAGCTGCGGGTCCGGTCGTTCGAGCTGGCCGACCGCGTCCGCTCGACCCTGGCCAGGATGGACCCCGACGAGCGGTCGGCGCTGGTTGCGGCCCTGCCCCGGATGCGCCGCCGCATCGACGAGGTGGCCACGCAGTGGTCGACCACCCCGATCGGGGGATCGATCACCATCACCTGGGCACCACTCACCGCCGGCACCGCCAGAGGCGGTCGAATCGGCACCGCCAGAGGCGGTCGAATCGGCACCGCCTGAGGCGGTCGGGTGGGTACCGCGTGAGGCGGTCGGATCGGCACCGCCAGAGGCGGTCGGGTCGAGCGGGCTGTCGGATCCGCTACGAGCCCCAGCTGCCGACGCGGACGAACCCGAGCCCGGTGAACAACCGCTGTGACGGGGTGTTGCCGTCGGTGATGACGGCCCCGACCCGCTCGGTGCCGGCCTCGTGCAACCGGTGCAGCACGGTCAGCACGAGGTCGCCACCGAGGCCCCGGCGCTTGTGGGACGGGGCGACGGCGATCGGGTCGACGTAGCGGATGCCGTCGACCTCGACGACGAAGCACATCGCCACCGGTCGGCCGGCGTCCTCGGCCACCACCGACCAGTCCCGCTGGATCCGTTCCCGGTACTCGTCGATCGCCGCCAGCGCATCGTCGCCATCCTCGCCCTCGTCGTCGATCGTGCCCCGGTAGGCGTCGAGCAGCAGTCCGGCCAGCTGCGAGCGGTCGTCGTCGACCGGTGGCCGGAGCGTGAGCCGGTCGAGCGTCGGCGCCGCCGGGAGGTCGTCGAGTTGGTCGAGCCGGTACTCGGATCGGGTGCGGGTCATGACCCACCTCCACGACCGCCGGTGTCCGACCGGTCGTCGTCGCTCGGGTCGGGTTGGCCGGTGACGACGGCCGCCGTGAGGATGGCGATCATCCGGTCGTAGACGCCGATGCGGTCAGCCTCCGTCGACGGGTCGCAGGCCGATCGCCGACGGTCGGCGAGGTCGAGGGGCGTCGTCGTGCCGTCGGCTGCGGTCGCGGCCGGGTCGGCGCCGGCCTCGAGCAACAGCTGCACGGCTGCGGTGCTGTCGGACGAGTACGGCATCGCAACGGCCACGTGCAGCGGCCGGGCCTGCGTGGCCGTCGACAGCGCATTCGCATCGGCTCCGGCGTCGAGGAAGGCCTGGATCATGGCGGTGTTGCCCGTCCCGGACGGGCAGCACAGCTCGTCGGTCAGCGTGGCCCCCCGTTCGACGAGCCGGCCGACCATCGCCGGGTCCTGTCCGTAGCCGGCCCAGCCGAGGGGGCTGAGGCCGGTCGAGTCGTCGTCGACGAGCTCGGGTCGATCGTCGAGGAGGCGGTCGACCCGTTCGGCATCGCCGAGGGCGGCGGCGACCGCGATGTCGTAGTCGGCTCCCCGGTCGAGCAGGAGCTGCGTCAGCGCCGGCTGGCCGCACTCGTAGGAATCGTGCAGGGGGGTGCGGCGACCGTGTTCCGGTCCGGTGCGAGCGTCGATGTCGGCGCCGGCGTCGAGCAGGCGCTCGGCGATGGCCACCCGACCGGCCCGGACGGCCAGGTGCAGTGGCGTCACACCGTCGTCGTCGGGGAGGCGACACCACGACGGATCGGACCCCAAGGCCTCATCGACCGCCCGCTCATCGCCCTCGGTGACTGCGGCCAGGAACGTCGACGCATCCATGGCCGGACCGTAGCCCGGCGAAGGTGGGTCGCGGCGGCGTGGCCGCGGGCGGTCGTCAGTCTGATGGCGCTGGTGCGTCGTCGCTCAACCCGCCGATCCGCTCGGCGATGTCGACGAGATCCCGGAGCACCTCGCGCCGGTCACTCCGGTTCCAGACCAGCGCCAGCGTCGACGGTTCGAGATCGGTGACCGGCAGGAAACCGATGCCGGGCCGGTCGTAGATCGGTGCGTTGCCGGCCGAGATCAGGACCGCCCCGATGCCGGCGGCCACGGCCTCCATCGTCTCGTCGGCCGTACTGGCCACCGCCGCCACCGGCGCCGGTCGGTTGCGCCGTTCCTCGGCCAGCCAGTGGTCGCGCAGCGGTCCCGCAGAGGCCGGCAGGGCGATGAGCGGAACGTCGACGATCTCGTCGAACACGACGGCCTCACGGTCGGCGAGGTCGTGGTCCTTGGCGATGGCCAGCAGGGTCGGCTCGGTCCGCAGTGGCACGGAGCCATAGGCATCGTCGTCGAGGATCGGGAGCCAGCAGAGCGCCACGTCGTTCGTCTGGTCGCCGAGTCCGGCAGTCGGGTCGTCCCAGCTCACCTGGTCCAGCTGCACGGTCCAGCCAGGGCGACGCTCGGCCAGCCCGTCGATCAGCCGGGTGAGGATCCCGCGCCCGATGCTGGTCTGCATGCCGATCCGGAGGACCGCCTCGGATGCGGCGGCGGCATCCCCGAGCCGCCGCCTGGCCGTGTCCCAGTCGGCCAGCAGCCGGCGGGCATCGTCGAGCAGCGCCTCGCCGGCGGCTGTCAGGCTCACCGAGCGACGATCCCGCTCGAGCAGCGTGACGCGGAGGTCGTTCTCCAGCTTGGCGATCTGGCGTGACAGCGCAGGCTGCGACACGAAGAGCCGTTCGGCGGCCCGGGTGAAGTGGAGCTCCTCGGCCACCGCAACGAAGTAGCGGAGATCTCGGAGGTGCACATCCACCGGCATCACCGTAGGTGATAACGAACGTGCATGACAGCAGGTCTTGGACTCCCGGGGGTCCCTCGGGTGATGGTGGCGACAGGCCCCCAAACACCCCCATCGGAGGAGACGTCATGGCCACAAGCACCCGCTCGACGAACGCCCCCCACGTCGGCGCCCCCCACCCCTTCGCCACCGAGCGGCTGCGGTTCGACGCCAACGGCGACACCCTCGTCGCCGACCTCTTCCGGCCGCTCGACGCCCCGGACGGCCCGGCCCCGATCGTGGTCGTGACCGGATCGTGGACCACCTCGAAGGAGCAGCAGGCCAACTTCTACGCCCGCCAGCTCGCGGCCAACGGCATCGCCGCCTTCACCTTCGACTTCCGTGGCTTCGGTCAGAGCGAGGGCCAGCCCCGCGACTGGGAGCAGCCGGCCCGCAAGGCCGAGGACATCAACGCCGCCGTCGGCTTCGTCGCCGGCCTCGACGTCGTCGACGCCGACCGGATCGGCGCACTCGGGGTGTGTGCCTCGGCCGGCTACCAGGCGGTCAACGCCGCCACCGACGAGCGGGTCCGGGCACTCGGCCTGATCGCCCCCTGGCTGCACGACATCGATCGCGTCGCCCCGTACTACGGCGGCCCGGACGGCGTCCAGGCCAGGATCGAGCTCTCGCAGCGGGCCGAGGCCCGCTATCGGGAGACCGGGGAGGTGGCGTTCATGCCGGCCATCTCCGAGACCGACGAGTCGGCGGCGATGTTCGGTCCGTTCGACTACTACCTCGACCCGGCCAGGGGCGCCATCCCCGAGTGGGACGCCCGGTTGGCCGTCATGTCCTGGGAGCCGTGGCTGCGGTTCGACCCCATCGCCGTCGCCCCCGACATCACCATCCCGGTGCAGATGGTCCACTCACACGACGGTGCGGTCCCAGACGGCGCCGCCGCCTTCCACGACGGGTTGGCCGGACCAAAGGACCTGCTCTGGACCGACGGCGGGCAACTCGACTTCTACGATCAGCCGGCACAGGTCGCCGTCGCCACCCCGGCCGTCGTCGCCCACTTCACCGAGCACCTCTGATCCGACCAGCCGACCCATTGTCCGGCCCCCGAGACCCATCGCCCCCGACCCGACCCGATCGACCGATCGAAGGAGCACCACATGTCCGACCGAGACGCCATCGTCGAGACCATCACCCGCCTGTTCTGGCACACCGACCACCACCGCTGGCCCGACGTCGAGGCGGTCTTCGCCGACCGGGTCCGACTCGACTACACGTCGCTCCAGGGCGGCGAGCCGTCCACGCTGTCGCCTGGCGAGATCGTCGGCGGTTGGCGGGACCACTTCGTCACCGTGCCCGCTCACCAGCACCTCGTGGCCAACCACCTGGTCGCCGTCGACGACGGCGATCTGGCGGCCACCGCCACCGCCCAGTTCATCGCCACCCACCAGTTCGAGGATCACCGCTGGACCCTCGGCGGCGACTACGAGTTCCGCCTCGTCCGGGCCGACGACGCCGGGCCCTGGCTGATCGAGGCCATGACCATGACCGCCGTCTGGCAGCAGCCCGGGCCGGTCCCGGCACCGGTGACCGCATGACCGTCTCGCTGGTGACCGGTGCCAATCGCGGCATCGGCCGGGAGGTCGCCGTCCAGCTGGCGGCCGTCGGCCACCACGTCCTGCTCGGCTCCCGCTCCGCCGGGAACGCGGCCGAGGTGGCCGAGTCGATCGCCGGCGCCGGCGGTGAGGCCACGATCGTCGAGCTCGACCTCGCCGACCCCGACTCGATCGTCGCCGCCGGCCGAGCCGTCGAGGCCATCGGGGGCCTCGACGTGCTCGTCAACAATGCCGCCATCACCTACGACACGTGGCAGACCGCCATCGAGCCCGACTTCGGGACCGTCCGCACCGCGCTGGAGACCAACCTCTTCGGCACCTGGCACCTCACCGTCGCCGTTGCCCCGTTGCTCCGGGCCAGCCCGCATGGCCGGATCGTCAACGTGTCGTCCGGCGCCGGCGCGCTGACCGACATGGGCGGCCACCTCCCGGCCTACCGGGTGTCCAAGGTGTCGCTCAACGCCCTGACCAGGATGTGGGCATCGGAGCTGCCCGGGGTGCTGGTCAACGCCGTGTGCCCCGGCTGGGTGGCCACCGACATGGGTGGCAGCGGGGGGCGACCGGTCGCCGACGGCGCCTCCGGAGTGGTGTGGGCCGCCACCCTCCCGGACGGCGGGCCGACCGGCGGTTTCTTCCGGGATCGCCAGCCGATCCCCTGGTAGGGCTCGACGGCCGCGGTCCCGCTGGGGATACTGGCCGGCATGCCGACGACGATCCGGGTCGCCCAGCTGTCCGATACGCACTTCCTCGAGGAGGGGGCCGAACCGGAGGGCGGGCACGCCTACGACACCGCTGAGGCCTTCGCCGCCGTCCGTGACCATCTGGGGATCGCGATGGCGGGCGACGAGCTCGACCTGATCGTCGTCACCGGCGACATCGCCGACCACGGGCGTACCGAGCAGTACCGGCTGGCGGGTGATGCGTTCGCCGGGCTGCCGGCCCCGGTCAACGTGTGCCCCGGCAACCACGACTTCGACGTCCCGTTCGGGGTCGGCATGGCGAGGCCCCGGGTCGGCACGTCGCGGGTGGTCGAGATCGGCCCGTGGGCGTTCCTGTTCGTCGATTCCTGCGCCGGTCTGATGGAGCCGGACGAGACCGGCCGCCCCGTCGACCCACCAGGCGAGGCCAGGCTGCACTCGAACGGCTCGCTCGGCGATCGGGAGGCGGCGTGGGTCCGCAGCATGTGTGAGGCGACGGCGGCGGAGCACGTCTTCGTGTGGCTCCACCACCCGCCGGCGGTCACCGTGCCGCTGGTCAGCAACGACGACTACACCGGTGAGTGGCGAGACCTGCTCGTCGACCTGCCCCGGGTCCGAGGCCTCGGCGGCGGACACACCCACATCCCGGCCGAGTACGAGCTGGACGGCCGGCCGGTCTTCGTGGCCCCCTCGCTCAAGAACAACTTCTCGCTCGACCCGCAGACGTGGCTCCCGCCGGGGTACCGGAGCTACCGATTCGAGCCGGACGGGTCGGTGTCGAGCGAGGTCCACCTGGTCGACGACGAGCGGTGGCCCCGCCGGCCGTTCGGTCGGCTCCTGGCGTCGTTGTTCCGGGGTGAGATCAGCCACGGCGAGCTGGCCGAGATCGTGGCCAGGCGGGCGGCGGCCGCCGATCCGGCGTAGCCTTGCCGGAGCGAGTCAGGTCGCTGCCGGTCCGCGGAAAGGGCGAAGCCCACCTGAGCATCGTGTTTCACCGAGCCTGAACACCTCTTTCGGGCCCGTGATGCGGACCTCGGGCACGACGAAAGGGGCCAGAGTGCCTGCTGTTCCGCTGCCGGAGAATGCGTCGCTCGAGCATCTCCGCAACCAAGCCAAGCTCGTCAACGACCTCGTCCGTGCCGGCGACGAGGGGGCGTTGCGGATGGTCGACGAGTTCCATCCCCGGATCGGGAGCGCGGAGGCCGCCGCCCCCGGCGGGTTCAAGCGCTCCGACGCCCAACTGGTCGTCAGCCGGCTCTACGGGTTCCGGAGCTGGAACCACCTCCGGGACCACCTGCGGCTGCTCGACGACGTCGCCCGTCCCGACCCGGCCGACCGTCGACCGACGACTGCGGCCGACCGGTTCGTCGCCCTGGCTTGCGTGTCCTACGCCGAGGTCGACGTGCTGGCCAGGCTCGCCGAGGCGGCCCGGTTGCTCGACGACGACCCGAGCCTCGCCGGCGCCTCCGTCGCCGCGTTGGCCACCGTCGGCGACCACCCGGCGCTGGCCGCCGCCATCGAGGCCGACCCTGGGGTGGTCGACCGGGCCTGCGGCCCGAACGACTGGCCGCCGCTGCTGTACTGCGCCTACTCCCGCATCGACGGCGAGGGCGGGTTCGACGCCGCCCGGTCGACGCTGGAGGCCGCCCGCGTGCTGATCGCCGCCGGAGCGGATCCCGATGCCGGCTTCCTCTGGCGTGGTCTGGTGCCGCCGTTCACCGCATTGACGGGGGCGTTCGGCGGTGGCGAGCAGGATCAGCCGCCCCATCCCGAGACGGCGGCGCTGGCCCGCCTCCTGCTGGAGGCCGGGGCCGACCCGAACGACGGTCAGACGCTGTACAACCGTGGCCTCGGCGGGAGCGCCATCGACGATGTCAGCCACGTCGAGCTGCTGCTCGAGTTCGGTCTCGGCACCGATCGTGGCGGCCCGTGGTACCGGCGGCTGGGGGACCGGCTGACGGCACCGGCCGAGCTGCTGTACGACGAGCTTGAGGTCGCCGCCCATCGTGGCCTGCCGAAGCGGATGCGGTTCCTGGCCGGGCTCGCGCTCGATCTCGGCCGGCCGGTGGGGCGGTCCGGTCTGACACCGGCGGCGCTCGCCCGCAACGGTGACCACCGGGAGGTGCTCGGGGTGCTGGCCGCCGCCGGGGTCGACGTCGGCCCAGCCGACGACGGCGGGACGTAGATCCGCTCGCGCCGCCTCGCTCAGGCTGGTCGGTTCGCGTCGAGCACGGTCATCGCCACCCGGGCGGCGGCGTGGATGCGGTCGGGGTCGGCGCGACCCTTCGCCAGGGTGGCGATGCCGACGAGGGCCATCGTGAAGTAGGAGGCGAGGTCGTCGAGGTCGGCGTCGTGCTCGAGCTCACCCGCCCGTTGTCCCGCGGCGAGGGCCGAGCCGAACGCGGTGTGTAGCCGCTCGAAGTAGGCGTCGACCCGATCGCCGCTCGCCTGGTCGAGGACCACCCGTTCGACGGCGGTGTTGCACAGCAGGCAGCCTCGGCCCCTGGCCCAGTCCTCACTGGCCGCCGCGAACCCGGCGAAGGTGGAGCGGATGGCATCGATCCCGGCGTCGTCGGCCTCGGTTGCGGCGAGGACTGCGGTGAGGCTGGTGGCGTTGTAGTGGTCGAGAGCGGCGTCGAACAGGCCCTGCTTCGAGCCGAACTCGGCGTACATGCTCTTGCGGTTGACGCCGAGCTCGGTCACCAGCTCGGCGGTGCTGGTTGCGTGGAAGCCCTGGCGGTGGAACAGGTCCATGGCCAGTTCGAGAAGCTCGGTCCGGTCGTACTGCTTCGCTCCGCTCATCGTCGGTTGTCGTCCGTTCGCTCGGTCCCTCGGCTATCACGTCGGGATTTCTCCTTGACCTCAAGGTAACTGATTGATTATCTTAGCCGCAAGTAACTGATCGGTTACCCGGCTGAACGGCTCGGGGATCCGGCACCGAAACCCCACGACAAGGAGCACGACCATGGACAGCAACCACATCACCGTCGTCTACCGCTGGACCGCCAAGCCGGGCAAGCTCGACGAGCTGACGGCGATCTACGAGTCGGTCACCCAGGCCATGGAGCAGAACGAGCCCGGCGCCGAGGCCGTTCACCTCTACGTGTCCGAGCAGGACAACGCCGTCTACGTGCGGGACGAGTTCGTCGACGCCGACGCCATGGGCTTCCACCTCGGCACCACCGCCGCCGCCCACTTCCCCGACCTGCTGGCCATCGCCACCCCTGGCCCCTTCTTCTTCCTTGGCGACGTGCCGGATGAGATGCGTCAGGCGACCGAGCAGATGCAGCTCGGCGGCCAGTTCGCCACCCACGCTGCTGGCTTCGATCGCTGACCGGCGGGTCGAACCGCAGCCGGGGTGGCCACCACCCCGAGCCGGGTGACAGCCACGGCGACGGTCTGGCATCGCCAGCACATCGCCTGGACCTTGTCGGCACGTGGCCAGCACGTTGCCTGGAGATCGCCAGCATGTCGCCTGGACATTGCCAGCGTTTCGTCAGCGCGTCGCGAGCACGTTGCCAGCCGGCTGGCCGGGCCGCACCGTGGCGATCAGATCTCGGATCGCTCCGGGCGTGGCCCGCCGCGCTCGGTCCCCGGCGGCACGCCGACCGGGTTGCCCTGGTGCTGCTCGGCCGAGGCGAGGGTGTCGAGGAGCTCGACCACCTCGAAGATGCGTCCGTCCCGGGTCTTGGCGAACAGCACGTACTCGACGTCGTACGGGTGGCCCCTGGTGCTGGTGGCGTGGATGTCGAAGCGGACGACCGACGAGCCGTCGCCGTCGGCGTCCGGGCCGCCGATCTCGTCGTGGATCTCGACCGTGACCGTGGCCGGGTCGTAGAACTTGCCGAACACGGCCTCGTTGAAGGCCGTGACCGCCGCCTTGCCGACGTGGGGCCCGGCGATGTTGGGGGCGAGCGAGTGGTTGAGGCGCCAGACGACGTCGTCGGTGTACAGGCTTGCCATCGTCTCGCAGTCGCCGAACGCCTCGACCAGGCGTCTGGCCGGCGTCGGTGTGGTGCTCATCTGGTTCCTCCTCGTGTGTCCAGATCGGGCGGTTCCGCCCGGTTGCCGCCCTACCGTTGGATCGGCACCAGCATGGCGACCGGCGGCAGCGCCCGCCACATGACGACCAGTGGCGTCGGCCGCCGCATGACAACCGGCGGCGTCGGCTGCCGCATGACAACCGGCGGTAGTGGCCGCCGCATGACAACCGGCGGCGTCGGCCGCCGCATGACAACCGGCGGTAGTGGCCGCCGCATGACAACCGGCGGCGTCGGCCGCCGCATGATGAGGAGTGACGGTTGCGGATCGAGCCCTTTGCCGTCGAGCAGTGGATGAACGAGTACGAGACCCGCTGTGCCTACAACCTGGCCGAGACCTGCGTCGAGTCGCTGACGGTCGCCGAGCTCCTCGACCTGGCCGGTCACGGCGCCGACCGGTTGCGGGACGAGCTGCTCGATCTGAAGCTGACCTACGGCGCCATCGAGGGAAGCGAGCGCCTCCGCCAGGGCATCGCCGGCCTCTACGATCGCCAGGCCGCGGCCAACGTGCTGATCACCCACGGTGCCATCGGGGCCAACCACCTGGTCCACCTGACCCTGGTCGAGCCGGGGGATCGGGTGGTGACTGCGGTACCCAACTATCAGCAACACACCTCGATCCCGGCGTCCATCGGCGCCGACGTGCGACCGCTGCGCCTACGATCCGAGCGGCGGTATCTGCCCGACCTCGACGAGCTCGCCGATCTCGTCGGCGACCGGGCCAAGCTCGTCGTGCTGACCAACCCGAACAACCCGACCGGCTCGCTGATCGACCGGGAGACGTTGGAGGCCATCGTCGCCATCTGCTCGGCCGCCGGGGCGTGGCTGCTGTGCGACGAGGTGTACCGCGGGATCGACCAGGACGCCCCCGGGACCACCGCCTCGGTGGCCGACCTCTACGAGCGGGGCATCAGCACGGGCAGCATGTCGAAGGCGTTCTCGCTCGCCGGCCTGCGGCTCGGATGGATCGCCGGGCCGACACCCCTCATCGGTGACGTCACGACCCACCGCGACTACAACACGATCAGCGTCGGCATGATCGACGACCACCTCGCCTGCCTCGCCGTCGAGCATGCCGAGGCGATCCTGGGTCGCAACCGAGACCTCGTCCGGGCCAACAACGCCATGGTCGACCGCTGGGTCGATGGCCGACGTGATCTCACCTGGATCAGGCCGGCCGGTGGGACCACCGGGCTCCTCCGGTACACGGACCCCATCCCGTCACGGGAGCTGTGTGTCGACCTCCTGCATCGGACCGGCGTCCTGCTCACACCTGGCAGCGCCATCGGAGCCGAGGGCTCGCTGCGCATCGGCTACGCCAACACCCCGTCGATCATCGCTGATGGCCTCGACCGCCTCGGCGCCCATCTCGACGGCTCGCCCGCGGCCACCGTCGGCTGAGGTCGGGCCGCCTGCGTTGCCGGCACTCAGGCGGTCAGCCGCTTCCAGAAGGTGACCTTGTGATCGCCGGGTCCGTAGAAGTCGCGGATCTGGGCGCGGTGAGATTCGAGCCGTCGCCCGACCGTCGGTCATCGCCGTCACGCGCTACATTGACTGTGCTCGGCTGGCGGCGAGCGCAACGGAACGGAACGGCGGCCCCGGTGGCACCGGTCCGATCGAGGCGTCGAGGGTTGCAGACGGTTCCCGGCATTCAGGTGGGTGTGCCTTGATGAAACTCCTGACCACGGTCGTAGCGATCCTGTGCCTCGCCGCCGTCGGCTGCAGCGGCGGCTCGGTCGAGTCGGACGGCGAGGCGACGCTCGGCGCCACCGCCTCGGACCCGACGTCGGCGAGCGGAGCGGCCGACGGCACCTCCGACGCCTCCGGCACCGCCGACTCAACGGCGGCCAGGGGGTCCGGTCCGGACTCGGCTGTCGAGGCGACCACGGCCGACGCCGGCCGGCCCCAGGTCCTCGTGGCCACCGTTCCCAGCGCCGGCCTCGGTCAGGGTTCGACCGCGAGCTCGACAGCGGCCCCGGACCAGGCGGCGTCGTCGACCACGACGTCCCTGACGTCCCCAGCGTCGACTGCGTCCTCGGTGAGCCAACCGGCCGCCACCGGATCGACCTCGTCGACCTCGGCGCCATCGACGACGCCCGCTGCGCCGACCAGCACGGTGTCGACGGGCCCGGTGTCGACGGGCCCGGTGTCGACCGGTGCGCCGTCGACGACATCGCTGGTGCCGTCCGATGACCCCGCTAACCCGATCGCCGTCCCCGCCGGCCTCTTCGGCGGCGTCACCACCAGCGGCCCGGCCCGCTGCATCTTCGCCGACCTGCGGTCGGTTCCGGTCCCGCCGAACCCGGGGTACGTCGGCGAGAGCGTCGACGGCCAGACCATCACCGGCGACGAGCTGTGGGCCATCACCTTCTACCTGATGCTGTACTCGAACTGTGAGCGCCAGGCCCGCGGCCTCGAGCCGTTCCGCATGTACCCGGCCGACAAGCAGCTGGCGATGCAGCAGACCGTGCTCGGCATCAGCGAGTCACACGGCGGGTTCGGCGACCGGGCCGACATCGCCGGCGGACTGGCGGCCGAGGGGCACGGCGGCGGCCCCCGCCCCGGGGAGCCGATCAACCACGACAACGGTGAGGACACCAATGGCGACGGGTTCTGGTCGGTCGACGAGATCGGCCGACGCTCGGCATCGGGCAACCGCAACAACGGCAACGCCGGCCTGGTCGACCACGGCAACGCCATGATCGACCCGAAGTACACGTGCATCTTCGCCGCCGCCAGCCTCGGACCGACGGCGGATCACCGGGTCGACGTGATCATCTTCTACGGCAACCGCTGCTGACGGTCGCCGGTCAGGCCGGGGGAGCGGCGCCCTCGGCCTCCCGGAGTCGTTCGTGGAGCCGGGCCCGGAGCTCGTCCGGCGACGGCTCGTCCCAGGTCCGGTCCCGGCGGGCGGCCACCGCACCGACGGCAGCGACGCCGGCCAGCCCGGCCAGGCCGATGAGCTTCCAGTTCGACATCGACGCCTATGGTAGGCATCACCCATGGCTGCGCAGTCAACGACGTCGCTCGCAGAGGCCGCCTCGACCACCCGGACCGGTGACATCTGGCTGTTCCGGGGCCGGAGCCCGGCCGATCGGGCGATCCGCCTCGTGACCAACAGCCCGGTGAACCACGTGGCGATGGCGATCGTGATCGACGACCTCCCGCCGCTGCTGCTCCACGCCGAGCTTGGCGCATCGCTGCCGGACGTGTGGACCGGCACGAGGCATCGTGGGGCCCAGCTCCATCGGCTCGAGCACGCCGTCGGCACCTGGGCCCATCGCTACGGCCAGCGGGCCTGGGTCCGTCAGCTCGACACCACGCCGACCCGGGAGATGGAGAACCAGGCCCTGGCCGTGGTGAGCGAGTACAGCGGCCGCGCGTTCCCCCGGACGGTGGCCCTGGCATGGCGCTGGGTCCGGGGCCGGTTCCGTCGGCCGGTCAGCCTGGAGGACATCTACTGCGCCGAGCTCGTTGCCGTCACCTACCAGCGCATGGGCCTCCTCGGGCCCGATCGTCCGGCCAACTGGTACGACCCGGGCCGGTTCTGGAGCGGCGACGACCTGCAGCTCGTCGGCGCCCGGCTCGGACCCGAACGGGAGGTCACCGACATCCCGCCGCCCCCGCCGTTCGACGGCTGAGCGGCCGGCCGACCGGGCCGGCGCCCGTCTGTCGGCCGGCGATGGCCCGAAGTACGATCGGCTCGTGACCAGCGAGTCGACGCTCGAGGCCGACCCCGAGGCGCTGTCGGCCGATCCGACCGGCCTCGGCTGGATCGGTGAGGATCGCAACGATCCGGAGGTGGCCGCCCTCCGGGAGCACCTGCTGGCAGCCAACGGGATCCGCGGGCTGGAGGCGGTGCGGCCGGACGAGGTCGACGAGGCGGTGCGGCTGTTCCGGCGCGACGGGTTCGTGCTCGTGGCCGACGTGCTCGATGCCGACCAGCTGGCGTTCCTCAAGGCCGGCAGCGACCGCGAGATCCGCCGCATCCTCACGAGGGATCGCAACCGGGTCGGCAACCGCGGCTCCCACCGCTACTCGTTCGGCGCGTCGAGCAAGACGCGGCACCTGCTCCACCTGCCGGAGTGGGCGATGCTGATCGACCTGCCGACGATCACGCCGATCGTGACCGCGCTGTTCGGCGACGAGAGCTACCACGTGCAGGGTGCCGGCGGCGACTTCTGCCTGCCCGGCGCCGTGGCCTACCAACGCCTGCACGCCGACATGGGTGATCGGCGGACCCGCCGGGACCCGTCCGGCGAGATGCGGACGTACGGGTCGTTCCTCGACCCGACCGGGCGACTGTCGGTGCCCGACCTGCCCGTCCCCCGGGTCACGTGCAATTTCCTGACCGTCGACTTCACCCCGCTGAACGGCCCGACCCGCCAGATCCCGGGAACGCAGAACAGTCGGGAGCCGATCCCAACGCTCGACGAGGAGCCGGAGTGGATGCGGCTCAGCACCGTCTGCCCCGCTCCGGCCGGGAGCGCGCTCATCCGTGACGTACGGGCCTGGCATGGCGGGACGCCGAACCTGTCCGACGCAGTCCGGGCCATTCCCAACGTCGAGTACTGCGCCCCGTGGTACCGGGAGCGGCCGCGCCCGGCGCTTCCGAGGGAGGTCTGGGAGGGCCTGTCCAGCCACGGTCGCCACATCAGTCGCGGTGTCGTCGCCCTCGACGGTGAGGTCGAGTACGGCTACCACGACGACCTCGGCCGCGGCTACGCCTGACCACGATGGCGCTGCTCGGCGGTCGGCGA
>JBCCVL010000096.1:0-23944 GCA_039195375.1 Actinomycetota bacterium
GTAGCTGGTGCGGCCGCCGACCGGGATGAACACCGGCCAGTCCTTGTGGATCAGGCCGTGGCGGAGTTCGCCCGGCACGTCGGCCGCGGTGAAGACCCGGACCACACCGGGCATCGCCTCGGCCGCTGCGGTGTCGATGGCGACGATGTCGGCCCTGGCGTGGGCCGCCAGGTGCACGGCGCCGTGCAGCAGCGCCCCGGCCAGGTCGGGGTCAGGCACCATGTCGTCGATGAATGGCCTGGAGCCGAGTGACAGCGGGGCGGCCTCGTACTTGATGAGTCGTGCGCCGACACCGCCCGAGGCGGTTGGGGAGCCGACGCCATTCGGCTCGATCACCACCGGGGTCTCACCCCTGGCCAGGTCCTCGATGGCGTCGAGGATCTTCACGTACCCGGTACAGCGACAGAGGTGGGCGCCGAGCAGGCGAGCCGCGTCGTCTCGCTTGAGGGCCTCGCCCTTCTTGTCGATCATCGCCTTTGCCCGGACCACGATCCCCGGCGTGCAGAAGCCGCACTGCAGGGCCCCGTTGGCCGCGAAGGCCGCGGCATAGCGGGCCGCCTCCAGGGGGTCGAAGCCCTCGAGGGTCACCACGTCGGTCCCCTCGGTCCGCTCGAGCGAGGTCTGGCAGGCGACGCGGGCCTTGCCGTCGACCAGCACCGTGCAACAACCGCACTGGCCGGACGGGGCGCAGCCGTCCTTGGGGGAGAGGACGCCGAGCTCGTCCCGCAGCGCGGCCAGCAGGTGCTCGTGCTCGCCCCCGATCGAGACCGGGGTCCCGTTGAGGACGAACGAACAGGGCCCGGTCGGTGGCTCCGATGTGGTCATCGGGTTCTCGGCGGTTTCGGTCACGGTTCCGCTCCTTCGTCTTCCGGCGAGTTGCGGTTCCGCCGGGACTCGGGGCCATCCGCCGCAGGCGGTGGCACCTTGACACCCTTCTGGGTGGTGATCCGCTGGTAGACCTCGGGCCGCCGGTAGCGGGCGAAGTCGAAGAGGGTCTCCTTGTAGTGACGGCACCAGTCGAGATCGCAGTCGGCGACGACGAGCTCGTCGCCACTGGTCACGGCCTGGGCCACGATCTGACCGGACGGGGCGATGATCGCCGACTGGGCCAGCGACTCGACGCCCTCCTCCACCCCGCCCTTGGCCACCCCGACCACCCAGGTCCCGTTCTGGTAGGCGCCGGCCTGCATGACCAGCGCGTTGTGGAAGCCCTGGAGGGCGTTCTGGCCAGGATCGGGGGCGTAGTGGATCGGCGTGTTGTACCCGATCAGGATGAGCTCGACCCCCTGCAGGCCCATCTCCCGGTAGGTCTCGGGCCAGCGGCGGTCATTGCAGGTGGCCAGGCCGACCAGGCCGCCGAAGGCCGGCCAGACGCCGAAACCCTCGCTCGGCTCCTCGAAGTACCGGCGCTCCAGGTGCTGGAACGGCCGCCAGGGCTCGTCGTGCTCGTGGCCGGGGATGTGGACCTTGCGGAACCGGGCCACCTCCTCGCCGGTGCGGTCGACGAGGACCGTGGTGTTGTAGCGATGCCCGTCTGCGGTCAGCTCGGCGTAGCCGAGGGAGAAGCCGACGCCGTGGCGGGCCGCCACATCGAACAGCGGCTGCGTCTCCGGCCCGGGCATCTCGGTCTCGAAGTAGTGGTCGTGGCCCGAGACGTCGTCGGTGTACCAGCGGGGGAAGAAGGTGGTGAGGGCCAGCTCGGGGAAGGCGACCAGCTCGACGCCGCGATCGGCGGCCTGATCGAGCAATGCGACGAGGCGGGCGACGACCGACGAACGGCGTTCGTCCCGACCGACCGGTCCGAGCTGCCCGGCCCCGACCCGCAGGACCCGATGCCGGCCGTTGCCGTTGCCGTTGCCGTCGGTCGGGTGGTCGCCCTGGCCCGGGCTCATCGGGTCCCTCCGAGGGGGTTGCCGCCGTCGCTGTCCAGCAGTCGGGCCACCACCTCGCCGTCGCCCTCGTGCCCGGTGCGGGCCCGCAGGTCGCCGTCTGGCGTGACCAGGAACCCCTGGCCGGTGCGGCCATCGAACACCGAGGCGTCGGTGAACAGGCGAGGCTTGACCTTGGCCGGGTCGCCCTCCTCGGGGCAGAAGGTCATGCAGTTGCCGCACTCGTTGCACAGCTCGGCCCACAGCAGGTACTGCTGGCGGCCGGACTGGCCCTCCAACGACGGGATGGAGAAGAACGCATCGTTCGGGCAGACCGTGATGCAGAAGTTGCAGGCGACGCAGCCGAACGTCTCCAGTCGGTTGTCGACCTCCCGGGGCAGCTTGGCGTTGCCATCGGCGTGGTACGACGCCCGGTCGTCGCCTCGGATCCGAGCAACGTGGGCCGCCACCGTCGACGGATGGCCGGCGGCTTCGGCCTCCGCCTGGCGATGGGCCCGGTACGACACCAGGTCGGTACAGCCGGCGTCCCGCACGGCCGCGGTGAGCGACTTGAGCATCGGGGCGAGCCGGCCGTAGCCGCCGGGCTTGAGCAGATCGGAACAGATCGTGGCCGGGCTGACCCCGGCGGCCAGGGTGTCGGCCAGGTTGTTGCGGGACACGCCGGCCGAGAAGCTCACGAGGATGTCGCCGCCACCGGTCGGGCCAGGGATGTCGAGCATGCCCGGGAGCGCGCCCGACAGGCGCTCGAGCAGCGACATGGCCAGGACGTGCAGCGGCGGGCCCGAGAGGTACATGGTGTCGTCTGGCATCCACTGCTTGACGTTGTCGACCACCAGGGTGTTGGTCAGCTTGATCCCGAACCGGTGGCCCCGCTCGATCGCGTACTCCCGCAGCTCGCCGATCAGCTCGATGCCCCGCTCGAACTGGAGATCCTCGGCGAAGGCCTGTTCCTTGACCGACACGTCGGTGTAGCCGAGCTCGTCGTTGACGATGCCGGCCACCGTCTCGTAGCCGAGCAGCGTCGGGTTGAGCTTGACGATGACGTCGAGGTCGTGGACGTCGATCAGGTGCTTGGTGATGGCCTCGATCTCATCTGGCGGGCAACCGTGGAACGTCGACAGGGTCAGCGAGTCGGAGAGCTCGTCGACGAACTCGAGGTCGCGGAACTCGGCGAACGCGTCGGGGATCTCGTGGCGGAGCCGGTCGACCTCGCCCCGTGCGTTGCGCATGCCGACGATGAACGCCGCCACCCGGGGGTCGGAGATGCCGGCCAGGTCGTAGCCGACCGACAGGTCGAACACATGGGGCCCGGGATCGGGTCCGACGAGGTCGGACAGCGGCTCCCATCGACGGAGGATGTCGAGCAGCATGGACGCCTTGACGTACTCGGTCAGGCTCTGGGTGAGCGTCAGCTCCTGGCTCCACTCGATGTTGTAGCCGATCGTCTGCATGTCGATGCACGGCCTGGCGATGTCGAGCTCGTCGAGGATCTGCACCGTCTTCAGCTCGAACAGGCGGGAGCCGCCGAGCCACGACAGCACGATGTTCTGGGCCAGCTGGCTGTGCGGCCCCGCCGCCGGACCGATGGGGGTGGCCGCCGGCCGGCCGAGGAACGAGAACCCGAGGTCGATCTCGGGGTCGGGCTTCCAGAAGCGGCCGGTCGGCAGGTCGAAGATGCGGTTCCGGGAGCTGAACTCGTTGTCGATGCGGCCGAGGAGGGTGCCGAGGCCCATGGGGGTCAGCGGGGCGGTGTCGCCGACCTCGCCCGCTGCCGGCTCAACCAGGGTCTTGGCGGCTTGGGTCACCGAACCACCTTAGCAGGCTGTACAAAATGTAAAATCCGGGGCGGTCGAGCCGTTGCCGGTGGCGGGTGGATCGTCCGCTGGGCAGGTCGAGGTCGGTCCGGTACGTTGGCCTCCATGGTCTCTGGAACCAACGGTGCCGACCGCTCCCTGTCGGTCGAGTTCCTCGTCGAGCCCTTCTCCGAAGGGGCTCCGGGCCCGCACGTCGAGGCCGCCCTGTCGCCGTTCGAGCGGCGCGGCGTCGACGTCGACCTCGGACCTTTCGCCTCGATCGCCTCCGGCGATCCGGACACGGTGGCCGAAGCCGTCGGCGAGATGGTGCGGGACGCCATGGCCGCCGGGGCCACCTCGTTGCGGATCCACGTCGGGGCCGACCCGAAGGACCTGTCCGTCGGCACGCTCCACGATGCCCTGACGAGCATGATCCGGGCCGCCGAGCGGGACATCGGCACCGCGGTCGACGACTGGAGTCGGGCCGACAAGCAGCGCGTCGTCCGCCTGCTCGAGGAGCAGGGCGCATTCCTGCTCCGGGGGGCGGTCGACGACATGGCCCGCATCATGGGTGTCAGCCGGATCACCATCTACAACTATCTCAACGCCATCGACCGCTCCTGACCACGCCGTTGCGTGAACAGGGCGGAAACACCATCTTCACGATTGGTTTCGGGAGGAGGCGCACGGCGATGGAGCCCGTGGGCTAGATTGCCCTGCCGGGGCTGGCGTGGGCCCCGGAAGGAACTGCCTGTGCATCCGTCGGCGGAGCAGACGAACGAGCCATGATCAGGCGTGCCCTCGGCGGGGTGGTCCCCCTCGGCGCGGCCCTGGTGGCGTTCGGGTTCGGCGCCGTCATGATCCTGGCCCTCGGGGCCAATCCGATCGACGGCCTCGTCGCCATCATCGACGGTGCGTTCGGCACCCGGGAGCGGGTGGCCACCACGGCGGTCCGAGCCACGCCGCTGCTGCTGGTCGGCATCGGCATCACGGTCGCCTTCCGGGCCCGGGTCATCAACATCGGTGGTGAGGGCCAGATCGTCATCGGTGCCCTCATGGCCACCGCCGTCGCCCTCGCCATCCCCGACACGCCCCGGCCCCTCCTGTTGCCGCTCGTGCTCGTCGTCGGGATGATCGGCGGCGGGATCTGGGGCTCGATCGCCGGCGTGCTCAAGGCGTACGCCTCGGTCAACGAGATCCTGTCGACGATCATGCTCAACCTCGTGGCCGTGCAGGTCATGAACTACCTGCTGCGTGGCCCGATGATCGACCAGGCCGAGCTCGAGGGCAGCCGCATCCCCCAGACCGAGCGCCTGACCGACAACGCCGCCCTGCCGATCCTCGTGCCCGGCACCCGCTTCCACCTCGGCATCGTGATCGCCGTCGTCGCCGCCATCGTCGTCTACGTCCTGTTGTGGCGCAGCCCACTCGGGTTCCGCCTGCGAGCCGTCGGCCACAACCCCGACGCAGCCAGGGCCTCCGGCATCTCGGTCGAGCGGAGCCTGGTCACGGCCATGGCCATCAGCGGCTCGCTGTCCGGGCTCGCCGGCGCCGTCTTGGTGTTCGGCAGCGAGAGCCTGCGGATGGTCACCGACGGCTCGACCGCCGGTTTCACCGGGGCCGCCGGGTTCAACGGCATCGTCGCCGCCCTGTTCGGGGCCCTCCATCCGCTGTGGACGATCCCGTCGGCGTTCCTGTTCGGCAGCCTGCTGACCGGGGCCAACAATCTCCAGCGGGTGCTGCAGATCCCGTCGCCGCTCGCGGTGGCGCTCAACGGCATCGTTGTGGTGTTCGTGGTGTCGAGCGGCCGGATCCGGGCCTGGATCGAGCGCTACCTCGACGACCGGGCCGACCGAACCGGGTCGGGGCCGGACCCGGCGGCGGCCGTCGCCGCGTCGGCCTCGGCCGGGGGTGGTGACACATGAGGGACCTCTTCACCCTGTCCGTGCTGGTCACCGTGCTGGCCTCCGGGGTCCGCCTCGCCACCACCTACCTGCTGGCCGCGCTCGGCGAGACGATCGGGCAGCGGAGCGGCGTGCTCAACCTCGGGGTCGACGGGGTCATGCTGCTCAGCGCCTTCGGCGCCTACTGGACGGCGCTCGAGACCGAGAACCTGTGGCTGGCCGCCCTCGTCGGGATGCTCGTCGGCCTGCTGATGGGGGTGGTCTACGCCGTGATCACGCTCGTGTTCCGGGCCGAGCAGGGGATCAGCGGCATCGGCATCTACCTGTTCGGGCTCGGGTTCAGCGATCTGCTCTTCGAGGAGATCGTCGGAACGCCGACGCCGTCGGCCCGACTGCCGACGATCTCAATCCCGGTGCTGGCCGACATCCCCTACGTCGGCGAGGCCCTGTTCGAGCACAACCTGATGACGTTCCTGGCCTTCGCCATGGTCCCGGTCGTCGCCTTCCTGCTGTTCCGGACCACCTTCGGGATGAACGTCCGAGCGGTCGGCGAGAACCCGGAGGCGGCCGACAGCCTCGGCGTGTCGGTCTTCTGGATCCGGTTCCGGGCCATCCTGATCGGCAACGCGTTGGCCGGCCTGGCCGGCGCCGCCCTGACCCTGCGGCTCGGCAACTTCCAGAACAACCTGACCCAGGGCCTCGGGTTCATCGCCGTCGCCCTCGTCTACTTCGGGGCCTGGCGGCCTCGTGGCGTGATGCTCGGCGCCCTGCTCTACGGCATCGTCGGCGCCCTCGTGCTGCAGCTCAAGGCCCGTCAGATCATCCCGCTCGAAGCCTCCGATCTCGCGGCCATGGCCCCGGCAGTGCTGACCATCGTGGCCCTCGTGGTGCTGGCCGGCCGGGTGGATGCCCCCTCGGCCCTGACCCAACCCTTCTCCCGTGACTGACCCGTGTGGTGACGGCGGCGATGCCTCGGCAGAGCAAACCTGTGCAGACAACTAGGAGAGTAGTCATGTCATCCACCCCCAACCCGAGCCGCCGCCGGCGGTGGCTGCAACTGCTGGCCGCGCTGCTGGCCCTGACCTTCGTTGCGGCCGCCTGCGGCTCCGACGACGACGAAGGCGACGACGCCTCGGCGTCCGCATCCGCGTCGGCCTCCGCATCCGCGTCGGCCTCGGCATCGGCCTCGGCCTCCGAGCCGGCCGAGGAAGACGATGCCATGGAGGAAGACGACGCCATGGAAGAAGACGATGCCATGGAAGAGGACGACGCCATGGAGGAGGAGGGCGATGGCGAGGCCACGGCCGACTCCGCCAACGTCGTCGTCGTGGCCTGTGGTGACGGCTCGTCGTTCGCCACGCCCAGCTCGCCGAGCACCGAGCTGACGGTCGCCCTGGTCGCCCCGTCGGCCAGCGCGGATCTCGCCTTCACCCAGTCGATGGTCGACTCGCTCGGTGCCCTCGGCATCCAGCCCCAGGTCACCGACGGCACGTTTGTCGTCGAGGAGGCTGCCGCCGCCATTCGCGGCTACGCCGAGGACGGCATCGACGTCGTGATCGCCCACGGCACCCAGTACGGCGGTTCGCTTGCCGAGATCGCCCCCGACTTTCCCGAGACCAGCTTCGTGTGGGGCACCTCGAGCGACACCCAGGGCATCGAGAACGTCTTCGCCTACACCCCGGCCGCCGACCAGGGTGGCTACGTGCTCGGCACGATCGCTGCGGCGTTGACCGAGTCCGGCACCATCGGCATGGTCGGCCCGGTCGAGGCCGGCGACGCCTCGCTGTACGTCGAGGGCTTCGAGGCCGGTGCCGCCGCCGAGGGCGCCGCCACCAACATCACCTACACCGGCCAGTTCGGTGACGTGCAGCTGGCCACCGAGGCCGCCGAGGCCCACGTCAGCGTCGGGGCCGACGTCCTGACCGGCACGGCCCAGCACGTGGTCGGCGCCATCAACGTTGCTTCGGCCGAGGGCATCCCGTGGTTCGGGACCCAGTCGAACCAGACCTCGCTGGCCGAGGACCTGGTCGTCGCCTCGCAGGTCTACCACTGGGAGGTCGTGCTGGCCGAGATCTTCGCCCAGATCGAGGGCGGGACCCTCGGCGGCGAGGTCTACGAGCTGACGCTGGAGAACAACGGGCTCGTGATCGAGTTCAACGACTGCCGCGACGGCGCCGCCGATCTCGTCGCCGGGGCCCAGGCCACCGTCGACGGCATCATCGCCGGCGACATCGACACCGGCGTCTAGGTCGGCCAGGCTGACCTGAGCGCATGAACGATCGAGCGGACGCACCCGAGGCCGACGATCGGCTCGAGGAGGGGGACCAGCGGGTCCCCCTCCTCGAGATGCGCCACATCACGAAGCGGTTCCCGGGCGTCGTGGCCAACGAGGACGTCAGCTTCGACCTCCATGCCGGCGAGGTCCACACCCTGCTCGGGGAGAACGGCGCCGGCAAGAGCACCCTGATGAAGATCCTCTTCGGGCTGTACCGGCCGGACGAGGGCGAGATACGGCTCCGGGGCGAGCCGGTGCACATCGCCTCGCCGACCGACGCCATCGAGCAGCGGATCGGCATGGTCCACCAGCACTTCATGCTGGTGCCGACGCTGACCGTGGCCGAGAACGTCGCCCTCGGGCTGACCTCGACCAGGGGCCCGCTCACCGACCTCGACACGGTCTCGGCCCGCATGGGTGAGATCGCCGACCGGTACGGGCTGAGCGTCGACCCGTCGGTCGAGGTCTGGAAGCTGTCGGTGGGGGAGCGGCAGCGGGTCGAGATCATCAAGGCCCTCTACCGCGACGCCGAGGTGCTCGTGCTCGACGAGCCGACGGCGGTGCTGACCCCCCAGGAGGTCGATGACCTGTTCGTCGTCCTCCGCCAGATGACCGAGGCCGGCCGTGGCCTCGTCTTCATCTCCCACAAGCTGCGGGAGGTGATGGACCTGTCCGACCGCATCACCGTGCTCCGCAACGGCCGGGTGACCGGCTCGACGGTGCCGGCCGAGACCAGCCGCCAGCAGCTGGCGGAGATGATGGTTGGCCGGGAGGTCAACCTCGCCCCGGACAAGCCGCCGGTCGACACCGGCGCCCCCCGCCTCGTGTTGCGTAACGTGAGCGTGACGGGCGATCGGGGCACCCTGGCGGTGAACGGCGTCGACCTCGACGTCGCCGGGGGTGAGATCCTCGGCGTCGCCGGCGTGTCCGGCAACGGTCAGCGGGAGCTGGCCGAGACCGTCGCCGGGCTCCGGCCGGCCGAGTCCGGCTCGACCGTCGAGCTCGACGGCACCGACATCACGGCCGCCAACCCGGCCGTCACCCGGGCCGCCGGCCTGTCGTACGTGCCAGAGGAGCGCATGCGCGACGGGGCCATCGGCGACTTCGAGGTCAGCGAGAACCTCCTGCTGGTCAACCATCGCGACCGATCGTTCCTCCGGGGTGGGCTGTTCGACCGGGAGCGGATCCGCCAGCACTGCCAGCGCCTGGTCGACGCGTTCGCAGTGAAGACGCCGACGCTCGACACCCCGACCAGCTCGCTGTCCGGCGGCAACATCCAGAAGCTGATCATGGCCCGCGAGCTCGACTCCGACCCGACGGTGCTGCTGGCGGCCCAGCCGACCCGCGGTGTCGACATCGGGGCCGCCGAGTACATCCACAGCCAGCTGATCGACCTCCGCAGCCGCGGGGTCGCCGTGCTGGTCATCTCCGAGGACCTCGACGAGATCCTGGCCCTCGCCGATCGCATCGCCGTCATGTACGAGGGCCGGATCGTCGCCGTCGTCGACCGCAACGACGCCACCCGGGAGGACCTCGGGCTGGCCATGGCCGGCGCCACGGCCGACGCCGCCGTCGACGGCGGCTAGCGTCGCAGACGTGAGTGACGCAACCGACGGTGTGGACCGGGCCGACCTCCTGCTGTCTGGGGCCTGGCTGATCGCCTGCGTCGATGACGATCGTCGCGAGCTGCCCGGGGGCTGGGTGGCGATCACCGATGGCGTGGTCAGCGGGCTCGGATCCTCGGCCGAGTCGCCACCGGAGGCCGATCGGGTCGTCGACGTGGATGGCTGTCTGGTCACCCCCGGCCTGATCAACACCCACCATCACCTGTACCAGAACCTGACCAGGGCCTGGCGGCCGATGACGTCGGCCCCGCTGTTCGGCTGGCTGCAGACCCTGTACCCGGTGTGGGCCGACCAGCTCGACGAGGAGGCGGTCTATCTGGCCGCCTGGGTCGGACTGGTGGAGCTTGCCCTGTCCGGCTGTACCACGAGCTCGGATCACCACTACGTGCACCCTGCCGGAGCCGGTGATCTGCTCGGGGCCGAGATCACCGCCGCCGACGAGCTCGGCATGCGGTTCCACCCGACGTACGGCTCGATGAGCCTGGGTGTCTCCGATGGCGGGCTGCCGCCCGACAACGCGGTCCAGGACGAGGACGAGATCCTCGCCGCATCGCAGGCCGCGGTCGAGCGCTGGCACGACCCGTCACCGGGTTCGATGGTCCAGGTCGCCCTCGCCCCGTGCTCCCCGTTCTCGGTCACCCCCGATCTGATGCGGCGGACCGCCGAACTGGCCGACCGGCTCGACGTGCGGCTCCACACCCATCTGGCCGAGAACGCCGAGGACGACGCCTTCTCGCTCGAGCGGTTCGGTCGCCGTCCCATCGACGCCTTCGCCGATGTCGGCTGGCTCTCCGATCGGGCCTGGGCCACCCACGTCGTGCGGGCGAACCCAGACGAGGTCCGCCGCCTTGGCGCCGCCGGTGTCGGGGTGGCCCACTGTCCCAGCTCCAACATGATCCTGTCCTCCGGCATCGCCCCGACCGTTGACCTCCGGGCCGCCGGTGCCCCCGTCGGGATCGGTTGCGACGGCTCGTCGTCGGCCGACTCGGCCTCGATGTGGCAGGAAACCCGCCTGGCCATGTTGCAGGCCAAGCTGGTGTCGGGAGCCGATGCGATCGGTGCACGAGACGCGTTGGAGATGGCGACCAGGGACGGCGCCGCCTGCCTCGGCCGGGCCGGCGAGCTCGGCCAGCTCTCGGTCGGCGCGCCGGCCGACGTCGTGGTCTGGCGACTCGACGGTCCCGCGTTCGCCGGCGCCGTCGACGACCCCATCGAGGCCTGGCTCCGGTGCGGCCCGCTCGGCGCCACCCACACCCTGGTGGCCGGGCGGTTCGTCGTCGAGGACGGGCGGCCCGTGGCCCCGTCCGTCGACGAGATGCTGGTCCGCCATCGTCTGGCCGCTGAGCGGTTCCGCCCATCCGCCAGCGGCTCCTGAGCAGTCTCGCCACCGCCGCTTCGGGTGGCCGGCTGCTACCCTCAGCTGCAGCACACCGGGGCTCCGCCAGCCCGGCGGCCGCTCCGGTGGTTCGACGCCAGCACCGATGTGCCGAGAGGCGCTGAGGTCACCGGCGTCCCACCATCCGCCGCCCACCCGCCTGCGCTCCGCCGCAGTCGTGACACCACCAAGAGATGCAGCCTTCGTCCTCAGCACGCGCCGAGATGATCGGTTGGCGGGAGCGGGTCGTTCTCCCGTTCCTGTCCGACCTCCCGATCACCGCAAAGGTCGACACCGGAGCGATGACCTCGTCGCTCCACGCGTCCGACCTGACCGTGGTCGAGTCCGACACCGGGCCGGTTGCCCGCTTCGAGTTCCACCCGGATCCGGTGCACGCCTCGGCGTGGGTCGCCGTGCCCGCGGGTCGGAGCCCGTACGCCGACCCCGGGCCGACGTCGGTGGTGGCCCCGATCGTCGACTTCCGCCTGGTGCGGTCGTCGAACGGGGCCGAGGAGACCCGGCCCGTGATCCGGACCGAGGTCGAGATCGGCACCGACCGGTTCGAGATCGACGTGACCCTGACCTGCCGCAAGCGGATGGGGTTCCGGATGCTGCTCGGCCGGCGGGTGCTGGAGGACCGGTACTGGGTCGACCCCGGTCGGGACTTCCTCCGCACCGGCCCCTGACGGCCGCACCTCCCCGGTGACCCCGGGCGCACCACGACACCCCCAGGAGCCAGTCATGCGACTCGCACTCCTCTCTCGAGAGCCCACCTCCTACAGCACACAGCGCCTCCTCGATGCGGGCATCGCCGCCGGCCACGACGTCGAACTGCTCGACACCCTGCGGCTGGCCATCGACCTCTCCGACGAGGTCCCCTCGATGCTGTACCGGGGCGCACCCCTGTCCGGCATCGATGCCGTCCTGCCCCGGATCGGGGCGTCGATCACGTTCTACGGCATGGCCGTCGTCCGTCAGTTCGAGCAGATGGACGTGTACACGCCGGTCACAGCCAACGGCATCGCCAACTCCCGCGACAAGCTCCGGGCCTACCAGATCCTGTCCCGTCACGGCATCGGCATGCCGGCGACCACCTTCGTGCGGGACCGGGCCGACGTGGTCCCGGCCATCGAGCGGGTCGGCGGGGCGCCGGTCATCATCAAGTTGCTGGAGGGGACCCAGGGCATCGGCGTGATCCTGGCCCCGGACGTCCGGGTGGCGGAGACGGTGATCGAGACCCTCCAGTGGACCCGGCAGAACGTGTTGATCCAGCGGTTCGTGGCCGAGAGTCGTGGCCGCGACATCCGGGCCCTGGTGATCGGCGATCAGGTGGTTGCGGCCATGCGCCGCATCGGCCGAGACGACGAGTTCCGGTCCAACGTGCACCGGGGTGGTCGCACCGAGATCGTCGAGCTCGACGACGCGGCCAGGGACCTGGCGGTCCGGGCGGCCCAGATCATGGGCCTGCGGGTGGCCGGTGTCGACCTGCTGGAGGGCGAGGAGGGGCCACTGGTGATGGAGGTCAACTCGTCTCCCGGCCTGGAAGGCATCGAGGACGCGACCGGGCTCGACATCGCCGGCGCCATCGTCGACTACATCGCCCGCCAGACCGCCTTCCCGGAGCTCGACATCCGCCAGCGGCTGGCCGTGTCGACCGGGTGGGGTGTGGTCGAGCTCGTCGTCGGGGAGTGCGCCGACCTGGTGGGCAGCAGCATCGGCGAGGGGCTGCGCCAGCGCGACATCTCGGTGCTCACCCTCCACCAGGGCACCACGGTGATCCCCAACCCGCGCGACGAGCGGATTCTCGAACCGGACGATCGGCTGCTTTGCTTCGGCGAGCTGGAGGGCATGCGCTCGCTGGTGTCGGAGCGCCGCCGGCGGCGGGGTCGGCCGGTGGTCCGCCGGCTGCCCGATCTCGGTCGACCGGGCCCGCCATCGATCGTCGATGCGCCGCCGGTCGTGGCCGGCCATGACCGGCTCGAGCTGGTCGAGCCGGCGCTCGGCCTCGCCCCGGTCGACGCCGACCGCCACCCGACCCCGACCCCGACCGAGGCGGCCCACCTCCTGTAGGAGCAGCGGTAGCCTTGGCCCGATGGGAGCCGAGGTCGGGGCGCCGATGCGGCGCCGGTCTGACGGTGCGGGAACGGCGGCAGGGCCGACGGGATCTGGCCCGCTCGGTCGTCGTGCCACGGCGGTCGATCGCCTGTTGTGGGCGCTCGCTGCCGTCCCGACGGCGGCGCTGCTGCTCCTGGCCTCGATGGTGCTCCGGGTACGGCTGGCCGACGGGGCGTGGCCGACCCGCAACGCACCCGATCCGAAGACCCTCGGACTGCACAACTCGGTCAGCGTCCTGGCGATCGTCGTGTCGTTCGTGGTTGCCGCCGTCGTGCCCCTGGCCACCGCCGGTGCCTTCGCCGCCGGTCATCGCCGGGTCCCGATCGGTCCGCTGCTGACCTCGCTCGTCTCGATCGTGATCCTCGTCCTCGTGCTGTGGCTCGACCCCGGTGGGATCGGTCAGTGGATCGCCGACTGACGCTGCTCGCCGCAGGCGCGTTCCTGGCGGGAGGTTGCACGCTGACCATCGAGGGCGGAGGAAGCGCCGATCCGTCATCGCCGTCCGGCGTCGGCGGCGCCACCCTCGCCGATAACGGCACCGCCACGGGCGCCGGTCCGGCGGCCGACGTGGTCCGGCTCAGCGACGGCGACTCCGGCTGGTTCCTGATCGACGGCGACGAGGTCGAGATCCGCCTCCTCGGCTACAACGCCCCCGAGCGGTTCGAGGGCGACGGCGGGCCGTTGAGCTGCAACGGCCAGGCGGCCGAGCTGGCCCTGGCCGACCTGCTGGCCGACGCCGAGGCGGTCGAGGCCGTCGGCGACGAGACCGATCGGTTCGGTCGTCGCCTCGTCGACCTCGCCGTCGACGGACGCTCAGTGGTCGATCGGCTGGTGGCCGACGGCCGGGGGCTGGCCACCGGCGACGATCGCGACGGGCGGGTGGCGATGTGGGCCGCAGCCGACGCCGGCCGGGGCCTGTGGGGCGACGAGTGTGGCGTCGCGGCCGCCGACGGACTCGTGATCGAACGGGTCGAGGCCGACCCACCTGGCCGTGACGAGGAGAATCTGAACGGCGAGGTGGTCGAGCTGGTCAACACCGGCCCCGAGGCGATCGACCTGACCGGTTGGGACATCCGCGACGACTCGGCCAGCCACCGCTTCGATCTCGAAGGCACGATGGGGCCGGGCGAGCGCCTGGTCATCCGCATGGGGGCCGGCCGGTCGACGCCGGGTGAGCTGTTCCTCGACTCCGGCACCCCCGTGTGGTCGAACCGGGGTGACACCGTCCTGGTCATCGACCCCGGTGGGGTGGTGGCGGCCTGGTACTTCGTCGGCCGCTGACCGATTTCCCCGGCCCCTCCGCCGGACGTAACGTGGCCCGGTGACCACACCGGCGACCGACGACTCCAGGGCCGATGTCGGCGCTGCGGCGACCGCGGAACCCGTCGGCGAGCGATCGACGGTCGACTCCGCCGCCGGGTGGATCGTCGTCGCCGCCACGTTCGTGTCGACGTTCACGGTCTTCGGAGTGGCGTACTCCTTCGGCGCCTTCTTCGTGCCGATGGCCGACGAGTTCGACAGCCCCCGGAGCGCCATCGCCCTCTTCTTCTCGATCACGACGTTCCTGTACTTCGGCCTCGGGGTGGTCACCGGCCGGATCTCGGATCGGATCGGGCCACGACCGGTGCTGCTGTTCGGTGCGGCCTGCCTGGTCGCCGGGCTCCTCGCCACGTCGCAGGTCGACTCCCTGGTCGTCGGCTACCTCACCTACGGGATCGGCGTCGGTATCGGCGTCGCATGCGCCTACGTGCCGATGGTGGCCACCGTCGGCCTGTGGTTCGAGCGCCGCCGGACCGCCGCCCTCGGGGTGTCGGTGGCCGGCATCGGGGTCGGAACGCTCGTGGTGGTGCCCGTCGCCGAGGCGCTGATCGAGCGCCAGGGCTGGCGGGACACCTATCTGCTGCTGGCGGCCGGGGCGGCCGTGCTGCTCGGTCTGGCTGCGATCGGCGCCCGCCGCCCAGACGACGGCCGCGCCGCAGCCGAGGTCGTCCCGCTGGCCCAGGTCATCCGAGGGTCGAGGGCGTTCGCCCTGCTGTACGCCTCGTCGATGTCGCTGGTGGTGGCGCTGTTCCTGCCATTCGTGTTCCTCGGCGACTACCTGGACGAGCAGGGGATCGACGGGTCGGCCGCCCTGCTGGTCGGCACGATCGGCCTGGCCTCGGTGATCGGGCGCCTGGCCCTCGGTGCCCTTGCCGCCCGGGTGGCGGCGATCCGGCTGTACCAGGGATCGTTCCTCGTCGTCGCCCTCAGCTTCCTGATCTGGGTGTCGGCCGGCACCAGCTACCCCGTGCTGGTGTTCTTCGCCGTCGTCCTTGGCGTCGCCTATGGCGGCTTCATCGCCCTCGCCCCCGCGGTGGCCGCCGACCTGTTCGGCCCGGTCGGCCTCGGTGGCGTGCTCGGCGCCCTCTACACCGCAGCCGGGCTCGGCGGCCTCGTCGGGCCGCCGCTGGCCGGCGAGCTGATCGACCGGTCCGGCTACACCCCGGCGCTGCTGACCGCCTTCGGCTTCGCCCTCGTCGGCTTCCTCATCCTCATCCCCCTCCGCCCCGATCGGACCCGCTGACCGGCTCGGCCGTCTGACCGCCGTCGCCGTGCTCGACGGTGATCTCGGTCGCCTTGACCGCGGCCCAGATCGGTCGACCGGGTCCGAGACCGAGGGCGTCGGCCGACGACGGGGTGATGTCGACGGTCAGCGGCAGCGGAGCCCCGAGCCGGACCCTGGTGGTCCGTCCGAGTGGTTCGACCCAGTCGACCGTCGCGGCCCAGGCGTTGCGGGGACTGCCCTCGGGTCGCTCCCGGTGGAGCGACACGGCGCGCGGATCGATCACCGCCCGAACCGGCCCCTCGAGCTCGGTCGCTGTGGTCAACACGACGTCGTGGTCGTCGAGGTGGATCCGGGAGCGTCTGGCCCGCCCGGCCAGCAGGTTGGTACCGGTGAGCGCCGCCACCCACGGCGTGGCCGGATGGCGCTGGACCTCGGTCGCGGTGCCCTGCTGGACCACCCGCCCGTCCTCGATCGCCACCAACCGGTCGGCGAGGGCGAAGGCCTCGCCCGGATCGTGGGTCACGAGCAGGCGTGGCCCGGCGAAGCCGGCCAGGTGCTCGGTCAACACCCGCCGGAGGTCGGCCCTGGTCGACACGTCGACCGCGGCCAGCGGCTCGTCGAGCAACAGCAGCTGCGGATCGCCGGCCAGGGCCCGGGCCAGCGCCACCCGCTGAGCCTGACCGCCGGAGAGCTGGCGCGGTCGTGCGTCGGCCAGCCCAGCCAGATCGAGGGCGTCGAGGAGCGGCCGAACGGCCTCCCGGGCGGCCCGTCGACGCCGCGGCCGAGCGACACCGGGGCCGGGCGCGGCCCGATGGCGGACGGCGAACGCCACGTTGTCGACCACGGACAGGTGGTCGAACAGCACCGAGCCCTGGAAGACGATGCCGAGCCGGCGATCTTCGGGTCGGACGAACGTGTCGCTCGCCGGTTCGTCGAGCGCTCGGCCTCCCACCCGGATGGATCCACGATCGAGGGGCAGCAGCCCGGCGATGGCGGCGATCACGGTCGACTTCCCGGCCCCGTTCGGTCCGAGCAGGCCGACGGTCGAGCCCTCGTCGATCGTGAGCGAGACGTCGAGCTCGAACCCGTTGCGTCGGATGCCGAGCTCGGCCACGAGCCCGACCTCCGTGCCGGCGTCGGTCACCGGCCGGCTCATGCCCGTCGCCACCAACGGTCCCGCAGGGCGATCAGCACGGTGAACGAGACGGCGACCAGGATCAGACTGATGGCGATGGCGGCGTCCTGGTCCTCGGTCAGGGCGACGAAGACGGCGAGGGGCATGGTCTGGGTCCGGCCCTCCAGGTTGCCGGCGAAGGTGATCGTGGCCCCGAACTCGCCGAGGGCCCTGGCCCAGGCGAGGACGATCCCGGCCCGCAGCGATGGCCCGATCAGCGGCAGTGTCACCCGACCGAAGACCGCCAGCGGGGCCGCTCCGAGGGTGGCCGCCGCCGCCTCGACCCGCCGGTCGACGCCGTCGAGCGCACCCTCGACGGCGACCACGAGGAAGGGCATGGCCACGAACGTGTTGGCCAGCACCACGCCGGCGATCGAGAACGGCAACACGATGCCCGTTGCCTCGGCCAGGGGCTGGCCGACCAGGCCGCGACGCCCGAGGGCGAACAGCAGTGCCGCCCCGCCGACCACCGGCGGCAGGACCATCGGGAGGGTCACGAGGGCCCGGACGAGGCGCTTGCCCGGGAAGTCGACCCGACTCAGGACCCAGGCAAGGGGAACGCCGAGCAGTGTCGACAGCACGGCTGCGGCCACCGACGTGAGCAACGAGAGCCGGAGGGCCGCCGTCACCGTCGGATCGCTCAGCAGGCCGGGCAGGTCGCCGAGCGGAGCCCGGGACACGAGGCCGGCGAGCGGCAGCACGAACAGGCAGACGGCGACGACCGCGGGAACCAGCAGCGCAGCCGGCGGCGGTCGGCGCAGCCGGCGGCGACGGGACCGATCGACGACCGCAGCCGTCGGCGGGGCCCTGGTCCCGGTGTCGCCCGGCTCGGGTTCGGTACCAGACCCGGTCACGGCGCGCCGAAACCGTGTTCGGTGAGGATGGTCCGGCCGACGCCATCGGTGAGGACCTCGATGAACTGCGTCGCCCGCCGCAGGTTCGGTGACGAGGCGACGACGGCGATCGGGTAGCTGGTGGTCGTGACCAGCTCGGGCGGCAGGTCGATACCGACCACGTCGGCGCCGCTCGTGCCGACGATGTCGGTCAGGTAGACCAGCCCGGCGTCGAGCTCGCCGGTGCCGACCTTGGCCAGCAGGGAGCGCACGTCCGGCTCGCGGGTGTCGGCGGTGATCTCGAGACCGGCGGCGGCCAGCGCCTCGTCGGCCAGGTCGCCGCACGGCACACCGCGGGCGCACAGCCCGACGAAGAGCTCGGGGTCGGTCAGGTCGCTGAGTTCGGTGATCACCGCGGGATTGTCGCCCGGGACGGCGAGCACGAGGTGGTTGGTGGCCACGGTCGTCGGCGGCTCGGACACGATGCCGGCAGCCGCCAGATCGTCCATGATCGCCGGGTTGGCCGTGATCACCACGTCGGCCGGGGCCCCTTCGAGCAGCTGGGCCCGGATGGTGGCGCTGCCGGCCAGGTTGACCTGCAGGTCGACGTCGGTGGCAACCGACTCCTCGTAGTACTGCTCGATGTCCGCCATGGCGTCGGTCAGCGAGGCGGCGGCGGAGACCCGGAGCACCGTCCGATCGTCGTCACCGGGGCCGCCGCAACCGGCGGCCACGAGGGCGAGGACGATCGCCGCGGCGAGCCGTCGGCGGCATCTGGCCCGCCTCGTGGTCATGGTCGTCGATCCTCCGGGCCCGGCCACCGGGGTGCTAGTAGCAGTGTGACTAGTGTGCCGGTTCAGGGTACGGTACGCGTTCATGGCCGACCAACCCGATCCGCTCGGGTCGACCGTGGCCCCCGACCCCACCCCTGACCAGGCGCCGACGTCGTTCAACGACGTCGTGGTGCTGGCCGTGCTCGACGAGGGACCGGCTCACGGCTTCGCCCTCTCCCGCCAGTTCGACGCCGGGTCGGATCTGGGCCGGATCGTGACCCTCGCCCGGCCCCAGGTCTACCGGTCGCTCGACCGGCTCGCCATCGCCGGGCTGATCGAGGCGATCACCGTCGAGCCGGGTGACGGGGCCCCAAAACGGACCGTGTTCGCCTCGACCGAGGGGGGAGCGGCGGCGGTGGCGGCCTGGCTGGCCGAGCCGGTGGCCCACGTACGTGACCTGCGGGTGCCGTTCCTGGCCAAGCTCCGGCTGCTCGAACGCCGTGGCGCCAGTCCGACCGAGCTGCTCACCGCCCAGCGTGCCGCCCTCGGACCGACCCTCGACCAGTTGATCGCTGCGGGCGATGTCGGCGACACCGGCCAACCGGTCGACGTCGTCGACCGGTGGCGGGCCCACAATGCCGAGGCCGTTGCCCGCTTCCTGACCGACGTCGACTGAGGACCGGCCGTTTCGGGATCGACGGCCGACGGCGGTGGGCCGAGGGCCGTCAGATCGGCAGGTCGCCGGTTGCCGCCCTGGTCGTCCCGTTGTCGGTGTAGGCGGCGATCGTGCGCTGGGCGATCCGCATCTGGTGGACCTCGTCGGCCCCGTCGGCGAATCGGGCCCAGCGGGCGTGCTGGTACATGTGGGCCAGCGGGGTGTCGGTCGAGTAGCCGAGCGCCCCGTGGACCTGGATCGAGCGGTCGATGATCCGGTTGAGGGCGTTGGCCACGAAGTGCTTGGCCATCGACACCTCGGACTTGAACTCGACGGAGGAATCGAGCCGGTTGGCATCGATCTTCGACGCCGCGTGCAGGACCATCAGCTTCGACTGGTAGAGCTCCATCGTCGAGTCGGCAATCATCCACTGCACCCCCTGCTTCTCGGCCAGGATCGAGCCGTGGCTGAACCGGTCGAGCGAGCGGTCGACCATCATGTCCAGCGCCGTCTCGGCCTGGGCGATCCAGCGCATGCAGTGGGCCAACCGGGCCGGCCCGAGCCGGTACTGACCGAGCAGGTGGCCCTGGCCCCTCCCGCCGAGCATCTGCGACTCGTGCAACCGCAGGTCCTCGATCAGGATCTCCGAGTGGCCGGTCCCGCCGTGCATCGTCTCGATCTGGCGGACCTCGTTCCAACCCTCGCTCGGCAGGTCGACGAGGAAGGCGGTGTTGGCGGCCTGGGGCAGGTCGGGGTCGTCCTCGGTGCGGGCGATGAGAATGGCGAAGTCCGCCCGGTGGGCGTTGGAGATGAACCACTTGTGGCCGTTGATGACCCACTCCTCGCCGTCGGCGTAGGCGTTGGTCCGGATGAGGGTCGGGTCGGAGCCGGCGACCTCTGGCTCGGTCATGGCGAAACACGACCAGGCCCGGCCGTCGCACAGCGGCTTGAGGTAGCGCTCCTTCTGGTCGTCCGTTCCCCAGTGGAGCAGCGTGTGCATGTTGCCCTCGTCGGGGGCCTGGCAGTTGAGGACCCACGGGCCGATGCGGGACTTCGCCGCCTCGGCCTGCACCATCGCCAACTCGACATGCCCGAGTCCCATGCCACCCCAGTCCTCGGGCATGTGGGGGAGCCACAGGCCCTGGTCGAAGGCCTGCTTGCGGAGCCCGACCATCGCCGCCCCGTAGGCCGCGCGGTCGGTCTCGGCGAGCTGCTCGGCCTCCATCTCGGTCTCGGCCGGGGCAACGACCTCGCCGATGAAGGTGCGGACCCGGTCCCGGATGTCCTCCAGCTCCGGGGTCAACGTGAAATCGATGGCCATGGCTCCGCTCCCTCGCCCGCTCGGGCGTCCGACGTGTCCCCGTGCCGTCGCGCCGACCGGGCCCTTCACGCTAGGCGGACGCCGCCCGGCCGGCGAAGACAGCGGAGACACAGCGAAGACAGCGAAGAAACAGCGAAGAAACAGCGGACACGGTCGGAAGGCCGCGCCGCCCCGGGTGTGGAACCGCTCGTTGGCCCTCAGTACATTTGGGCGCCGTGAGCGGTCAGAGCGGTTCGCCGGGAGGCACGGGGCTGCGGGTCTGTCTGTTCGGTCTCGGTGAGGCCGGCGGGCTCCTGGCCACCGACCTGGTCGACGCCGGTGTGGCCGTGAGTGCCTACGACCCGGCCGAGGTACCGACGCCGGCAGGGGTCACCAGGCGGGTCCACCCGGCCCTGGCCGCCCGCCCCGTCGATGTCGTCGTTGGCGCCACCGGTGGCGGGGAGGCCCGTCTCGCCCTCCTGCAGGCGATCGACGCGATGGCCCCCGGCACCCTGTACGCCGACGTGTCGACCTCGTCGCCCGGCCTCAAGCTGCACCTGGCCGATGAGGCGGTCCAGCGCGATCTGAAGTTCGTCGACGTCGCGCTCATGTCGATGGTGCCGGGCAACGGCCTGGCCACCCCGGCGCTCGCCGCCGGGCTCGGGGCCGGCCGCCTGGCCGATCTGCTCAACCCGCTCGGTGCCCGGGTCGAGCCGATTGACGGACCGCCTGGCTCGGCCACCGCCAAGAAGCTCTTGCGCAGCGTGCTGATGAAGGGAACGGCGTCGCTACTGGTCGAGGCGGTGCGGGCCGGCGCCGCGGCCGACGATCTCGCGTGGCTGTGGAACAACCTGGCCGATGAGTTCGACGTCGCCGGCGAGCCCTGGATGCGCCGGCTGGTCGCCGGCTCCCGCCTGCACGCCAGACGACGGCTCGGAGAGATGGAGGCCGCAGCGGCGATGCTGGAGACGCTCGGCATCGAGCCGACGATGACCAGGGCGACGGTGGCCAGCCTGACCGACCTCGTCGCCGGCGCCGGCATCCCCGACCTCCCGCCCGACCTGCTGCCACCGGACGGGCCACCCGAGCTGTCGCCAGACCAGGAGTAGGGTCGCCCGGGTGAGAGGCTGCCAACGGTGACCGGTGCCGTGATCGGCGCCGTCGTGAACCGCACGGCGGTGGCCGCAGCCGTGGCCGGCTCGGCGACCGGTGTGCGGCGGTGACGACGAGCCTGCGGGCGACGGCCCGGGGTCTGGTCGGGCCGATCTACGTGCCGTGGGCCGGCATGGCCCTCAGCCTCGGGATGCTCAGCGTCGCCCTGCCGCTGTACCTGACCGAGGTCGGCCTCGGGTACCTGAGCCTGTCGGCGGTGCTGACCGCCGCCGGGGTCGGTTCGATGCTCGGTGGCGTGCCGGCCGGCGACGGGGTGGCCCGGATCGGCGAGCGACGGATGCTGGTGCTCGGGGTGTCGGCCATCTTCGTGACAACGGCGGCGCTGGCCACGACCGACGACGTCGTCGTGCTGTTCCTGCTCCAGTTCCTGGCCGGCGTTGGCGCCATCGCCATGCGCCTCGCCGGCCAGACGTGGATCGCCAGGACCGCCGACGTCGCCGTTCGGGGGCGACTGCTGTCGGCCATGGGCGGCATCCGCCGGTTCGGGGCCTTCGTCGGGCCGATCGTGGCCGGCGTGACGATCGACCGGTTCGGGTTCACCGTTGCCTTCGCGGTCGCCGGGGTGGTGGCCGGACTCGGCCTCGTCCCGCTCCTGACCGGCGCGAGGGGCACGGGTCCCGGCCCGGTCAAGGAGCGCATCCCGCTTCGGCAGGTCCTGGCCCGCCACGGTCGGTTGTTGCTGATCGTCACGTCCGGGCCCATCCTGATCATGGTCGCCCGTCGGGGCCGGTCGGTCGTGCTGCCCCTCATCGGCGACGACCTTGGCCTCAGCCCGACGACGGTCGGACTGCTGGTGGCGATCAGCACGGGTGCCGACCTGGCGCTGTTCCCGGTGGCCGGCTACCTGATGGACACCTTCGGTCGCCTGACCGCCATCGTGCCCGCCTTCACCCTGATGGGCCTCGGGCTGTTCGCGCTTGCGTTGGCCGACGGCGGCCTGCCCGTCGCCCTCGCCGGTGCGTTGATCGGCGTCGGCAACGGGCTCAGCGCCGGCACGATGATGACGCTCGGCGCCGACCTCGCACCCGAGGACGCCCCGAGCCAGTTCCTCGCCGGGTTTGCCAGCCTGCAGGACTGGGGGCAGGTGGCCGGTCCGCTCCTGGTCGGGTGGGTGGCGGCGGTTGTCGGCCTGGCGGCGTCGGCTGCAGCGCTCGGCGCTGTGCTGTTCGTCGGCGTCGGCCTGATCGTGCTGACCGTCGGCGAGACCGCGGGCCGCCCGGCTCGATGAGGACCGGGGCCGCTACAGGCCGATTGCCTGCAGGGTCCAGAGCACGATCATGCCGACGACGAGCACCCAGATGACCCGGCCCGTCCGCCAGGCCACCAGGCCGGCGGCGAAGACGGCGACGATCTCCGGCACGCGGTCCGGGGCGGCGGCGATGCCGTCGTCGCCGAGCACGGGTGGCGCCACGATGGCAGCGAACACCGCCGGCCCGACGTAGCGGAGGGCCCGCTCGACCCACGTCGGCAGCGTCACCCCCGAGCCGGCCAGGATGAACGAGGCCCGCAGCAGGTAGCTGCCGAGCCCGGCGACGAGGAACACGATCCAGGCTCGCATCAGCGGTCCTCCTCGGCCTGCCGGTCGATCGCATCATCGACCTCGGACTCGCCGTCGACCCCGGATGTGGCGCCGTTCGTCGGGCCGCCGTCGTCCCCGGACCCGCGGCCGGTCTCCGACCCGGTGCCGTCGACCGCGCCGTCGTGACCCCCGTCGTCACCCCCGCCGCCGGCGGCGTGCCCGTCCCCATCCGCTCCATCGTCACCGTCGATCGCGCCCATCGCCGAGCCGGCGACCAGCCCGGCGACCGCAGCGACCAGCAGCCCGACGCCGGGTGGCTCCAGGCCGATGACGAGCACGGCGACGACGGCCGACACCGCGGCGGCGAGCAATCCGGGGCGGTCGCGGATGGCGTTGACCAGCAGCCCGAGGAACAGCAGTGGCACCGAGAACTCGAGCGACCACGACTCGGGAATCACGTCGCCGAGCGTGAGGCCGACGATCACGCCGATCCCGACCGCCACCACCCACCACACCACCCAGTACAGGCCCCCGGTCAGATAGTGGCTGAGCTTGTAGTCGAGCGGGTCGTCGTCTGGACGGGGCTCGGTGATGGCGAAGAGCTGGTCGACGAGTGTGTAGGGGCCGAGCACCCGGAACCAGCGGGGCGTGTCCCGGAACCGGGACCGGAGCGCGGCGCTGTACATCAGGTGCCTGGCGTTGATCACCAGGATCGTCCCGATCGCCACCGCAACCGAGCTGCCGGCGTCGAGCACCACCACGCCGGCCAGCTGCGAGGCGCCGCCGAAGATGAGGAACGACGAGGCCCATCCGGCCACGGGACCGACCACGTCGGATTCGGCAACGGCGAGCCCGAAGACCAACCCGAACAGCGGCACCGGCGGCGTCAGCGGGACCAGTCCGCGAACGGCGTCGCGGCTGGCTTGACGGTTCCACGAGATCGACACCGTGGCACCCTATCCGTGGCCCTCGCACCGGGCCGGCGGATTCCGGACA
>JBCCVL010000097.1:0-23899 GCA_039195375.1 Actinomycetota bacterium
CCGGCACAGTGATCGACGAGCTCGGGACCACCGAGACTCTCGGGGATCGGTTCGAGCCACCGGGCCTGCAGTCCCATCTTGTGCCGGAGCAGGTCGGCTCTCGGGTGGTCATCGGCGTAGGGCTTCGGCACCCGCTTGTAGCCCTGCCCGTCGATGTCGAGGTCGCGCCCGCCACCGAGGGCGACCAGGGCGTCGGCCAGGGCCGCCCCCGTCGACTCGTCGTCGACCAGCTCCCGCCACCGTTCGACGGCCACGATCGGGGCGCCCGTGGCGTAGCCGATCCCGTCGACCCCGACCCGGAGGAACAACGTCGGTGACGTCTTGCGATCGGACCCCTCCCAGAACCGGAGCAGCACGTGGTCCTTGTAGGGGCTCCGATCGGGGTTGAAGCGGAGGTCGTTGGTGATCGGACCGATCGAGCCGTTCGTCTTCGGCTCGGCCACGATCCCCGGGGCGACCTCCTCCCGCAACCGATCACCCATCGCCACGACAAACGCCTTCATCGGATCGGTGACCGCATCGCGGTAGCGCTTCTTGTTGGCCTGGAACCAGGTCTTGTCGGCCGCGCCAAGCTCGGCCAGGAAGGGGAGGAGGTCGTCGGGGAAACCGGCGAAGGCGCCGGCGTCGGAGGAGGACGAGGACGACGAGCCGGTCGGGGATGCGGAGGTCATGTCGATGCCTTTCGGTCGGGACGGTGCAGGCGGTTCGGAACTGGTCGGATGCGGTCGGGCAAGGGGCCTGCAGCGGATCTCCCGCCCTGCCAACACGACGAACGAGCGACGGCGATTTCGACCATCTGGCATGATCGGTCTACCACCGCAGCCGGCACGGCGCAGTCCTCGAGGCCGTTCGGCGTTGGTGCGCTACGCTCGGTGGCGACATGGGTGACGACGAGGCCGGTGCCGACGAGATCATCAAACGGCTCGGCCTTGAGCCGTTGGCGACCGAGGGCGGCCAGTGGACCGTGGCGTGGCGTGACGAGGGCCTGTCGTCGATCTATTTCCTGGTGCGACCGGACGATTTCTCGGCCATGCACCGGCTGTCGGTGACCGAGGTGTGGCACCACTACGCCGGTGCCCCGACACGGATGCTGCTACTCGGCGACGACGGTTCGATCGAACGGCCGGTCCTCGGTTCCGATCTCGCCGCCGGCCAACGCCCACTGATCGGGGTGCCGGCCGGGGTCTGGATGGGGGCTGCAACCGAGGGTGCCTGGAGCCTGCTCGGCACCACCCTCACGCCGCCGTGGGACGAGTCGTTCTTCACCATCGGGAAGCGTGACGAGTTGGTGGTCCGCTACCCGGATGCGGCCGAGGAGATCGACGCCCTCGTCCGACCGGAGGGCGACGAGCCCTGAGCGACCGGTCCGCCATCGACGGCGACGGTCACGCCGACGACCACCTGGCGCCGCCGGGCCAGCTGCTCGACCTCACGGGACGGGTCATCGTCGTGACCGGGGCCGGCGGGGGGATCGGGACCGGCATCGCCGGACGGCTGGCCGCGGCCGGCGCCGACGTGGTGGCCCACACCCGGTCGTCGCCGGTCACGACCACCGGGCCGACCGGTGAGCCGGTACCGGTGATCACCGCCGACCTGACCGCCGAGGACGGACCCGGTGCGGTGATCGACGAGACGCTTCGGCTCCGGGGTCGTGTCGACGGCCTGGTCAACAACGCCGCCATCCAGCCGGTGGCCGCCCTGGCCGATCTCGCCGACGCCGACTGGCGGGCCATGCTCGACACCGACCTCACCGCCGCCCACCGCCTCACCCGGCTGGCCGCCGCAGCCATGATCGAGGCCGGCACCGGCGGTTCGATCGTGCACATCGCCTCGATCGAGGCGACCCAGCCGGCCCCCGATCACGAGCACTACGGGGTGGCCAAGGCCGGGTTGGTGATGCACGCCCGGGCCGCCGCCTCGGCATACGGCCGATCCGGTGTCCGGGTCAACGCCGTCTCACCCGGTCTGATCGATCGACCGGGCCTGGCCGACGAGTGGCCGGACGGTGTCGGGCGGTGGCTGGCCGCGGCCCCGCTCGGGCGGCTCGGCACCCCCGAGGACGTCGGCGACGCCTGCGTCTTCCTCTGTTCCGACCTCAGCCGCTGGGTGACCGGAGCCGAGCTCGTCGTCGACGGGGGCGTGCTCACCCGGCCGACCTGGTGACCGGCTCGATCGTGGCGGTGGTCCGACGTAGGCTCGCCGCCATGTGGATGCGCCTCCGTCAGATCGCCGTCGTCACCGAAGACCTGCGCCAGTCGGCGCTCGACATCGGCGCCGTGCTCGGCGTCGAGGCCTGCCACATCGATCCCGGCGTGGCCACGTTCGGACTGAAGAACACCCTGTGGCCGATCGGCACCCAGTTCCTCGAGGTCGTCACCCCGTTCCAGGACGGCACGGCCGGCGGCCGCTATCTCGACCGCCGGGGCGGTGACGGCGGGTACATGTGCATCTGCCAGGTCGACGACGTTGAGCGACGCCGCCAGCGGGCGGCGGAGCTCGGCATCAGGACGGCGTTCGAGCTGTCCGACCGGGAGAGCGGGCACGACGGCTTCCAGCTGCACCCGGGCGACACCGGTGGCACCTTCTGGGAGATGGACCAGATGCTCGGCGAGGCCGGCGACGCCGAGGGCGGCCCCTGGTATCCGGCCGGCCCGGCCTGGGAACCGTTCGTGCGGACCGACCGGGTCGACGGCATCACGGCGGCGGAGATCCAGAGTCCGGAGCCCGAGCCGCTGGCCCAGCGGTGGTCGGCGATGGCCGAGATCGACCTCGAGGCCGACCCGGCCGGGCACCCGATGCTCCCGCTCGACAATGCGACCATCCGATTCGTCGAAGCGACCGACGGCCGAGGTGAGGGACTCGGGGGCATCGACGTGTCGGCAACCGACCGCGACGCCGTCCTCCGGGCCGCCGAGGAGCGGGGTTGCCGCACCGGTGACGACCGCATCGATCTGCTCGGACTCCGGGTCACGCTGCGGTGACCGACCACGAGCGTTGGCCAACGACCGACGCCCCCATCGTCACCCTGACCCTCAACCCGGCGCTCGACATCTCGTCGTCCGTCCCGGTGGTCTCGCCGAGCCACAAGCTCCGCTGCACCACACCGGTCGTCGAGCCGGGCGGCGGCGGGATCAACGTGACCCGCGTGTGTCGGCGGTTGGGGGAGGACAGCGTGGCCGTCGTGCCCGTCGGCGGCGCCGTCGGGCGGCGTCTGACCGACCTCCTCGAGGCGGAGGGCATCGACGCCCGCGTCGTGGCGCTGACCGAGGAGACGAGGGAGAGCATTTCGATCACCGAGGAGACCACCGGCCACCAGTACCGGTTCGTACTCCCCGGCCCAGCGCTGCAGCCAGGCGAGATCGAGGCCTGCCACCGCGCCGTGACCGAGGCCGCAGCCCACGCCCGCTGCCTCGTGATCTCGGGCAGCCTGCCCGAGGCGGTCGACCCGGGGATCATCGGCGACCTCGTCGCTGCGCTGCCCGACGTCGACGTGCTCGTCGACACCTCCGGCCCGGCTCTCCCGGCCGCACTGCAGTCCGGCGCCTACCTGGTCAAGCCGAGCGCCCGCGAGCTGGCCAACGTGGTCGGCAGGACGCTCGACACCGAGGCCGACGTGACCGAGGCCGCCATCGAGGTCCACCGATCGAGCCGGGTCGAGGTGCTGGTTGCCTCGATCGGGGCCGGCGGCGCCATCGTCGTCGACCACCGGGGCCCGCATCGGCTGCGGGCGCCGTCGGTCCAGGTCCGCTCGACGGTCGGGGCCGGCGACTCGATGGTGGCGGGACTGGCCGTCGGCCGGCAGCGAGGCCTCGACGCCGACCGGGCCGCGGCCCTCGGTGTCGCCGCCGGCACGGCCACGGTGCTGACCGACGGCACCGGCCTGTGCCGCCTCGAGGACGTCGAGCGTCTGCTGGGGGCCGTCGCCGTCGGCTGACCGGGCAGGAGTCGGCCGGCGAACCGCGCCGGTCAGCGGGGAGCGAAGCGCATCTCGCGGGCCAGTTCCGCTGCCGCCTCCACCCCGGCCCGATGGCCGGTCGTCGTGGCCAACAATCGACCGTGCACGATCCGGGCAGACGACGGTCTGGCCCCGAGGCCGGCCAGGAGATCGCCGGCCAGCCAGTGCCCGGTGGCGTCCCGGTCGGCGAGCACCCCGACCGAGGCCAGCAGGAGGCTGCCGGTCGACACCGCCAGTACCCCACGGGCCGTCCGGGCGACCCGGCCGAGCCATTCGACCACCTCGGGCCGCTCGGCCTCCAGCTTCCAGGCCAGGCCGCCTGGCACGACGAGGCCGAAGGGCTCGGGCACCGCCTCGAGCGGCTCCGTCAGGAGCTGGCGGGCCGGCTCGACGGCCACCACCGGACCACCGTCAGCCGACACCAGCCGGACCTCAGCCGCCAGCGGCCGGGCCAGGGCGTCACCGACCAGCTCGACCTCGGTGCTCGACACCCCCCGGTAGGTGAGCACGGCCACGACCGGCGCTCGGCGGTCGTCCGGTAGCCGAGCGCCGGTGTGGGACCACGGCCCGAGCGGCTCCAGTTCACCCGGCGCCCGCCGCACCTCGGACCGCGGCCGCCCGGCCGGCGCAACGGAGACCAGCCAGTCCCGGACCTGGTTTGCCAACCGGGCTGCCATCGGCGGGCGTCCTCCTCGGTGTCGTCGAACCATCGTCACCCGGCCACGACCGGGCGGTCAACCGGCCGCACGGCCGACCGGCCCGGTCAGAGGTGGACGAGCAGGTCGGCGAACACCTCCTCGGGGTCGACGTCGAGGCCCCGCCGGTGGAACCAGCGGCAGACGTTGACGACGTCGGCGTGCAGGTAGTTGAGGCCCTGGGGGTTGGCGGCCAGGTCGACCGCCTGGGGGAAGTCGATGAACCAGACCCGGCTTCGCCACCACAGCAGGTTGTAGGCCGACAGGTCACCGTGGACGATGCCCTGGTCGACGAGGGTACGGAGGCCGTCGACGACCTGGTCGAGGGCAGCTGCGAGATCGGGTCCGTCGAGCCTGGCTGCGTGCAGCTGCGGCGCGGCGCCACCACGATCGCCGATGTACTCGAGGTCGAAGACGTCCTCGGCGTAGGCGATGGGATAGGGCACGGTCAGCCCGGCCGTCCAGAGCCGCAACATGACCTCGTGTTCGTGGCCGGTCCAGCGGTCCTGCAGGAGCCGCTTGCCGTAGGCCGACATCCGTTCGACGGCTCGCCGGTCGCGGGACTTGCGGAACTGCCTGCCCTCCCGGTACTCGACGTCGTGACGGAACGTCGAGGCCTGCTGGACCCCCATGGCCTCCAGGGTTCCCTTCTCCGACACCTGCCGGGGCAGGTACCGCTTGCGGGCGACGAGCGCGGTCCGGCCGTCGTGACCGGTCCGCTCGATGATGTTGATCTGGGCCTCCTTTCCGCTCTTGAGGACGCCGAGGTCGACGTCGGTGTAGGGCTCGGCGACGAGCCAGTCCGGTTGGGGACGCATGGTGTTGGCACCTCTCGGGTGACCGCCGAGACGCCGCATCGGTCGTTCTCGGCTGCGGCCGTCGACGACGGGCGCGGGCGATCGGGTGGACGCCGGTCGCCGTCGCCTCGTGCGACGCCATCAGTGCGCAGGATGTGGCCCGAGCGGGCGATGCCTACGAGGCCCTCCGAGGGGCGCGACCGGTTGGTGTTGGCGCAGAGACCGTCATCGTTGGTCGACCTCCCGTGCTCAGGTCCGGGGGACACCCGGAGCCGGTCGTGACAGGCCCGACCCTAGTGGCTGCCGGCGAGGGGCGACGGCCAATTTCGGCGGCTGCTAGGGCTGGCGGCCGTCCTCGCCGTCGCCATCCCGGTCGACCCGCCACGGCTCGTCCAGCTCCCACGGGTAGAGGATCTCGTCATCCGGCGGTGGTGGCGGTGGGGGAGCGGTCAGGCGCATCGAGATCGCCGTACCGACGATCAGCCCGGCCAGGTGCCCCTCCCAGGAGATGCCTTCGAGTGGCAGCAGCCCGGCCAGGATCGTCCCGTACAGGAAGATGGCCACGAGGGCGGGGGCCAGCGCGGCGGGTCGCCGAGACTTCCAGGCCGCTCCCATCAGGGCCCCGAAGTAGCCGAACACGATGCCGCTCGCCCCGATGTGGTTGAAGCCGCCGGCGAACAACCACACGAGGAAGCCGCCGATGAGCACGGAGCCGGCGGTGACCGCCCACCAGAACGTCCGGCCCCGCAGCGCCACGAGCCACCCCATCACCAGGAGCGGGATGGCGTTCGAGCTGAGGTGACGGAACCCCGAGTGGAGGAACGGGTGCCACAGCACCCCGTCGAGGGCCTCGATGCGGCGGGGGCCGATGCCGTTGCCCTGCAGCCGATCGTCGAGCAGTACCGAGTCGACCGTCTCGACGGCCACGATCGCCAGCACCAGTGCGATGACGGGGGTGACGGCCGACCAGGCGCCTGGCCCGGCCTCGTCGGTCACGGTCTCAGCCAAGGCGATCGACGAACCGCTGGCGGTCGACCACGACCCGGGTCACCGTGCCGGCTGCGACGTCGCCGCCGCCGTCGGCCGCCGTCACCGCCAACGTGACCTGGCGGCCGTCGACCCCGGTGACCTCGGCCCGGACGTCGACCTCGCCGCCGACGGGGGTCGGGCGCACGTGGTCGAGCTCGATCCGGTGGCCGACCGACGTCGAACCGGCGTCGAGGTGAGCGGCCAGGGCGGCCACCGTCGCCGCCTCACACCACGCCAGCAGCCGTGGCGTCGCCAACACCGGCACGTCGCCGGAACCGAGGGCGGTGGCCGTGTCGTCGTCGCCGACGGCGAACCGGATCGAGGCCTCGGCGCCGGACGGGATGGTCATCGGGAAGACCCTAGTTGGCCGCCGGCGGTCCCGCCGACCGGGCGGGGGCGCGACACGTCCACCGCCTCCGCCTCGACCACGCGGTGGCCGAAGACGTGACCAAGGACGTCTTCGACGACGTGGAGCCGTTGGCCGAGGAGCTGTTCGACCGGTTGCTGGCCGGCCCGAGCCTGACCCGGTTGGCGGTCACGATCGCCGCCGCGCTGGTCCTGGTGGCCCGACTGGATCACGGGCTGTGCCGCTGTCGACCTCGGCACCCGAGGTCGGGCGGGGTCCCTCACCGCAGTGCTCCCGTGACCGGATCGTTCGCCGTCGGCGACCGGGCTGTGCGACCATCGTCGCAGCGGCCGATGACCGGCCGACGACCGGGCGAGGAGCCGCGCGACGAGCCGGAGGGAGGACTCCCATGACGACGACGGACCGGTGGGGCTGCGCCGTGACGGCGGAGGGCGACGAGGTGGCGGTGATCGATGACGCCGTCACCGACTACCTGACGATGGCGCCAGGGCTGGAGCGCCACCTCCCGGCCCTCGCCGATGGCGGGCCACTGGCCAAGACGATCCTGGCCCAGTTCTACCTCCAGGCCCACCGGCGCCACCTGGCCGGCCGGGCGAGGGAGCTCATCGAGGCGGCGACGACCGAGGCCGCGACGATCGGCGTGTCGGATCGGGAACGGGCCGTGCTCGGCGCGGTCGGGTCGTCGGTCGATGGCCGACTCCGTGACGCCATCGACCGCTTCGACCAACTGCTGCGCGACCACCCGACCGACGCCTTCGCCCTCCGGGCCCAGCACCACCTGCTGTTCTCGTCCGGGCGGACGGGGGAGATGGTCGACCTCGTCCGGCGGGTCCGGCCGGCCTGGAGCGAGGATCTGCCGTTGACCTCGCTGCTCGACGGCCAGGAGGCGTTCGGCCTGGAGGAGTCTGGTCGGTACGCCGAGGCCGAGGCGATGGGCCGGCGGGGGGTCGAGCGCGATCCGAGCGACCTGTGGGCGATCCACGCCGTCGCCCACGTGTTCCAGATGCAACAGCGGTGGGACGAGGGGGCCAGATGGCTCGACGGCCGGGAGGAGGTGCTCGACGCCGGCGGCGGGTTCGCCGGTCACCTGTGGTGGCACCAGTCGCTGCCGCTGCTCGCCCTCGGGCGCCACGACGACGTGCTGACCCTCTTCGACGAGCGGATACACAAGCCGGGGAGCGAGGAGGGCCTCGACCTCTCGAACGCCGTGTCGCTGCTGGCCCGCCTGGAGATCGCCGGCGTCGACGTCGGCGACCGGTGGGCCCCGTTGGCCGAGCCGTGTGGGGCACGACGTGGCCAGCACTCCCATCCGTTCAACGACACCCACTATGCGCTGGCCATGGCCAAGGCGGGCCACGACGACGCGCTCGACACCCATCTGGCCGGCATGGCCGCCTGGAGCGGCGGCGACGACGGGGCGGCCGAGGTCATCCGGGTGGTCGGGCTGGCCACCGCCAGGGGGCTGGCCGCCTGGGGCCGGGGCCGCTGGCGAGAGGCCGTCGACGAGCTCGGACCGGTGGCCGACGAGACCTGGCGCCTCGGCGGCAGCCACGCCCAGCGCGACGTCTACACCCAGATCCGCGGCCACGCGGCCAGGATGGCTGCGTGACCCCACCCGATGTCGACGGCCACCAACCGGCCACCCGGAGCGACCCGCTCACCCGCGCCATCTACGCAACCGACAACTCGATCTACCAGGTCGAGCCGGCGGCGGTCGCCCTACCCCGGTCGGCCGACGAGGTGCAGCGGCTGGTGGCCGACGAGTGGCGCCGCCCGGATCGACGGGCCCTCGTGGCCCGCGGCGGCGGGACCGGCACCAACGGACAGAGCCTGACCGACGGGCTGGTCGTCGACGTCAAGCGACACCTCAACCGGGTTCTCGCCGTCGACCCCGACGCCGGGACCGCCGTCGTCGAGCCCGGGGTGGTGACGGCCGCCCTCAACGCCGAGCTGGCGACCAACGGCCTGTTCTGGGCCCCACACACCTCGACCCTCAACCGGGCGACGGTCGGCGGGATGATCGCAACCGACGCCGCCGGCAAGGGCTCGCTTGTCCACGGGCGGGCCCACCGCCACGTGCTCGGCCTCGACGTGGTGCTCGACGACGGCACCCCGTGGCGGGCCGAGCCGGTGCCGGTTGCCGAGGCGACCGAGCGGGCCAGGGTCGACGATCGAGTCGGGCGGCTCTGGCGTGATCTGCTGGCGCTGCCGATCGCCGAGGGCGACCGGTTCGGGCTGCCCGAGTTGGCGCGAGGCTTCAGCGGCTACGGGATCGACCGCTTCCGCCATGACGGGCTCGTCGACCCGATTGCGCTGCTGTGCGGGGCCGAGGGCACGCTTGCCGTCACCACGGCAGCCACGATCCGGCTGACCCGCAAGCCCAAGACGACGGTCCTGGTCGTCGCCGGCTACGACAGCTTCGCCGACGCACTCGACGATGCCGTCGAGCTGGCAGCCATCGGGCCGAGTGCCATCGAGACCTTCGACGAGACGACGCTCGACCGGGGACGCTCGTCACCGGCGTGGCCCGCGCTCGGCTCGCTCGTGAACGACGACGTCCGCTCGGTGCTCCTCCTCGAGTTCACCAGCGACCGGCCGGCGAGCGAGGAACCCGTCGACGTGGCCGGGATCGAACGGGCGATCCGGGCGACGGGGCGGGCCCGTACCGTGCGGGCCGCCGACGACCCGGCCAAGCAGGCCGGGGCCTGGAAGGTCCGGGCTGATGCCGTCGGCCTCCTGGCCAAGGTGGCGACCAGGGGACCGGGGACCGTCGCCCGACCGACCGCCTTCGTCGAGGACTGCGCCGTGCCGGTCAGCCGGATGACCTCGTTCATCGCCGGCTTCCGCAATATCCTCGACGACGCCGGGCTCACCTACGGCATGTTCGGCCACGCCGACGTCGGCTGCGTCCACGTGCGACCGGCGCTCGACCTGACGGACCCGGCCCACGAAAAGCTCGTCCGCACGATCACCGAACGGGTCGTCGACCTGGTGGCGGACCATGGCGGGGTCCTGTGGGGGGAGCACGGCCGTGGCTTCCGGGGGGAGTCGGCGTCGACCTTCCTCGATCCGGCGACGGTGGCGATCATGGAACGGGTCAAGGCCGCCTTCGACCCGCAGGACCGGTTCAACCCCGGCAAGCTGTACCGACCGGCCGGGAGCGATCAGCCGCTGATCGGCGTCGACGAGCCGGGCCTGCGTGGCCAGGCCAACCGCGCCGTCCCGGTTGCGGTCAGGACCGAGCTCGCCGACGCCTTCGCCTGCAACGGCAACGGGCTCTGCCACCATCACGACGCCGCCGAGGTGATGTGCCCGTCCTACAAGGCGACCGGCGACCCGGCGCTGAGCCCTCGAGGCCGAGCCGACCTCATCCGGGCATGGGCAGCGAGACGGGCAACCGGCGCCAAGGACCTCGACGCCTTCGAGGAGTCGCTGGCGGCCAACCTCGACCGCTGCCTGTCGTGCTCGGCCTGCACCGGACGCTGCCCGGTCGAGGTCGACATCCCCGAGCTCAAGTCGCAGTTCTTCTCCGCCTACCACGAGCGACGGTCACGCCCCCGGGCCCATCGTCTGCTGAGCCGCTTCGAGGACCTGGCCATGGCCGCGGCCCGGGTCGGGACACCGATCCGGGGACTGACCGGGCCACCGGGGCGTCTCCTCGGGCTCGTCGACCTACCGGCCCCGCAACGCCGCCAGACGGGCGCCCTGCCCCGGTTCCGGGCGCACCGGGCCGGCGGGGCGGGGGAGGGGTTCGACGTGGTCATCCTCCCGGACGTGTTCTCGGCTGCGCTCGATCCGGCGGTCGAGCGGCTGGCGGCCGTGGCCTTGGAGGCGGTCGGTCTCCGGGTCGCCCTGGCCCCGTTCGCCGCCTCGGGCAAGTTCGATCACGTCAAGGGGCAGCGACAGCGCTTCGCCAGGGCCGTCGAGAACCAGGAGCGACTGGTCCGGTCGGTGACCGAGTCGGGTGCGGTCCCGGTGGTGGTCGAGCCGGCGATCGCCCTGTTGCACCACCACGAGTATCCCGCCACCCGGGCCGGCTACCCCCGCTCGGTCCGTCACCTCGTCGAGCTGCTCGACGAGCGTCGGGACCGCCTGGCGGAGTCGGCGCCGGCGGGGGAGGGTCGGGCCGTGACGCTGCTCGGACACTGCACCGAGCGGGCGACGGCCCCGGAGGTGCTGGCGGCGTGGGCCCGGGTCCTGGAGGCGACCGGGCACCGGGTCGTGGTGCCTGACATCGGCTGCTGTGGCATGGCCGGCATCTTCGGGCACGAGGTCGGCAACCAGGAGCTGTCGCGCCGCCTGTGGGACCTCACGTGGGCCGGGCACCTCGGCGACGTCGGTGGACCCGCCACCGTGGTGGCCACGGGGTTCTCCTGCCGGTCCCAGGCCAAGCGGTTCGCCGGCCGGCGGCCGCCGCACCCTGTCGAGCTGCTGTCTCCCAGCCCGGAAACATGACGGTCCGGCGTCGAAAGGGTTGCGAAAACCTGTCGACCATCGCCCACCCCCTCGGTTGGCCGACCTATCGTCGTGGTTCCGAGCTCGGGCTCCGCCACCTGCACACGCTCCGCTGAGCGACGCCTGAACGGTCCCCCCGGCGGGAACCTGGCGGTCCCGCAGGGTGGTGGCCGCGGACCCGGCGGCGATGGTCTGCGGCCACCACCCGGCGGCCACCCGGTCAACAACACCACAGCGTGCGGTTGGCCGAGCGTGCGAACCGGAACGCCATCCGGGCCGTACCGCTCGACATGAGCCTCACTCGGCGACCCCGCACCCGTCCGGCGACCGCAGCGCGCGCACCGGTCGCCGCCGTTGGACTCCTGCTGGTGGTCGGCGCCTGCGGCGGGGAAGACCAGTCCACCGACCCCGGCACCGGCGACGGCTTCACCGTCGTGTTGCCGGACGCACCCGATGGCGAGCACGACGGCTCGGTCGACCGGGTACCCGGTGTCGTGCTGGAGCCGGATCGGGTGAACGGCGACATCCAGGTCTGGTGCGACGATCTGACCCTCAATCCGCGAGACGACGCTCCGAACGAGTCGGGCGTGTTCGCCTTCCAGGGCGAGTTCGCCGACCCGTTCGAGGGAGCGGCCTGGAGCATCGAGTTCAGCGCCGAGCAGTTCGAGGCTGGTGACATCATCGAGCTGCCGTCGCCGGCCTGGGACCTGGTCTTCTTCTACCTGGCCGCCGTGCCGGAGACCGCCCCGGTGGTCTGGGAACTGTCGAGCAGCGAGGAGGAGTCGTTCGGCACGATCACCCTGCACGAGATCCCGTGTCGGGGCGATGGCGACACCTTGCAATTCTCGATCGACGGCGGGATCGGCTCGGAGCGGAATCCGGGCTACATCGCCTGGGGTGACGCCACCGGCGGCGTCAGCGGTCGGGTCGGCGAACCGCCGCCGGGCTTCGCCGGCTAGCTCGGGAGCACACACGACGGGACCCGTCGAGACCGATGACCGGGGAGGAGCGAGCCTCCCAGTCGACGTCGACGTTTACTGCATAATGACGCTTATGTCTGTTACGGCGAGAGCTGTCGGCTGGAGCGCCGCCAGACCGGACCGCCGGCGGCTAGCGTCGACTCGTGGCCAACGGATCCCTGGACCAGCATCGAGTCGACCGATGACCACACGACGGTGGCCGGTTGGCATCGACCTGCCACGCGACCGACGTGAGACCGAGTACTCGCCGAGCCACCGGCTGCCGGACCGCGATCTGTCCCCCTTCCTCGACCGCTACGGCGCCGACAGCGCCGAGGCCAGACGCCTCAACCAACCGACCACCCACGCCTACGGCGACTCGTCGACCACCACCCTCGACCTGTTCCTTCCGCCGATTCTCTCGGGAAGAGAACAACCGTCGGACGCGAGGCCCGGACCACCGCCGGTCCACGTGTTCATCCACGGCGGCTACTGGCAACAGCTCTCGAAGCTCGACTCGGCGTTCCTGGCTCCGGCCTGTGCCGACACGGGCCTGGCGCTGGCCGCCGTCGACTACACGCTGGCCCCAGCGGCGACACTCGACCAGATCGTCGACGAGTGCACGACGGCGCTGCGTTGGCTCAGGACCAACGGCGAATCGCTCGGCCTCGACGTCGACCGGATGGTCGTGTCGGGTTCGTCCGCCGGCGCCCACCTGGCCGCCATGGCCGCGCTGCGACTCCCTCGAACCGAACGACCGTTCGGTCTCGTCCTCGTCTCCGGCGTCTACCTGTTGGAACCGCTGATCGGCACGTCGATCAACGACGCCGTCGGACTCGATGCAGAGGCGGCGACGCGCAACAGTCCCCTGCTCCAGACCCTCGACGGCTTCCCGCCGGCCGTCGTCGCGTTCGGTGACGACGAGAGCGACGAGTTCAAGGCCCAGAGCCGTGGACTGGTCGACGCACTGGCCGGTGCGGGGACCCCGGTCCGTGAGGTCGAGGTTGCCCGCCGCAACCACTTCGACGTGGTGTTCGACATCGTGCCCGACCTGACCGCCGAGCTCGATCGACTCGTCCGACCGGGCGCCGACCGGTAGCCGCATCGTCACCGGGCGGCCTCGTCACCGGGCGGCCTCACACGCCCCCGCAGGCGACGATCCCGCCGGCGTCGGCCATGCGTCCCTAGGCTGGCCCGATGGATCAACCCCGGATCGTCGACCTGGCCGGCGGGGTCGATCCCGGCGGTGACCTGGCCCGCCGGATCGACTTCCTCCTCGAGATCGACCGGCTCAAGACCGTCCTGCGCCGCAGCCGCCTGGTCGACGGCAGCAGGTTCGAGAACACGGCCGAGCACTCGTGGCACCTGGCGATGGCGGCGATGGTCCTTGCCCCCTACGCCGAGCCAGACGTCGACGTCGTTCGTGCCGTCGAGATCCTCCTGGTGCACGACATCGTCGAGATCGACGCCGGCGACACGTACATCTACGACGACACCGGCGACAAGGCGGAGCGCGAGGAGCGGGCCGCCGAGCGATTGTTCAACCTCCTCCCCGCCGACCAGGCCGACCACATCGACGGGTTGTGGCGGGAATACGAGGCCAGGGCCACGCCGACGGCCCGTTTCGCCTACGCCATCGACCGGCTCCAGCCGCTGCTCCTCAACGCCGGATCGAACGGCGCCAGCTGGCAACAGCACGGCATCCGCCACAGCCAGGCCGAGGCGGTCAACGGTGCGATCGTGGAGGGCTCGACCGAGCTGTGGGAGCTGGCCAGCGAGATCCTGGCCTCGTGTGCCGACGAGGGCAGCCTCGTCGACGACCGCACGCCGGTCGACGCACCGCCGGCCTGAGCGCAGCCGAGCGGCACCACTCCCCCAACCGATCGCTCACCTGGACCCGGCTCGAGCGACGGTCGTAGGCTCGGGCCAATGGGGACCGACACGTTGACCATCGAGCCCCTCGACGGCGTGACCTTTGGTGCCGTCGTGCGGGGCGTGACCCTGGCCGAACTCGACGACACCACCTTCGACACGATCTACGCCGCCTGGCTCGAACACTGCCTGCTGATCTTCCCCGGCCAGTTCCTGACGCCGGAGATCCAGAACGAGGTGGCCAAGCGCTTCGGCGAGCTGGAGTTCGCGGCCACCCCGATCTCGAACGTCGACAAGGACGGCCGAGTCCACCACGACCCGGGCGACGATCTCGTCAAGTCGTTGCGGGGCAACGAGGGCTGGCACATGGACAGCACCTACATGCCGGTGCAGGCCAAGGGTGCGGTGTTCTCGGCCGAGGTGGTACCCCGGGCGGGGGCAGCGACGGGTTGGGCCGACATGCGAGCCGCCTACGAGGCGCTCGATGACGAGACGAGAGACCGGGTCGACGGTCTCGAGGCCTTCCACTCGCTCTACTACAGCCAGGGCCGGGCCGGGTACCTGCCGACCAAGAACGCCGACGGCGGCTACGACCTCTACGGCTACCACGATCACGACGTGTCCCTCCGTCCGCTGGTCAAGGTCCACCCCGAGACCGGTCGGACGGTCCTCGTCGCCGGCCGCCACGCCCACGACATCATCGGCTGGGAGCGCAACGAGTCCGAGCGGTTCCTCGACGAGCTGACCGAGGCCGCAGCCCAACCCCCTCGGGTGCACCACCACCAGTGGGAGCCGGGGGACGCCGTGATCTGGGACAACCGGGCGCTCATGCACCGGGGGACGCCGTTCGACATGAGCCAGCCCCGGGTGATGTGGCACACCCGGATCGCCGGCGACCCGGCGACGGAGTCCGCGACCAACCACCGCTGAGCGGCGCCGTTGCACTGCGGCGCCACCTGGCCACGGGCGGCGTCGCGGTGGTCGCAGGCGGCCCGCGGGTGGAGCTCAGCCGTCGGCGATGCCGGACACGACGAACTCGACCGAGCGGTTGAGGGCCGCTGTCTGCTCGTCGTCGTCCTCGGAGGCATCGGCCTCGCCCCTGGCGTCGACCGTCATGCGCTCCGTCTCGACCCCCTTCGAGGCCCAGTACTCGACGACGGCCTGCCCCCGCCGCTCCGAGATCTCGAGGTTCGTGTCGGCGCTGCCGACTGCGTCCGATCGGGCGATGATGACCATCTCGGCCGTCGGGTTCTGCAGCATCAGGGCGACGCCGAGATCGAGGATGGGGAGCGACGCCGGGTCGAGCTCGGTGCTGTTGAAGGCGAACAGGACCTTGTCGTCGACGTAGATCGGGGCCCCATCCACTTCGGGGGCGTCCGGATCGACGATGCGCTCGACCACATACCCCTCGGGGCCCATGACCCCGGCGGTGACGGCGATCGCCTCGTCGAGCAGCTCCTGGCTCCTGGCGAAGCCGTACAGGTAGACGATGCCGCCACGGACGACGGCGTACTGCGGTGCGTTCTGGATCCGCTGCTCGTAGTTGGGATCGGAGGGAACGAAACCGTCCGGCAACAGCAGCTGCCCGTCGGCCGCGCCGACCGGGTTGGTGCCGTCGACGCTGTCGCCGGCGGCCACCGAGCCACCGTCGTCGGTGGCCGAGCCAGCATCGGCACCGGCGTCGCCAACCGCATCGCCACCGACATCGTCATCGGTCGATGTTGCGACGCCGTCTGCCGTCGTCGGCGTCGCCGGGTCGCCTGCGGTGGTGGCGGCGTCTTCGGCTTCGTCGTTGCCGCCGACCGCGGTCGAGGCGACCGACGTGTCGTCGTTCTGGCGGCTGCCGAGCCAGAAGGCCCCGACGGCAACGGCGGCCAGCAGGAGCCCACCGAGTAGCCCGAGCAGCAGGCCGGTCACCAAACCGCTACGGCGCTTCCGGTCCGGTCCCCCGTGTCCGACGGGTCCCCCGCTCGGGGGTTCGGGTGGTGCGGCGGCTTGGGCCGGTGCCGCCTGGTCGGTGATCGGCCGTTTCGATGGCACGGCCTCACCCGACCAGCTCGGGAGCTCGCCAACTTCACTCATGCCTGCTGTCCTCCCGCCACTGGGCTCAGCCACCCGGCGACGATTGTACCGCTGCGAGATCGGCGGATCACCAGTCGTTGCGACTCGAACCATCACCTGCGGTGATGTGGAGCAAGCGGCTCAGCTCAGGGGTCGATGAGTACGCCGGGGTTGAGGATGCCGTTCGGGTCGAGCGTCTTCTTCACCGAGCGCAGGGCGTCGGCGAACAGATCGGGCCGCTGCTTGTCATAGGCGTTCGGTCGGTGCATTCGACCGACGGCGTGGTGATGGGTCGACGTGCCACCGGCGGCCACGACCACCTCATTGGCCGCGTCCTTGACCTCCTGCCACATCGAGATCTCCGAACCCTGGCGACCCATCCCACTCCACGTGTAGTAGGGCGCCGGACCATCGGGGTACACGTGGGTGAAGCGACAGCTGAGCTCGCCGTTGGTGCAGACTTCGCCGAGCACCTTGTTCATCTCGGCCCGGACGGTGGCATCGAATTCGGGCCACTGGTCCCAGGTGATCGCCGTCTCGAACGTGTCGGCCAGGAGACCGAGGCTCGTGGCGGTTCCGGGGTCGACGCCGATGAAGCTCGACCGCCAGGTGCCGACTGGGCCCTCGTGGCCCGTCGGTGCACCGGTCCCGTCGTCGACGACGACGTTCTCGTCCGGGATGTGGCCGCCGGCGTCGCGAGCCAGGGCGACTGCGGCCTCGATGTTGGCCCGCTGGGACAGCTCGGCCGACTCGAACCCGATGATGACCAGTGCCTGGCTGCCGTCCAGACCGGCCGCCCGGCCGGCCTCGGCCGGATCGAGGATGCGGAGGTTGGCCGGCCACAGCTTGGCCTGGACGATGGCCCGCACGGCCTCGGTCCCGGCCATCCACGAGTCGAACACCACCCCGGCGGTGGCCCGGAACGTCGGTCGGGCCTGGATCCGCATCCAGGCCTCGGTGATGATCCCGAGGATTCCCTCGGAGCCGATCACCATGCGGTCGGGGCTCGGGCCGGCCCCGCTCCCGGGGAGGCGTCGTGACTCCCACCAGCCGGCGGGGGTCAGCATCCGCACGGACTCGACGAAGTCGTCGATGTGGGTGTGGTTGGTGGCGTAGTGGCCCCCCGAGCGGGTGGCGATCCAGCCGCCGAGGGTCGAGAAACGGAACGACTGGGGGAAGTGGCGCAGCGTGTGGCCGGACGGCTTCAGCGCTGCCTCGAGCGCAGGACCGTAGATGCCGGCCTGGACGCGGGCGGCCCGGGAGGTCTCGTCGATCTCGAGGACCTGGTCGAAGCGGTCCATGGCGATCGTGACCGACCGATCGGTCCCCTCGGGCATCGACACGCCCCAGACGACCGTCGAGCCGGCGCCGAACGGCACGGCGGGGATCTCGTTGTCGTGACACCAGTCGAGCACCGCCTCCAGCTCCGCCTCGGTCGACGGGTGGGCGACGAAGTCGGGTGGGTTGGGGAAGTCGAGGTTGAAGGCGCGGGTCCGGTCGGTGAAGTGGGCCCCGCCGGCGTGTCGGGCCCGCTCCCAGGTGTCGGTCGAGCAGAAGCCGGCGAGCGCGTCCGGCGGAGCGACCCGGGGAGGTCGGAGCTCGGCGTCGGCCAGGTCCGGGATCGGGCGCGGCGTCACCGCCACCCCGTACCGGCGGGAGATCTCCTCGGCCATCTTCTGTCGGTCGGCCTCGGTCGGTTCCTCGGACTCGAGGCCCCAGGCCCAGAAGCTCATCCGGTCGGCCATGTCACCACTCCCCCATCGGTCGCTGACGGGCTGGACCCTACACCGCCGGCCCGTGGTCCAGCCAGGTACGGCGCGGTGTGGACGTCGACGGTCGGACGCCGTCAGCCGGGGTCGAGTCCGAACCACGGGCCGGCAGCGAGATCAGCCTCCAGGATCGCCCGATCCTCGGCGTCGGCGATCACCGCTGCGACCTCGATCGCTCGCCGGCGGGCCGCACCGGCCTCGTCGAGGCGGCCCAGGCAGGCCATCGCGCTGGCCCTGGCCTCAACCGCGTAGACCCCCGATCGAAGTCGAGGGCGTCGTCGGCGCCGCCGGTCAGGCGGGCGCACCTGGCTCCGGTGCCAGGACGGGTCGACCTCGTCGGTCGACGGCAGGTCACGACGGGGTTCAAGCGGACCGAGGTCGTGGCCGGTCTCCAGCAGTGTCTTCAGCCGGGCCGTCGCCTCGACCCGCTCGGAGCCGACCAGGGCCCAGGTCGCCGGGCTGAGGCCGAGGTCGTCGTGGCGGACCCGTACCCGGGTGACCGACCCGTCGACCCCCGCCGCCTCGATCGACCACTCGACCCGACTCGGCGGCTCCTCGGCAGCGGCATCGGACAGGGTCCGCCAGGTGACCATGGAGTCACCCGTCAACCACGGAGTCACCCATCAACTATGGAGTCACCCATCAACCATGGAGTCACCTGTCAACGGGCTCGACGATTCAGTCCGGCAGCAGGGGCATCTCCACCGGATCGCGGCCGGCCAGGGTGGCCCGGGTCACGGCTCCGACCCCGAACCGCTCCCGGATCTCGTCCATCGCCCGGTCGACCGGATCCCAGGCCGGCGTCGGGAACGGCAGGACCTGCTGAACGGCCCGGTCGTCATCGAGATTCGACACGGCCACGCCGAGCTTCGTCAATCCCCGTTCGGCCACGGTCGCCCAGGTCTCGTCGAGCAACGTCTGGGCCGTCTCGAGGATCATCGCCGTCGAGCGCGTCGGCTCGGCCAGCGTGCGGGATCGGGTGGCCGAGGTGAAGTCGCCGAACCGGAGCCGCAGCGTGACCGTCCTGGCCACTCGGGCGCCGGTGCGGAGCCGGCGGGCGACCCGGTCGGCCACCTCGACCACGATCTGGCCGGCACCGTCGCGGTCGACCGATCCGGCGGGGAACGAGCGCTGGGAGCCGACCGACCGCCGTCGCCGACCGACCTCGACGGTGCGAGGGTCCCGGTTGGCAGCCAGCGCCGCCAGATGGGCTCCGGCGGCGACGCCGACCTTGGCCTGCAGCACCGATTGGTCGAGCGCCGCCACCTCGCCGACCGTGGTGATGCCGACGTCGGCCAATCGCTGCTCGGTCGCCGGGCCGACACCCCAGAGTCGACCGACGGGAAGCGGATGGAGGAACTCGAGCTCACGCCCCGTCGGCACGATCAGGAGCCCGTCGGGCTTGGCCACGGCGCTGGCCACCTTGGCCAGGAACTTCGTCGAGCCGCCGCCGACGCTGAGCGGCAGGCCGACCTCGTCGCCCACCCGGCGCCGGAGGTCGGCGGCGATGACATCGTCCGGCCCGACGAGGCGGTCCAGCCCGCCGACGTCGATGAAGGCCTCATCGATCGACAGCGGCTCGACCAGCGGGGAGGTGTCGTCGAAGATGGCGAACACCGCCCGGCTGGCCTCGGCGTACGCAGCCATCCGCGGCTCGACGATCTGCAACCCGGGACACAGCGCCCGGGCCTGTCGCTCGTTCATCGCCGTCTTGACCCCATGCCGCCTGGCCTCGTAGCTCGGCGACAGGATCACCCCACCGCCGACGGCCATCGCCCGGCCGACCAGGTCCGGCCGGTCGCGCTGCTCCACCGAGGCGTAGAAGGCATCGAGGTCGGCATGCAGGATCCGAGCCATCGAACATATGTTCGCCCAGATTCCGGGGGCGGGCAACCCGGTGGCCGAGAATCGGCCGAAACGGGGCTAGGGCTCGAGCACGACCTCGACGGTGTCGCCACCCCACCCGCTGACCTGGTCACGTCCCTCGACGGTCACCGTGGTGACGCCGGCGGGGATCTCGATGCCGGACTGGCTGCGGGTGAACGGTTGCTCGTTTGCATGGTCGTGGGCCAGCTCGCGGATGCCGTACACCTCACCGTCCGGACCGAGCACCCGCCAGGCGTCGGCGTAGCGCTGCGGGGTGTCGTAGGGCGAGCTGAGGGTGGCGCTGAAGGTCCACGTGCCGTCGTCGGCCCGTGCGGCCGTTGCCCCGAGCACGTCGGGGAACAGCTCCTCGCTGGCGTCGTCACCAGACGAACCGTCCGCCGTTGCGTCCTCATCGCCCACCGAGGTCGACTCGTCCGCTGGATCGCCGTCAGCGGCCTCGGCGTCGGCGGAAGCGGCGGAATCGTCGGAGGCTTCGTCGGCCGTCGATTCGACGGACTCGGGGGCCTCGTCGCCGGCGGACAGGTCATCGTCGCCGCCGCAGGCGGTCAACAGCAGGGCCATCGCCAACGCAGCACCCACCAACACGGCGGTTCCGGATCGCACAGGCCAAGCCTAGCGATCGTCCGACCCTGGTCCGGGTCGCCCCGACCTCGATGGCGGCGAGCGGACAGGGGACCGGGCCCGATGCGGGCGTACAGTGGACGTCTATGGCGGACGGCGTTGGTGGGTCGCCCGGCGATGGTGTGACAACCCCGAGCTCGGTTCCGGCGTTGTTCGTCGTCGGGCCGCAGCGAACGGGGACCTCGTGGATCTACGAGTACCTCGCCGCGCAGCCGGGCGTGTACCTCGATCGGTCGCGCAAGGAGAACTACTTCTTCGATCGCAGCCGGCCGGCCACCCCAACCGGCGACCGGCGTCGCCTGCTCAGCCGGTTCGAGGGATCGGGCCCGGCCCGACTGCTGGCCGACGTGAACCCGATCTACCTCGGCCGACGGCCCGCCCTGGAGCGTCTGCTCGCCGCTTTCCCCGAGGCCCGACTGGTCGTCATCGACCGCGACGACACCGATCGCCGCCGGTCCTACCGGCTCCACCAGGACTTCAACCGCGCCTCCAGCCGGGCCCTCGGCCTGCTCGGCGCCGACAACCTCTACGTCTCCGAGGGCGACCGCCTGGCCCAACAGGACTTCGAGGCCAACGTGACCGAGCTGTCGGCGCTGCTCGGGTCGACCGCCGCCGACGGGCGGCTCGGCTCCGACGCTCCCGACGGTTCTGGCCCCAGGCCCCGACTGCTCCGGCTGGCCTACGACGACCTGGCCACCGACGGCGGCACGACGTGGGTCGAGCAGCTCGCTCGCTTCGTCGACGTCGACCTGGCGGTGCCGAACCTCGGAACGGTCTACGCCACCCGGACGTCCCGGGGTCCGGCGTCCAGGCTGGCTGCCGTGCCGGTCCGGGCGGCCCAGGCCGCCGGGCTGCAGCGCCCCGTCAACCGGCGCCGCCAGCGACAGGCGGCCAGGGCCGTCGGTGCCGAGCTGCGGCCGCTCACCGAGACCCGCCCCGACACCCTGGTCAGGCCGACCGCCGGTGGGCACCGCCGGGTCCTCCTCGTCATCACCCTGGCCGCCATCGGCGGCGCCCAGAACCACGTGCTCGACCTGGCCGAGGAGCTCGCCGTCGACCACGAGGTCACCCTCGCCGTCGGCGAGGACGGACCGCTTGTCGCCGCCGTTCGCCGACTCGGGCACCGGGTCGAGGTACTGCCCGAGCTCGGCCGGGCCATCGACCCGTTCCGCGACGGCAAGGCCGTCGCCGCCCTTGGCCGTCTGATCGACGACGTCCGGCCCGATCTCGTCCACGCCCACTCCTCAAAGGCGGGACTCGTCGCCCGGCTGGCGGCCAGGCGGCGGTCGATCCCGTGCCTCTTCACCGCACACGGTTGGGTGTTCGCGCCGAACGTCCCGGCGGCCACCCGCTCCGCGGTCTGGGCCAGTGAGCTGGCCGGGGCCCGGCTCGGGACCGGGGTGATCTGTGTGTCGGAGCGTGACGCCGGGCTGGCCCGGCGCTGGCTCGGCCTGGCGGCCGATCGGACCTGGGTCGTCCCCTACGGCATCACCGCCGAGGGGCCGATGGCCACCCCGGCCGACGAGCCGGTACGGATCCTGATGCCGGCCCGCTTCCAGCAACAGAAGGACCACCGCACCCTGCTCCAGGCCATCGCCAACCTCGACGACCTCGACTTCGAGGTCCACCTCGCCGGGGACGGCCCCCTCCGGCCCGAGATGGAGGAGCTGGCGCAATCGCTCGACGTTGCCGGCAAGGTGGTCTTCCTCGGCGACCGGACCGATGTCGCCGAGCTGCTGGCCCGGTCGCAGATCTGCGTGTTGTCGACGAACTACGAGGGACTGCCGATCTCCATCCTCGAGGCGATGCGGGCCCGGCTGCCGGTGGTCGCCACCGACGTCGGCGGTGTCGCCGAGGAGGTCGTCGACGGGGTGACGGGGCGCGTCGTCGCCCACGCCGACCCGGTCGGTCTGGCTGCTGCGCTCGGTGAGCTCATCGCCGATCCCGGCCGACGGGAGCGGATGGGCCGGGCCGGCCGAGCCCGCTTCGACGAACACTTCCGCCGGGACCTGATGATGCGGCGGATCCGCCGGGTCTACCGCTGGGCGGTCGGCGACGCCACGCACGTGATCGATCTGCGTGAGCCGGCACCGGGACCGGTGGCTGCGACGCCGTCACCGGTCGGGTCCGACTCGACCAGCCCGATGAGCCCGGTCGCATGACGTCCGAGGCCGACCGCCAGTTCGAGTTCTTCGACCGCTTCACCCCCCGCTACGACGACACCAGGGTCGACTTCATGGTCGACGAGCTGACCGGCCTCGGCGATGCACCCCGCGCCATCGACCTCGGGTGCGGCGACGGGTCGGTGCTCGTCCACCTGCTCGATCGGGTGCCCGGCCTCGACGCCGTCGGCGTCGACCCGAGCGCCCGCTACGTCGAGCTGGCCGAGGCGGCCGGTGTCGAGGCCATGGTCGGGTCGATCCTCGACCCCGGGCTCGGCGCCGTGGTCGGTGGCGACTTCGACGCGGCGTTGGTCGTCGCCGTGCTCCATCACCTCGTCGGTCCGACCAGGCGTCGGTCCCGAGCCAACGTCGCCGAGGCCATGCGGGTGGCGTCCAGCCTGCTCCGCCCCGGCGGCAAGCTGCTGATCTACGAACCGACGTACCGGCCACGCCTCGGCATGGACGTCCTGTTCTGGATGAAGAGCCTCGTCGTCCGCCTCGCCGGCAACCGCCGGGTCGAGCTGGGTCGCCCGGCGCTCAACATCGGGGCTCCAATCGTGAGCTACTACGACGTCGAGGCGATCGAGCGGCTGCTCGGAAACGCCGGATTCGACCTGGTCGACACCCGGGTGGTCTCGACCGGTTCGGTTGCCGGCCTCGCCCGCCGGCAGAGCGTCGGGTTCATCGCCCGGCGGCGGTGACCGTGCTGGACCGCTCGGACCTGGTGCGACGGGCGCTCCGGCCGACCGGGCGGCGGCTCATGACGGCAACGGCCGCCGCTCTCGCCGTCCGCCTCGTCGTGGCCGCTGGCACGATCCTGCTCCACCTCGTCCTGGCCCGTTCCCTCCCGATCGACGACGTCGGTCGGCTCACGTTCGGGCTGACCCTGGCCCAGATCGCCGCCATCGCCGGCCGCTTCGGGCTGGAGAACGCGGTCCTGCGCTTCGCCGGCGGGGCCAGCGAGACCGGCCGGCCTGAGGACGCCGCGGCCTACGCCGGCCTCGCCCTCCGGCTGGTGCTGGTGTCTGGCGCTGCGGTCACCGTCGTGGTCTGGATCGCGATTGCCGTCCTGGCCCCCGACGACGATCGGGCCCACCTCCTGGTCGTTTCGGCGGCCATCACCGCCTGGGCGGCGGTCTTCGTGCTCTCGGCGATCCACAAGGCCGAGCGACGCCTGGTCAGCGGGGCGGTGTTCGAGTCGGGCGGACCGAGCCTGGTGGCGGCGGCGATCGTGGTTGCCTTGACCGGCCTGTTCGACGTCGAACTGTCG
>JBCCVL010000098.1:0-23667 GCA_039195375.1 Actinomycetota bacterium
CCAAGAAGTTCAAGCGGGCGGTGACCGACTCGGACGGCGAGGTCCGCTTCGACACCGAGGCCAAGCCGGGCGTGTCGAACCTGCTGACGATCCTGGCTGCGGCAACCGGGGGCGACCCGGAGCAGCTGGCCGCCGACTACACCCAGTACGGGCCCCTGAAGGCCGACGCCGCGGAGGCGGTGCTGGAGCTGCTGCGCCCGGTCCAGAAGCGACGCAGCGAGCTCGACGACGAGCAGGTCGCGGCCATCCTCACCGGCGGCGCCGATCGGGCCCGAGCGGTGGCGGCCGGCGTCATGGACCGGGTCCGCAACGCCGTCGACCTGTTGCCGTAGCGGCCAACCGGGGCCGGCAGCCCCGACTCCCGGTTGAACAGGCGCCGGCGGCTACCCGGCCGGCTTCAATCCGAGGTCGAAGCTGAGGTCGGCGTTACCGGGCCAGAAGTTGTGGATCTCGACGGTGACGGTGTTGGTGCCGGCCACGATGGACGAGCCGGACACGGCGTGGTCGGTCACCCGCTCGTCCGCCCCGTTCCGCCACGTCAACGGTCTGGTGTTCCAGGCGACGACACCGTCCGGCATGTTGCCTCGGTGGACCTCGACGCCGTTGAGGTAGACGACGGCACCGTCGTCGGCGGCGAGGCTCAACGTCAGGTCATCAAGCCCGGCGGGATCGTCGACCTCGAACGTCCTCGCGAAGTAATAGGTCTCCTGACCACCGACGAGCGCCGTCACCTCGCCGTCGCCACCGAAGCCGAACTGGGCCGGGTCCGGCCCGGCGACGCCGTCGCCGATGTCGGCCGGCCAGCCGGCTGGGGCGGCGCCGGCGGACGAGTCGGTGTGACGCCACGACGAGCCGAGCTCGACGAGCGGCCCGGCCGGCACCTCGACGACGACGTCGGAGGGCCGGAGCTGCAGGTCGAAGCCGAGGTCGTTGTTGCCGGACCAGACGTTGCGCACGCTGACCGCAACGGTGTTCTCGCCGGCGACCAGGGCGTCGGCCGGCACGGTGAACGAGCGGAAGTCCTCGTCGGCCCCGGCCCGCCAGCCGAGCGCCGTCGTCGACGGACCGATCGTGCCGTCTGGCAGATTGTCCCGCAGGACCTCGGTGCCGTTGAGGTAGACGACGGCGCCGTCGTCTGCCTTCAGGAACACCTCGAGCGAGGTCGGCAGCGGCCCCTCGACGGTGAACGTGGCCCTGGCGTGATAGGCGACGCTGCCGGCGGTCAACACGGTGTTCTCGTCGCCGTCACCGAAGCCGAGCTCGGCTCGACCCGTCGGCCAGGCCGCGTCGTCGAAGCCGGGGTCGGCCCAGCCGGCGGGGGCGTCGCCGCCATCGAGATAGCGCCACTCGCTTTCGGCCTCCAGGTAGAGGCCGTCGAGGCGGGGCCCGTCGCCGCACAGCTTGGCGAAGCCGCCGAGCCACCGCGGGGTGCCGGCGTCGACGCCACCGACGTGGAGGTCGCCCCCGATGTAGAGGCAGCCGTTCGTGTCGCTCGCGACCGACCACATGCCGTCGCGAGGGCTGTGGATGTCGGGCAGGAACGACTCGATCAGCCGACCGGTGTCGGCCTCGTAGGCCATGACCACCCGGTGCGGCGTCCGCCGACCGGTGAACGACGAGTAGTGGTTCACGAACCCGTTCCGCTCGGAGTACGTGCAGTGGCAGCCGGCGTAGACGACGTTGCCGATCCGCTCCCCCGCCTGGTAGGCGCCGCCGGCGAAGCCGCCGGTCCACTCGAACCCGTCGTTGACCTGTCCGGTGTGGTGGTAGCCGAGCATCTGGTGGTCGTCGGCGTCGAGTACCTGCACGATGTGCTGCTCGCCGATCGTGAAGACGAGACCGTCGCCGGCGGCGACGTCGAAGATCTCCGGCTGGCTGACCGTGTAGTTGCGGGGCAGGTCGATCTTGCCCGGTGAGGTGGCGCCGGTGACGGCGTCGACGGTGTGGAAGTAGCCGGTGTTCGGCTCGCCGTTGACGGCGCTGAAGAAGCCGCTGAGGTGGACTTCGCCACGAGCGGGGTGCAGGTCCATGCCCCACACGCCGGAACCGGTGACCTCGGGCCGCCAGGTCGTGTCGATGCGACCGGTGCCGTCGGCGAACCGCCCGACCTTGTAGACCCGGCTGCGGGAGCCGTCGACCCCGTCGAGGTGCGAGAAGTTGCCGGCGACGTAGATGTCGGAGCCGTCGATCTCGATCTCGCGGACCATCGCCCGGAGCTGCGACCACGGGCGGTCGACCGCGCCGGCGAACGACGGGTCGATGGCACCCGTGATGGGATCGAGGGCGACGAGACCGCGACGGGCCTGACCGTTCACGGTCTCGAACTCGCCACCGACGAGCAGCGACCCGTTCGGCAGCACGTCGATGGCGTACACGATGCGGTCGAGCTCGGGGGTCCAGGTCGAGATCCAGTCGCCGGTGTCGACGTCGAACGCGGCGACGTAGGCCTGGGGGATCGGGGTCGCGTCGCGGGACTCCTGCACGTTGAGGAACCCGCCGGCCACGAACATGCGGTCGCCGATCTGCACGAAGTCCCACACGAGGACGTCGAGGGTCGGGGTCTGGGTCGACGCAGGGTCCTGACCGGAGACGCCCCAGGTGCGCTCGGGGACGAGGTCGAGCGCGTCGAGGTCGATGGTGTCGGGGTTGGTCGCGGCCGCCGGGGCGACCGGGCCCAACAGCACGGAGGCGGCGGCCCCGAGGAGGCCGATCGTCAGGGTGGCCAGGATCGTGGCCGACCGCGGCCGGCGCTTGCGCATGTCACTCACAGCTCGTAGCCCCCGGTGGTGCAGACGGACAGGAAGGCGACCAGCGGGGTCGCGTCGGCCAACGGACCGTCGGCGACGGTGGCCGCCAGCGGCTCGGCCCAGCTCCCGACGTCGGCGACGCCAGACTCGGCGGCCCACTCGGCCCCGGCCAGGACCCGCTCGGTCGCCGCGGCCGGCAGGCCCTCGTCGAGGTGGCCGATGGCGATCTCGATCTGGGCGCAGGCCAGGTTGGCCGGCTCGTCGAGGGTCACCAACTCGCCGACCTCGTTGCGGGTCCGGCCGTCCTCGATCGGCTCGGCCGACGGGTCGACGGTGTCGATCGGCTCGATCCCGTCGAGCACCTCGCCGTCGCCACCGCTCGGCACGTCGAGGCGCTCATCGATGTCCTCGATCACGGCCGCCGGCTCGTCCGGGGTCAGGTCGACCGTGCCGATCTCCGGCGCGTCCGCCGGCTCGACGTCGACGTCGTCGACCGGTTCGAAGCCGACGTCGGCCGGATCGCCGAGGGTCAGCGCCAGCTCGTCCGGGTCGTTCGCCGACGCATCGTCTGCGGGGCTCTCGACGCTCCCGTCGGCCAGGTCGTCGGCCGTCGGTTGGCCGGAGGAACAACCGGCGACGACGAGCGCAACTGCGAGCAGGGTCGACGCCGCGGTGGATCGCCGACGGGCGGACAGGGCCGGGGCAACGCCGGTCTCGATCACGGCGTCGCCGATGGCAGAGCGGGGCCTGCGGGCGCGGGCGGGCGGCGGGTGGTGGGGCATCTCTCCACCGGTACCAGGACCGCCCGGCCACACCCATGGGCCATCGGGCTCTACCTGCAGACGACCGTGGGCCGCCCGACCCAGGCCGCTGTCCCGGCCCCTCCCATCGGCTCCGACGGGACCGTCGTCGCCGGTGCATCAACCCTGGTCGGAGGGGCGATCGACCGCTATGGTGCTCCGATCAGGGAGAGGACCAGGTATGGGGAGAGCGCGCGTTTGAGAGGCTTGGCCAAACTTGCTGCTGCGTTGGCGAGCCTTGCAATCGTCTTACTGGGAACGGCCGTCACGGTCGCGGCCCAGGGCGGTGAGCAGGCGATCATCGGACAGCTGCGGGTCGAAGACGACAGCGGCGAGCGGGTCCCCGTCGAGGGGGTGACCGTGATCGTCGACGGCCAGGGCGAGGCGGTCACCGACGCCGACGGCCAGTGGTCGGTCCCGGTCGAGTCGGCGGGCACCTACACCGTGACCCTCGACCCGGCCACGCTCCCGGACGGGGTCGTGCTGCGGGACGCCGATCGGAGCTCGCTCGAGGTTCTCGTCGAGGCGGGCCAGGACAAGCGGGCGCTGTTCGCCCTCGTGTCGGGGACGGCCGAGGAGGCGGCGGCCGCCGCAGCCGACGACGGGTCCGGCATCAGCGGGCGCCGGGTGGCCCAGCTCACCGTCGAGGGTCTCAAGCAGGGCCTCTACCTGGCCATGGCGGCGATCGGGCTTTCGCTGATCTTCGGGACGACGGGCCTCGTCAACTTCGCCCACGCCGAGCTGGTCACGTGGGGCCAGCTCTCCACCTTCCTGTTCAACTACTACGGCCTGGCCGGCTTCATCGGCTTCCTCGCCCCACTGCCAGGACCGTTCGGTGACGGGGTCAACCTCGTCTTCGCCGCAGTGTTCGGCATGTTGTCCGGTGCGCTGCTCGGCTACGCCCTCGACCGGGGTCTGTTCCGGGGGATGCGACGCACCGGGGTCAGCCTGATCGCACAGATGGTGATCACCATCGGGTTGTCGATCCTGCTGCGCTACGTCTTCCTCTACAACTTCGGCGGCAACCCTCGCTTCTTCCGCAACTTCTCGGCCCAGACGGCGATGTCGATCGGGCCGGTCGAGATCACGCCGAAGGACCTGATTGCGATGATCATCTCGGTGATCGTGCTGCTGCTTGTCGGTGCGCTGCTCCAGCTGACCCGAATCGGCAAGGCCATGCGGGCGGTCGCCGACAACCGTGACCTGGCCGAGTCGTCCGGCATCGACGTGCAGCGGGTCATCAGCGTCGTCTGGATCGCCGGTGGGGCCCTCGCCGCGCTCGGCGGCGTGTTCTTCGGCCTCGACCAGATCAAGTGGGACTTCGGCTTCCGCATCCTGCTGCTGATCTTCGCCTCGGTGACCCTCGGCGGCCTCGGCACCGCCTATGGGGCCCTGGTCGGCGCCCTCGTCGTCGGGCTCGTCATCAACCTGTCGACGCTGTTCATCGACGCCGAGCTGAAGAACATGGTGGCGTTGCTGGTGCTGGTGTTGATCCTGCTGTTCCGACCACAGGGCATCCTCGGTCGAGCGGAGAGGATCGGCTGATGCTGTTCGCCATCGACTGGGACATCATCTTCACCCAGATCTTCTCACAGGCCTTCGGCACCCAGGCGCTGGTGTTCGCCCTCGCCGCCATCGGGCTCAACATCCACTACGGCTACACCGGGCTGCTCAACTTCGGCCAGGTCGGCTTCATGGCCGCCGGCGCCTACGGCGTCGGCATGTCGGTCCTTTGGCTCGACATCGGTTTCTGGCTCGGCCTCCTGGTCGGCATCGGCTACTGCCTCCTCCTGGCGCTCGCGCTCGGCATCCCGACGCTGCGGCTCCGGGCCGACTACCTGGCGATCACCACCATCGCCGCGTCGGAGACGATACGGCTGTTCGTCCGTTGGCGCGGTAATCGGGAGCGAACCGGCGGCGCCGAGGGCCTGAACGACTTCGCCGACCCCTTCTTCGAGCTGAACGTCTTCGACCGGCCTGGCAACGTGCCCTACGAGTTCCTCGGCGTGTTCGAGTACCGGGCCGACGACCTTTGGGTCATGCTGGTCGGGTGGAGCGTCGTCGGCCTCACCCTGCTGCTGACCTGGCAGCTGATGCGCAGCCCGTGGGGCCGGGTGCTGAAGGCCATCCGGGAGGACGAGGACGCAGCCAGGGCGCTCGGCAAGAACGCCTACAGCTACAAGCTCCAGGCGCTGGCGATCGGCGGCGTGGTCGGCGGTATCGCCGGCATGCTGCAGGCGATCGACAAGCAGTCGGTGCAGCCGGACACCTACAACCCGGTCATCACGTTCATGATCTGGACCGTGCTGATCATCGGCGGCGCGGCCCGGGTCTGGTCGCCGGTCATCGGGGCCATGATCTTCTGGGGCCTGATCTCGGGTCTGGAGGCCCTGCTGCGGGAGCTCATCGACTCCGACCTCGACGAGTTCCTGGCCCGGTTCCTCAACCTCGACGTGCAGAACGTGAGCCAGGTGCGCTTCATGGTGTTCGGTCTCGTCCTCATGCTGCTGATGCGGTATCGCCCGCAGGGCATCTTCGGCTCCCGGGAGGAGATGGCGCTCGATGACCGATAGCCCCGATCCAGTGGTCGACCCCGGCGAGGGGGACGCCGACGGCGCCGTCGCCACCGAGCCCCACAACCCCGTCGCCGGCGTGTTCGACGGCGTCGAGCACGCACCTGGCGTCCCCAAGCCCGACCCGATCCTGAAGGCGAGGGGCGTGACCCGTCGCTTCGGCGGCCTCGTCGCCGTCGACGTCGACGAGCTCGAGATCCAGCGAGGCGCGATCACGGCCCTGATCGGCCCGAACGGCGCTGGCAAGACCACCTTCTTCAACCTGCTGACCGGGTTCGACACCCCGAACGAGGGTCACGTCGAGCTCAACGGTCAGTCGATCGACGGCGTCGCCTCCCACAAGCTGGCGGCCAGGGGCATGGTCCGCACCTTCCAGCTGACCAAGGCCCTGTCTCGCCTGACCGTGCTGCAGAACATGATGCTCGGGGCAAAGGACCAGGGTGGCGAGAATCTCCTCCGGGCGCTGGTGTCGCCGCTGTGGCGCAAGCGGGAGCAGGAGGTCGAGAGCCAGGCCAGAGCACTGCTCGACCGGTTCAACCTGACCCACATGACCGACGAGTTCGCCGGCACCCTGTCCGGCGGTCAGCGAAAGCTGGTCGAGATGGCCCGGTCGCTGATGACCGAGCCGGAGGTCGTGATGCTCGACGAGCCGATGGCCGGCGTGAACCCGGCGCTGACCCAGTCGCTGCTCGGCCACGTCAAGCAGCTCAGGGCCGAAGGCCGCACCGTCATCTTCGTCGAGCACGACATGGACGTCGTGCAGGACATCAGCGACTGGGTGGTGGTCATGGCCGAGGGTCGGATCATCGCCGAGGGCCCGCCGGCCTCGATCGCCGAGAACCAGCAGGTGGTCGACGCCTACCTCGGTTCCAGTCACGGCACCGAGCTCGACTTCGACTCGGTCGAGGACCTGGAGGGCGGCGACGACGTCGAGCCGGACGGGCCGACCGATGACCAGACCGACGAGGAGTCCACCGATGGCTGACGACGAGCTGATCATCAAGGTCGACAACATCGAGGCCGGCTACGTCCCCGGCGTCAACATCCTCCAGGGGTGCTCGCTCGACGTCGCCCCCGGTGAGCTCGTCGGCATCATCGGCCCGAACGGGGCCGGCAAGTCCACGCTGGTCAAGGCACTGTTCGGCCTGGTCAACATCCGCAGTGGCAAGGTCACGTACCGGGGTGACGACATCACCGGCAAGACCGCCCACGAGCTGGTCTCCCGCGGCATCGGCTACGTGCCCCAGACCGAGAACGTCTTCCCGTCGCTGACGGTCAGCGAGAACCTGGAGATGGGCTCGTACCTCGCACCGGCCCGATTCAAGGAGCGACTCGAGTTCGTCTCGGAGATGTTCCCCCGTCTGGCCGAGCGGATCGGGCAGCGAGCCGGTTCGCTGTCCGGTGGTGAGCGCCAGATGCTGGCCATGGGTCGGGCCCTGATGATGGAGCCCCAGGTCCTGCTGCTCGACGAGCCGTCAGCCGGCCTCTCCCCCGTCCTCCAGGACCAGGTGTTCATCCGGACCAAGCAGATCAACGACTCCGGCGTTGCCGTGGTGATGGTCGAGCAGAATGCCGCCCGCTGCCTCCAGATCTGCGATCGCGGGTACGTGCTCGACCAGGGCCGCAACGCCTACACCGACACCGGCCGCAATCTGCTCAACGACCCGAAGGTCATCGAGCTCTACCTCGGCACCCTGGCCCGCAAGGGCTGAGCGGCGTTCGCCGACGGCCTCCGACCCCGGCCTGGCCCGGACCGGCCGGCCGGTGGCAGGCCGCCGAATAGCCGGCGATCGAGGCGGGCGCTGACCTACGGTGGCGCCATGACCACCGTCGAGACCGAGCGGCTCATCCTCCGACCGGCGATCGAGGCCGACCGGTCCCGCATGGTCGAGCTGTTCACCGACCCGGCGTTCACGGTCTACTCGGACGAGACCCATGACCTGGCGTCGGCCAACGCCCGCTTCGACCGCTTCGTGGCCCTGGCCGGGGCGATCCCCTATGCCAAGCAACCGGTGATCGAGAAGGCGTCGGGGCGGATCCTCGGCTACACCGGCGTCGGCACCGTCGTGTTCGACGGTGTCAATCGCCTCGAGTGGGGGTGGCGGCTGGACGCCAGCGCCCGGGGCAAGGGATACGCCACCGAGGCAACGGCGGCGCTGTTGACCGTGGCCGACGGCGTCGCCGACGGGGAGATGTTGTGCCTCATCGACCCGGAGAACGCGCCCTCTCGTCGGGTGGCCGACAAGGTCGGCTTCCGATGGTGGCAGCGCTACGTGTGGCCAGACGGCGTCGACGGGCCGACCGACCTGCTGCTCCGCCCGATCGGTGCCGGGGGTGAGCCGCTGCTCGCCCCCGACCTCCCCTGATCCAACCCGACGGGCTCGCCACGACCGCCGGACGCGACAGGGCCCCGGCTCCTCGGGAGGAACCGGGGCCCCGTTCAGATCACGTGGATCTGCGGATCAGTTGATCACGAGGCGAAGACGTACTCGGCGAGCGAGTCGTCGGCGCCATTGTCGCCGTAGGTGGCGATGAGGAACGAGGCCGCAGCCGGCTCACCGGCGTCGACGAACTCGTACGGGCCGCCGAGGCCATCGAAGTCGATGTCGCCACCGGCGTCGATGATCTCCTTGCAGGAGGCGAAGTCGGTGCACTTCTCGCCGTCCTTGGTGACACCATTGATCTCGGCGGCGATGGCCGTCGCCTCGTCGGTGCCGGCGATCTGGGCCGCCAGGGCAACGATGAGGATGGAGTCGTAGGTCTCGGCGCCGTAGGCGGTCGAGGAGTCCGCAGGCATGGCGCCCTCGAGACGGGTCACGAAGTCCGAGATCGAGTTCAGGTCGACCGACGGCTGGGTGAAGCGCATCCCGGCCAGGATCGACGGATCGCTCATCTCGCTCTCGATACCGAGGTTGCCGTCGACGCCCCACACGTTGGTGTCGTTGGGGCCGATGCCCCGCTCGTTCATCGTGGTGATGATGCCGGCGGACTCGGCGAAGCCGATGACGATGTAGGCGTCGCTGCCGGCCTCGACGAGGGTGTCGACCTCGGCGTCGAAGCTCTCGACGTCGATGGCGTAGGGCAGGAACTCGTCGATCACGCCGCCGGCGGCCTCGAAGTTCTCCTGGAAGGCGTCAGCCAGGCCCTGGCCGTAGGACTCCTGCCGGAACAGGACCGAGACGGACTCGTTGCCCTGGTCGAGCACGGCGTTGGCCAGCACACGACCCTGGAGGAGGTCCGACGGAGCGGTCCGGAAGTACAGCCCGTTGTCGTCGTAGTCGGTGAACTGCGGCGAGGTGTTCGCCGGCGAGAACTGGATGACCCCAGCGCCGGTGATCTTGTCGATGACGGTCAACGACACGGCCGAGGAGGCGGCGCCCATGATGGCGTCGGCACCCAGGGCCAGCAGACGGTCGACCTCGGTGTTGGCGATGTCGGTGGTGGTGTCGCCGGAGTCGCCCTGCTCGAGGACGACGTCGGCGCCGAGCACACCGCCGGCGGCGTTGATGTCCTCGACGGCCAGCTCAGCGCCCTGGACCTCGGCCGGGCCGAGGAACGCGAGGTCGCCGGTGACGGGGAAGATGGTGCCGATGGTCAGGACGCCGTCGCCCTCGGCCATCGCGTCGCCATCCTCTTCCTCCATGGCGTCGTCTTCCTCTTCCATGGCGTCATCTTCTTCTTCCATGGCGTCGTCTTCCTCAGCCGGCTCGCTCGCGCTCGCGCTTGCGCTGGCGCTCGCGGAGGACTCGCCGGCCTCGGTCTCGTCGGCGGACTCGTCATCGTCGCTACCGCATGCGGCGGCGACGAGACCGAACGCCATGAACAAAGCCAACAGCTTTGTCAACCAGTTCTTGCCCATGTCTGTGCTTCTCCCCTGACGGATTGCCGTGTCGTCTGCCAAGCCGGCCGGAGACCCGCCCCACTCAGCTGGCCCGATCTGGACCAAGGGGTTACGGTAGCTCAAAGCGCGCCGCGAAACGGCGCGATCGGTCGCGTTCACGTCTTCGCAATCGAGGCGAAACAGGGCGACATTCCCACCTTTTCCCACCATTGGTGACAAACGTCACCCTGCGTGTCGGTCGTGGGCCTGGTGCGGTCGCAGCCCGATCAGTCGTCGTCGCAGGCCTTCAGCAGCTGCCCGACGCGATGGTCGACCGTCCAGCGGGAGTCCGGCCGGTGGTGCTCCTCGGCCCAGGCGGCGGTGAGCGGGTCGGCGCCGGCCGAGCGAAGCAGCGCACCCCCGATCTCGGGGTGGCGCCGGTACCGGCCGTAGCGACCGAGGACCCTCGACTCCGTCGTCGCCCAGCGGGCCGCGACCGAGTCGTCGAGCACCGACCACAGCAGTGTGGCCGCCACCCGCTCCGGCGTACGCAGTCCCGATTCGACCTTGCCGACGTCGTGCAACAGCGCAGCGGCGACGACCGCCCGGGGCGGCTCGCCGTCACCGACCTCCGGCCAGCGCCGGACGACGTCGCGGGCGACGGTCACCGCATGACGCCGATCGGGGTTCGACATCCTGGCCCACAGCTCCCGCTCCCCCGGCACGAGCGACCCCTTCGCCCAGTCCTCGTCGGCCGGCTTCGGCGGACCGGGCCGGATCGACCCGGCGAAGCGGCGGACCAGGTGAAACGACTGGGCGACGACCCCGGTCACGACGATCGGGTCTGGCTCGCCCGCCCGGGTCCGCTCACCGGCCGAGCCGGCGGGCGGCGGCGAGCAGTCCGGCAACGGACTTGGCATCGGTGATCGTGCCGGACAGGCACAACTCGACGGCCTCCGCCAGCGGGAGGCGGTGGACGGTCATCGCCTGCTCCTCGGGGCCCATGCGCTCCTGTGGTACCGGCTCGAGGTCGGTGGCGAGGAACAGGTGGCCGTACTCGTCACAGAACCCGGGCGAGTGGTGGATGTTGATCAGCGGCTCGATCGAACCGGCCCGCATCCCGATCTCCTCGACCAGCTCACGACGGGCGGTCTCGATCGGGGGCTCGCCGTCGACGTCACGCTTGCCGGCCGGCAGCTCGAGCAGATCGGCGTCGAGCGCAGCCCGGTACTGGCGAACGAGGAAGACGTCGTCGCCGTCGATCGGAACGACCGAGACCGCTCCCGGATGGCGGATGACGTCACGGGCGAACCGGGCACCCGAGTTGTCCTCGATCTGGGCCTCGAAGAAGCCGACCACCGCACCCTGGTGGATCAGCCGCTGGTCCCGCTGACGGAAGTGGTCGCTGGCCAACCGACCCCGCTCGACCGGCTGGCCGAGCGCCGGGGCCGGCGCGAAGTCCGCCGCCGACGCAGGAGCGGCGGACCGACCGTCGTCGAGGCCCGTCATCGGGCGTGGTCGAGCGCGCCGGCGTTCGCCGAGCCCGCGGCCGGACCGCCGTTGGCGACGGCACCGGGGCCGTCGGTCGCCACGAGCTCGTCGGCCCCGCCGCCGGAACCGTCGACGATGTCACGGTCGGGCCGAGCCCTGCGGAACCGCTCGGGGTCGGCCGCTTCCGCCCGGGTCAGACTGGCGTCGATGAAGGCGTCGAAGAGCGGCGCCGGACGGTTCGGGCGGCTCTTCAGCTCGGGATGGGCCTGGGTGCCGACCCAGAACGGGTGCCCCTCCAGCTCGATGAACTCGACGAGCTGGCCGTCTGGCGAGGTGCCCGAGCACCGGAACCCGGACTCCTCGAATCGACTCCGGAACCGGGGGTTGAACTCGTAGCGGTGCCGGTGCCGCTCGCTGACCACCGTGTCGTCGTACAACTCGGCGACCTGCGACCCCTCCGCCAACACGGCGACGTAGGCCCCGAGCCGCATCGTGCCGCCGAGGTCGGTGACCCCACGCTGGGTGTCCATCAGATCGATCACCGGGTACGGCGTGGTCGAGTCCTGGGTGTCGAACTCACTGGAGTTGGCACCGGTCAGACCGAGCACGTTGCGGGCGTACTCGATCGTCATGACCTGCATACCGAGGCAGAGACCGAGGCAGGGCATGCCGGTGTCACGGGCGAACGTGGCCGCCTCGATCTTGCCCTCGACCCCCCGCTCACCGAAGCCGCCCGGCAGCACGATCCCGTCGAGGTGACCGAGCTTCTCGGCCACCAGCAGACCCTCGACGTGGTCGGAGGGGATCCACTCGATCGACAGGTCGACCTCGTGGCGGAACGAGGCGTGGCGCAGCGCCTCGACGACCGACAGATAGGCGTCCGGGAGGCTGACGTACTTGCCGACGAGACCGATCCGCAGCGGCTTCCACACCTGCTCGACACGCTCAACCAGCTCGTGCCACTCCCCCAGGTCGGGCTCATCCGGTTCGAGACCGAGCAGTTCGCACACGTAGGCGTCGAAGCCGGCCTCGTGCATGGTCAGCGGGATCTCGTAGAGGCTCGATGCGTCTGGGGCGTTGATCACCCCGTCGAGCGGCACGTCACACAGGTCGGAGATCTTCTGGCGGAGACCGTCGGAGATGCGGCGATCCGAGCGGCAGACGATGACGTCGGGTTGGACCCCGCGGCTGCGGAGCTCGGTCACCGAGTGCTGGGTCGGCTTGGTCTTCTGCTCGCCGGCCGGCCCGATGAACGGGACCAGGGTCACGTGCACATAGCACACGTTCTGGCGCCCGACGTCGAGCCGGAACTGTCGGATGGCCTCGAGGAACGGGAGGATCTCGATGTCACCGACCGTGCCGCCGACCTCGGTGATGACGACGTCGACCCCGTCCCCGGCTGCGCTGTCCTCGGCCAGCAGGGAGATCCGGCGCTTGATCTCGTCGGTGATGTGGGGGATGACCTGGACGGTCTTGCCCAGGTAGTCGCCCCGGCGCTCGGCGGCGATCACCGAGGAGTAGATCGAGCCGGTGGTGGCATTGGAGGCCCGGGAGAGGTTCTCGTCGATGAACCGCTCGTAGTGGCCGAGGTCGAGGTCGGTCTCGCCGCCGTCGTCGGTGACGTAGACCTCACCGTGCTCGAACGGGTTCATCGTGCCCGGGTCGACGTTCAGGTACGGGTCGAGCTTCTGCATCGTGACCTTGAGGCCGCGCGACTTCAGCAATCGCCCCAGCGACGATGCGGTCGCCCCCTTTCCCAGAGAGCTCACGACGCCGCCGGTGACGAATATGTGCTTGGTCATGCCCAACCCTCGGTCTCGCTCACCAAGACCTGCCCCGATCCCCGGCTGGTGCGAGACCCTCGTCGCCCCGTCACTCGCCAACACCACGGAACCTGCCCCGGGTGGCCACTGCGGCCCAACCCAACCTAGCGCGGCGGGCGGCCCCTCGGGTCCACTCCGACCCAAGTCACCTCACCCGGGTCGGCGGCCCGGGTGAGCGGCCCCGACCCGGCCGGGTCGTGATCGAGCCGCCAATTCGGACCCCCGCCCCGAGTTCGCTACCTTGTCCGGCCATGGTGTTCACCGCTCTCCTCATCGACCGCGACGACGACAAGAAGGTGACGGCGTCACTGACCGAGCTGGACGACGACCGCCTCCCCGAGGGGAACGTCACGGTCGACGTCGAGTGGTCATCGCTCAACTACAAGGACGGGATGATCCTGCAGGGGATCGGCGGGCTGGTGCGCAACTACCCCCACGTCCCCGGGATCGATCTGGCCGGCACCGTGTCGGCCTCGGACGACGAGCGGTTCGCCACCGGCGACCGGGTGGCGCTCACCGGTTGGCGGGTCGGCGAGGTGCACTGGGGTGGCTACGCCAACCGGGCCAGGGTGTCTGGCGACTGGCTCGTCGCCCTGCCGGAGTCGGTCTCGACCCGCCAGGCGATGGCCGTCGGCACCGCCGGGTTCACTGCGATGCAGGCCCTCACCGCACTCGAGGACCACGGCATCACCCCGGGGGCCGACCGGCCGGTGCTGGTCACCGGCGCCTCGGGTGGCGTCGGGTCCTCCGCCCTGCTGTGGGGCGGTGCCATCGGCCACCATCTCGTCGCCTCGACGGGGCGGCCGGAGAACGCAGACGACCTCCTGGCCCTTGGTGCCGCCGAGGTGATCGACCGGGCCGAGCTGACCGAGAACCCGTCCCGGCCGCTCCTGTCGGAGCGGTGGCACGGCTGCGTCGATGCCGTCGGTGGTGACACGCTGGCCCACGTGCTGGCCGAGATGGCCTACGGGGGCAGCGTCGCCGCCTGCGGCTTGGCCGGCGGCAACGGCCTGTCGACCACCGTCATCCCGTTCCTGCTCCGCGGCGTGAGCCTGCTGGGGATCGATTCGGTGATGTGCCCGGCCGAGCCACGACAGCGGGTGTGGGACCGGGTGGCCGAGGTGGTGGCCGACGACGGGTTCGCCACCCGGCTCGAGGCGATGACCAGCGAAGTCGCCCTCGGCGACGTGGCGAACCTGGCCGCCGACATCCTGGCCGGCCAGGTCAAGGGGCGCATGGTCGTCGCCTGCGGCTGACGCCTCCGACCCGGGCGCACCTGGCCTCGCCGTCCGGCTGCGTCCGGGCGACGATGCCTGGTTTTGTCGCCCCGGGCCTGGCTGCGAAGATGAAGCCATGTCCGCTCCCCAACCCGACGCCCTGACACCGGTCGACGATCCGAGCAGCCTCGGCTTCGACCAAGACCGCCTGGCCCGGATCGACCGGTTCGTGGCCGAGCGCTATCTCGACAGCGACCGGTTCCCCGGGTTCTCGCTCCTGATCAGCCGCCACGGCCAGATCGCCCACCTGTCGTTCCAGGGCGTTGCCGGCGAGGGTGATCGGTCGAGGCCGATGGCTGCGGACACCCTGATCCGGATCTACTCGATGAGCAAGCCGATCACCTCGCTTGCGCTGCTGTCGCTCTACGAGGAGGGGCTGTTCCGCCTCGACGACCCGGTCAGCGACTTCATCCCGTCGTTCGCCGACCTCCGGGTCTGGCAGGACGGTACGGCGGCCAACTACACCACGACGTTCCCCGAGCGGGAGATGACGGTCCGGGACCTGCTGACCCACACGTCCGGGCTGACCTACGGGTTCATGGGGCGGCACCCGGTCGACTCGCTGTACCGCCGGGCCGGGCTCGACAGCGGCCAGCACAAGCTGGAGACGTGGGTGGAGGCACTCGCCGAGCTGCCCCTGTTGTTCTCCCCCGGCACCCGCTGGTCCTACAGCGTCGCCACCGACGTGCTCGGCCGCCTCTGCGAGGTCATCGGCGGCCGACCCTTCGACGCCTTCCTGAGCGAGCGGATCTTCGAGCCGCTCGGCATGGTCGACAGCGGCTTCTGGGTCGACGACGACCGGGCCGAGCGGCTCGCCGCCAACTACGCCGTGCCCGCCCTGTCGCCGTTCGGGGTGCCCGAGGGCGCCGAGGGCTCGGCCAGGTTGGTGATCGACGCCGGTGACGAGGCGAGCCCCTACCGGCGACCGCCCGAGTTCCTGTCCGGCGGTGGTGGGCTCGTCTCGACGATCGGCGACTACCACCGGTTCACCCAGATGCTCCTGAACAAGGGCGAGCTCGACGGCAACCGGGTCATCGGCCGCCGGACCGTCGAGTACGCGACGATGAACCACCTCCCCGGTGGCGTGGACCTGGCGGCCATGGGCCAACCGGTGTTCTCCGAGACCCGCTACGACGGCGTCGGGTTCGGGCTCGGGTTCTCCGTCATCGTCGATCCGGCCGAGACCCAGGTGCTGTGCTCCCCCGGCGAATTCGCCTGGGGTGGTGCCGCATCGACCCTGTTCTGGGTCGACCCGGTCGAGGACCTCGCCGTCGTCGGGTTGACCCAGCTGATGCCGTCGTCGGCCTACCCGATCCGCCAGGAGCTCAAGGCCCTGGTCTACGCCGCCCTCACGTGAGCGTCACCCCGGCCGGCGCACGGCCAGGAGCCCGATCGTGAACTTCGCCGGACACGTCGAGGTCGCCCGCGACGGCTCGCTGGTCCGCGGTGACAACGAGGCCCGGTTCCACCTCGGCGCCGTCCTCCCCGACCTGGCGGCCATGGGCCGCTTCCGGTTGCTGGCCCGACCGGACGACCCCGACATCACCGCCGGGATCGACATCCACCACCGCACCGACGACGCCTTCCACCGCCATCGATGGTTCCGGGACACGAGCGGCGCCGTGGTCCGGCGGCTCGACAGGGCCGGCGTTCCCCGAGGGGCGGCGAGGGCGGTCGGGCACGTCGGTATCGAGCTGTTGCTCGACGGTCACCTGCTCCGCCAGCCTGGCGGGCTCGGGCCCGCAGTCGACGCCGCCATCGAGGCCGCGGGCGACGCCGTCGAGGAGCTGGTCCCACTCGTCGACGAGGGTCAACGGGGGCACTGGCGCCACCACCTGGAGCAGGTGGCGGTGTGGAGCGTCCCGGACGACTACCACCGGCCGGACGCCGTGGCCGCACGCCTCGAGCGGATCCTCCGCCGACGGCCCCGTCTGGCGCTGCCACCGGAGGCGATCGCCACGGTGGCCGAGGCGCTGGCGACCCAGCAGGACGCCGTGCGCGACGGCGCCGCCCCGTTGATCGCCGAGCTCCGACACCAGGTCTCGGCCTCGCCCGGGTGACTGGCCGAGCGACCTCCTCTCGAACCGACTGAAGCCCGAGCCCTCGACGGCCCGGCCCTGCTCGGCCCGGCTGCCGGCTCAGCCGCCGTTGCGGTGGGCCGAGGCCTCGGCCAACAGCTCGCCGGCGTGCTGGCGGGCGGTCGACGAGTCGGGCTGCCCGGACAGCATCCTGGCCAGCTCGGTCAGGCGACCGTCGTCGTCGAGGAAGCGGATCTCGGAGACCGTCTCGTCGTCGCCCTGGCGCTTCTCGACCGCCAGGTGGGCGTCGGCGAAGGCCGCGACCTGCGGCAGGTGGGTGACCACGAGCACCTGATGACGATCGCCGAGGTCGGTCAGCGAGCGCCCGACGGCGAACCCTGCCTGACCACCGATGCCGGCGTCGACCTCGTCGAAGACCAGGACAGGCGGGGCCTCGGACAGCACGCTCCGGAGGGCAAGCATGGCCCTGGCCAGCTCGCCCCCGGAGGCGACCTTGGCCAGTGGCTGCAGCGGTGATCCGGGGTTGGCGGCCAGCTCGAACGACACCTCGCCACCGTCGTCACCGGCGACCTCGATCCCGACCCGGGCCCGTGGCATCGCCAGCTCGGGCAGGTTGGCTTCGATGGCGCCGGCAAGCCCGGGGGCGGCGGCCAGACGGGCGGCCAGCACCGCGGCCCTGGCCTCGGCCAAGCCGTCGACGGCCTCCTGGCGGCGCCGGTCGAGATCGGCGGCCAGCACGTCGTGGTCCTCCAGCTCCTTCAAGCGCAGTTGGAGGGCATCACGCTCGGCCATCACGGCAGCCAGGTCGTCGCCGTACTTGCGGCACAGCTCGCGGAGCATCCGCCGGCGGGCCAGGAGGTGCTCCAGCTCCTCGGGATCGTCCTCGATCCCGTCGCCGACGTCACGAACGGCATCGGCGATGTCGTCGAGCTCGGCCAGCAGGTTCTTCAACCGGGCGGCGGCCTCGTCGAACGGACCGGGCCCGCCGAGGGCGGTCAGCCCCTGCGACAACAGGTCGCGGGCGCCGCCGTCCTCGACGAGCAGCTCGAGCGCGGCGCCGGCCGCCTCCCGGTTGGCGGCGGCGTTGGCCAACAACTCCTCCCGGCTGGCCAGCTGCTCGTCCTCGTCTGGATCCTGCAGGTCGGCGTCGACCAGCTCGCCGACCTGGTAGCGAACGAGGTCGAGCTCTCGGGCCCTGGCTCGCTCGTCACCGCCGAGGTCGCCGAGGGCTGCATCGATCTCACCCAGGACACCCTGGGCGTGGACCAGCGCCGAGCGATCGACCCGACCGAACACGTCGAGCGCGTCGCGCTGGGCGTCGACGCCGAGCAGCGACTGGTGGGCGTGCTGACCGTGCAGGTCGACGAGCTTGGCCCCCAGTTCGGCCAGGGCAGACGCCGTCGACGGCCGACCGTTCACGTACGCTCGCGACCGGCCCTCGGCCGGCACGACCCGGGTCAGCACGAACTCCTCGCCGTCGAGGAGGAACCGCCCGTCGATCGTGGCCTCGTCGGCCCCCGAGCGGACCAGGCCGGGATCGGATCGGCCGCCGACGAGGAGGTTGATGGCATCGACCAGGAGGGTCTTGCCGGCCCCGGTCTCGCCGGTGAGGGCGATCATGCCAGGGGGGATGTCGAGCGTCACCTGTTCGATGACACCGAGATTTGCCACTGCCAGTTCTACGAGCATGGATCGTCCACCAACCCGAACTTCTCCTTGAGGACCGTGTGGAAGTCACGGTCGCCCTTCACGAGGAACCTGGCGGTTCGATCGGCGGCCCGGCAGATGACCGACTGGCCGGGCTGCAGCTCGACGACGTTGCGCCCGTCGAGCGAGACCACGCCGGGCCGATAGCCGAGCACGGTCAGTCGGATCTCGGTGGTCGGCGCCACCACCATCGAGCGGTCGAAGACCACATGGGCGGCGACGGGCGTGAGCAGCAGCGCCTCGAAGTCGGGTTCGACGATGGGTCCGCCGGCCGACAACGAGTAGGCGGTGCTTCCCGTCGGGGTCGCCACGATGAGGCCGTCGGCCAGGTAGTCGCTGAACGGCTCGCCGCCGATCCAGACCAGGACCTCGACGGAGCGGCCGCTCTCGGACCGGGAGATGACGGCGTCGTTGAGCGCATAGCCGAGGAACGTCTCCTCGCCGTGGTCGGCGGCGACGAGGCTTGCCGCCTCGATGTCGCCGGGGTTGTCGACGATGGCGGTGGTCGAGCTGACCTCGATCATCATCCGCTGCTCGGTCGCCAACTCCCCCCGACGCCAGGCCTCGAGGGCGTCGATCAGGTCCTCGGGATCGAACTCGGTCAGGTAGCCGAGCGACCCGCCGTTCACCCCGAGCAACGGCACGTCGTTGCCGGAGACGAGGTGGCACGACCGGAGCATCGTGCCGTCGCCCCCGAGGCTGAGGCAGGCGCTGAGGCCCGGTCCGAAGTCGTCGTCGTCCAGCCCGAGGTCGGGCCGGCCGAGGAGTTCAGCATCGGCTCGCGGCAGCACGGGCTGGAGGTTTTCGCCGCACCACTGAATCGCCTGGCGGGCCAGGTCTCGCACCTCCGGCCGGTAGAGGTGCATGACGAGGCCGAGTCGGTCAGTCACGAGGCCACCGCCTCGGCGACGGCGTGGTCGACGGCCCGCTCACGCTCTCGCATGGTAGGGCGCCCTCGCCGGAGCCAGGCGACGAACTCCACATTCCCGCTTGCGCCGGTGATCGGCGACGGGATGAGACCGACCACACCGGCCCCGGCGTCGTCGGCCCAATCGACGACCTCGAGTAGCACCCGACGCCAGATCGCAGGGTCGGCGATGACGCCGCGGCCCCGGGCCGCCTCCTGGCGGCCCGCCTCGAACTGTGGCTTGACCAGGAGCAGCAGCGAACCGTCGTCGACGACCAGCGGGATGAGGGTCGACAGCACCAGGCGTAACGAGATGAACGACAGGTCGCCGACGACCAGAGCGACCGGGAACGCCGGGTCCTCCGCATCGAGCGAGCGAACGTCGGTCTGCTCACGTACGTCGACCCGAGGGTCGTGGCGCAGCCGCTCATGCAGCTGGTTGGTCCCGACGTCGACCGCGACGACCGACGTCGCCCCACGCTGCAGCAGGCAGTCCGTGAAGCCGCCGGTGGACGAACCGGCATCGAGGCAGCGCAATCCCGCCGGATCGACGCCGAACGCATCGAGGGCGCCGTCGAGCTTCTCGCCGCCACGACCGACGAACCGGGCCGGCGGACCGGCCAGGCGAACGCTCTGGCCGGCGTCGACCAGCCGGGCCGGCTTGTCGGCGAAGGCACCGTCGACGAGCACGCGGCCGGCGACGATCTCGCGCCGCGCCGTCTCACGACTTGGCACCAGACCACGTCGCACCAGCTCGGCGTCGAGCCGACGTCGGGCCGCCACCGCTCGATCGCCGACCGGCCCGAGCCCTAGCGGGCCTTCTTGGCCGTCGACTTCTTCGAGGCCTTCTTGCTGGTCTTCTTCGCCGTGGTCTTCTTCGTGGTTTTCTTCGCCGCGGCCTTCTTCGTGGACTTCTCGGCCGACTTCTTCGCCGTGGTCTTCTTCGCCGACTTCTTCGCCGTGGTCTTCTTCGCCGACGCCTTCTTCGTGGACTTCTTCGCCGACGCCTTCGCCGTGGTCTTCTTCGCCGACGCCTTCTTCGTGGACGTCTTGGCCGACGCCTTCGTGCCCGACTTCTTCGCCGTGGTCTTCTTCGCCGACGCCTTCTTCGTGGTCTTCTTCGCCGCGGGCTTCGTCGCCGGCGCCTCCTGAGCGGCGTTCCCGTTCGACGTCGCCGAGATCGCCGCCGACGCAGCGGCATCCGTCGCCGCCGATGCCGACGACTCGCTTCCCTCACCGGCATCGCTGTCGGCCCAGCCGGGCATCGTGGCCTCGACCAGCCGACGGAACTGTTCGAGCATCTCGCTCATGCCCTCCGACACCTGACCGGCGGCCCTGGCCGCTTCGTCACGGAGGGCGTCGACCAGGTCCCGCAACTGTTCGTTGCCGGTTCGTACCCGATCGGCGCCCATGGCCTGATCGATTCCCGCGGCATCGGCGAATCGGCGGAACTCACTCTCGAGGCGTTCCGCCGCCTCGCCCATCGCCGTGCGCATCTCCGCCATGCTCTTGTTCACCGCATCGGCGAACTCGTCCGAGTTCATCATGCTGTCAGGCTAGTGCGTGACCGTGACAAGATCGGCGACGGCGCGTCCGGAGGGCGCCCGGCCGCTCAGCTCTTGGAGGCGTCGAAGATGCTCTGGATGGTGGCGTCGAGGGTCGAATCGAAGTCGTCGTCGCTCTGCTGTGCCGACAGGCCCTCGCTCAGGGCCCGGGAGAAGCTGGCGATCATCCCGTTGTTGCGGGACAGCCGAGCGTTGGCGTCGTCTCGGCTGTAGCCGCCCGACAGGGCGACGACCCGGATGACGTTGTCGTGGGCGATCAGGTCGGCGTAGAAATTGTCAACGTCTGGCAAGGTGAGCTTGAGCATGATCTTCTGATCCGGCCCGAGCTCGTCGGCGTTGGCGGTGATGGCGGCGCGCAGCAGCTCCTCGGCCTTGGCCTTCTCGGGGCTGTGGATGTCGACCTCGGGCTCGATGATCGGCACGAGGCCGGCGGCCACGATCTGGTGCCCGATCTCGAACTGCTGGTCCACGACGGCCTTGACCCCGTCCGGGTTGGCCATCTTGATGACCGAGCGCATCTTGGTCCCGAAGACGCCCTTCTCGTTTGCCCGAGCCAGCAGCTCGTCGAGGCCGGGGATCGGCTTCATCACCTGGGCTGCATCGACCTCGTCGGCCAGGCCCTTGTCGACCTTCAGGAACGGCACGACCTGCTTCTGGTCCCACAGGTAGGTCGGGGTGTCGTGTCCCTCGACCTGGCGGTCCATCGTCATCTCGAACAGGATCGCGCCGAGCACCCGGGTGCCGTCGAAGGCCGAGCTCGTCATGATCCGGCTCCGCATGGCGTGGATGAGATCGAACATCTCGTCGTCGCCGCTGTAGGCCGACTCGTCGACCCCATACAGCGAAAGGGCCTTCGGGGTGCTGCCGCCGCTCTGGTCGAGTGCGGCAACGAAGCCGTCGGCGCTGGTGACCTTCTGCAGGTGCTGCTCGTTCATCGTCGGTGCTGACCTCGGTGGTGTCGTCCGTACACGGGCGAGATCGAGGATAACCGGCGGTCGCAGCGATCGCCGTTCTCCCGTCGGCGACTCATCGGGTGAGCCGTCGACCGCCGAACCATCGGCTCGGTCCTGGCGGGGCCGCAGGTATGTCTAGAGGGCGGCGGCCCGCTCGGCGGCGTCGCCGAAGCTGGGGTCGGCCCGGACGACGTCGCCGAAGAGACGCCGGGCCCGTGCCTGGTCACCGGCGCGCTCGTGCAGGTCGGCGAGCATGTACCAGCGCCGGAGGTGGTGGACACCTGGCTTGCCCTTGACCCGAGGGGCGCGCTCCATGAAGCGGATGGCGTCGTCGAGGCGTCCGCGGTCGGCGAGAGCGCCGGCCTGGACGATCCGCCCCTCCTCGATGAGCTCCGGGGCGGGCGAGGCGTCACCGAGCTCGAGCCAGTACTGCTCCGCTGCGCCCCAGCGCCTGAGGGCACGGTTGCAGTCGGCGATGACCGGGTGTTGCTCGACCGAACCGGTGAGTTCGGCGAAACGCTCGAGGTCGGTGAGGGCGCGTTTCCAGTGTCCGAGCCGGTAGTTGGTGAGGCCGGAGAGCTCCAGCACCTCGGGCACATCGGGGGCCAGGCGCTCGATCGACGACAACAGTCGGGCCACCTCGGTGAACCGCTCGGCCTCGAAGGCGACGGCGGCCTCGGCCAACCGGTTGCGGAGTTTGTTGGCGGTCGCTGGGGCGACACCGCCGAAGTCGACGCCATCGACGTCGACCCGGTTGGAGCGCCGGCGGTTGCGCCGCTTCGACGAGCCTGCGCTGGGCTTGGGGGCGTCGATCCGCTCGATCACGACCTCGTCAGCCGAGTCCGCCCGGTCGCCGTTGGCGGAGGCATCGGCCGTTTCCTCATCGGGAAGCGGCGGTGGCGGTGGGATGCGTTTGCTCCCCGACCTGGGCCGACTGCGGCCGGACCCGGCGCCGCTCGATGCGGATCGGCCGGCCCCACCAGCGCGGCCGTCGTGCCCACCGCCAGTGCGTCGACCCGGGGGGCCCGACCGTCCTGACGAGCCGCCCGAGCGGCCGGAGGAGCCGCCAGAACGACCCGAAGATCCGCCAGAGCGGCCTGACGAGCCACCCGGGCGCCCCGAGGATCCGCCGGAACGACCCGATCCGCTCGGCGGGCGCCCACGACCACGAGGCGGGCCGCCGGAGCGACCTCCGCCCTGCTGGCCTCTGTTCGAACGGCGCGGCCGGTCGTCGCCCGCTCCACCTCGCCCTTGACTCATCTCCGACCTCCCCGGCCACGTGGGGCTCCATCAACGGGGGCCGCCGAACAACGATCACCAGTCACGCTAGTGGCGCCGGCTGTCATCACCGAGGCCGCTGAGGAACTGGCTGATCCGATGCCACGAGGGCCAAAACGCGCCGGTGGGCTGCGACGCATCGCAGCCCACCAGTCAAAGAAATCCGGCGGCGTCCTACTCTCCCAGGCCGTCTCCGACCAAGTACCATCGGCGCAGGAGGGCTTAACTTCCGTGTTCGGGATGGGAACGGGTGTGACCCCTCCGCAATAGCCACCGAAACTCTGCACATCGGCCGCCGAAACGGGGGCCGACTATGTCGATCCTCGGAGCCACGCTCCTGAGAACTGTATAGCGAGCACGAGGCGAAGCCGAAGCCTCGCTGCGTTCTGCGAACTTGTGTGGTAATGACAAAGAAAACACAAGCCCTCGGCCTATTAGTACCAGTCAGCTGAACACATTGCTGTGCTTACACGCCTGGCCTATCAACCTAGTCACCTACTAGGGGCCTTACCCGGTTACCCGGTGGGAGATCTCATCTTGGAACGGGTTTCCCACTTAGATGCCTTCAGCGGTTATCCCTTCCGCAGGTAGCCAACCAGCCATGCTCCTGGCGGAACAACTGGCACACCAGAGCTGCGTCCATCCCGGTCCTCTCGTACTAGGGACAGCCTTCCTCAAATCTCCTTC
>JBCCVL010000099.1:0-23583 GCA_039195375.1 Actinomycetota bacterium
CGTCCATCTCGTCCATGACCGTCTTGACCTTGTCGGTGGTGTCCGGCCACATCAGGAACACGTCGGCGCCAGCCGCCGCACACTCCTTGGCCGCCGGCGACAGCCCGCCGAAGTAGAACAGTGGGCTGCGACCGGAGACGGTCGAGATCCGGGGCGGGTCGATGGTCAGCCTCACGAAATCGCCGTCGAGGTCGACCGGGCGGCGGTCGAGCAGCTCCCGCAGGGCGTACATGATCTCGGTCGAGCGTCGGTAGCGGGGCTCGGAGTCGAGCGACTCACCCGGCATCTCGGAGGAGATGATGTTGATCGTGAGCCGCCCCTCGAGGATCTGGTCGACGGTGGCCAGCTGTCGGGCCAGTTGGGGGACGACGAGCTCGCCGCAGCGGACGGCCAGCAGGAGCCGGATATGGGTGGCGAGCGGGGCGATGGCGGCCGCGAACGCCGTGTTGTCGATGCCGAGTGCGTAGCCGGACGGCAGGAGCACGTTGTCGTAGCCGTGCCGGTCGGCGGTCATCACGATGTTGCGGCAGTGGGGCCACGAGCTGAACAGGGCCTCGTCCGGCTGGCCGAGGAACTCGTAGTCGTCGTCGCAGAGGGCACTGAACCAGCTGACCTCGATCGTCATCGCCCGACCTCCCCGGTGGTGACGGCGGCGGTCTGGGCGGCGCCGTGGAGGACCTCGCGCAGCTCGACGGGGCGACCCTCGTCGATCGATCGGTGGGCGGCGACGCCGATGGCAACCGACCACAGCCCGTCCTCGAGCGTGACCGGCACGGGCGCCTCGCCCCGGATGGCGGCGACGAAATCGATGTGCTCGAGGTAGCTCGACCCGTGGTGAAGCCCCTCGTAGGCGATGTGGCTGTCGTCGACGATCTCGCCGGGTACGTCGCCGATCCAGTCCTTGCCCCGGATGCCGACCCGGAGCCGCCCCTCGGGCAGGAACGCCTCGGCCTTGCCGTCTGCCCCGACGACGGAGATCTCCTCCTGGTGGTGGGAGGCGTCGGCGAACATGCAGAGGTCGAGCATGGCTCGTGCCCCGCCGGGGTAGTCGACGATCACGTAGGCGTTGTCGAGGATGTCGGGCCGCCGGTCGCCGTAGACCTCGTCGAGGTGGTTGACGTCCTGGGCCCCGGAGGCCATGACCCGGGTCGGCCGCTCCCCGACGATCAGGTTCATCAGGTCGAAGAAGTGGCAGCACTTCTCGACCAGCGTGCCGCCGGTGTTGGCGGAGAACCGGTTCCAGTTGTCGACCTTGACCAGGAAGGGGAACCGGTGCTCGCGGATGGCGACCATGCGGGGACGGCCGAGCACCCCGGTGCCGACCTCCTCGATGAGGCGGGCCACCGCCGGCATGTAGCGGTACTCCAGGCCGACGTGGACAACCCGGTCGGGGAACTGGCCGGCCGTCTCCTTGGCCGTGGCCATGACCGACCGGCAGGCCTCGACCGTGGTGCACAGCGGCTTCTCGATCAGCACGTGGCGCCCGGCCCGCAGCACGTCGTCGAGGATCGCCTCGTGGGTGTGGTTCGGGCTGGCGACGACGACCGCCTCGACCTCGGGGTCGGCCAGCAGCTCCCGGTGGTCGGCGTACACCGCCACCTCGCGCCCACAGGCCTCCAGGCCGGCGGCCCGGGAGGCCTCGGTCGGGTCACTGATGGCCACCACCTCGCCGGACGGGAAGGCCCGGATGTTGTGGATGTGCTCGATCCCCATCATCCCGGTACCGACGACCCCGTACCGGACGGGCCGGCCCGGGTCGGCACTGCCGTTGCCCGCTTCCTGCATCGGTTCGTTCGTCGCATCGCTCATCGGCGAACCATGGTATGGCGTCAGCCGGGCCACGAGCGCCGGTCGCCAGGTCGGACTCCGGCCCGGTTGGGCGCCCCGTTGCCGGCAATGCGACGCTGACACCATGGAGCCGGAGATGACGGACCGAGGACCCAGCCAGGAGATCGGGCCGAACGGCAAGCCCGTCGAGTCGGTGTGGGACTACCCGAGGCCGCCACGCCTCGAGCGGGTCCCGTGGCGGATCCGGGTCGTGGTCGGTGGCGCCACCGTCGTCGACGCCCCCGAAGCCATGCGGGTGCTGGAGACCAGCCAGGCTCCGGCCTACTACGTCGCCCCCGAGCACGTCGACCGGTCGCTGCTGGTCGCCTCGAGCCACCGGACGTTCTGTGAGTGGAAGGGCAGCGCCAGCTACGCCGACATCGTCGTCGCCGGGCCGGACGGGCAGACGACGACCGCACGGGGCGCCGCCTGGACCTACCGCCAGCCGACCGGGTCCTTCGCCCCCATCGTCGATCACTGGGCGTTCTACGCCCAAGCGGTCGACGAGTGCTGGGTCGACGACGAGCGGGTGGCCCCGAACGAGGGCGACTTCTACGGCGGCTGGATCACGTCGAACCTCACCGGACCGTTCAAGGGGGCACCGGGGACCCGGCACTGGTGACGCGGCACTGGTGACCCGGCACTGGCGACCCGTCACTGCTGACCCCGCCGGGTGACCGACAGAGGGGGCGACGGGCGTGGCCCCGGTCTAGCGCCGGGCGGCCGGTCGGCCCATGCCCTTGCGCAGGACCAGCACGGCAGCGACGGTGAGGGCGACGCCGACGGCGAACACCGCCGTCCGGGGGACGCCGGCTGGATCGATCAGCCCGGCGTCGACCCACCCGGTCCGGCCCTCGTCGAGGAACTGGTCGAGCAGCACCACCGGGTTCTGGCCGTCGCCCTCGTCGACGGTCACGGTCAACAGCAGGCTCGGCCGTTCCGGGTCGTCGTCCGGCTCGGCCACCGCCAGGTGACCGAACAACGCCGTCTGCTCACCGCAGCGCCGATCACCCCCGGTCTCGGAGCCGACGAGCAGCGCGTCGGCGAGCGCCCGGTCGAGCGAGCGGCCCTCGGCCCTGGCGGCCTGGTACGCGTCGAACGCCCGGTCGACGACGGCGTCGCCGACCAGCAGAGCCCCGGCGACCGCAACCCGCTCGGTCCCCCGTTGGCCGGCCGCGGGATCGATGCGGGTCCAGGCAGACGGCTCGACGTCGTCACCGGTCACGGCGGCCACCGCCTCCCGGACCGGGTCGCCCTGGTCAGGCGTCTCGGCCACCGCCAGGGCGTACTGGCGGACCGACGGCTGGTCGTCCTCGTCGAGGATCGCCTCCAGCACCTCGGACGCTCCGCCGCCCGCGGCCAGCAGCTCGGCCAACCGTGGTGGCACGGTCGGTTCGAGGGTGCCCTGGGCCACCGCCGCCGCCTGTCCTGGCACGAGGACGATCGGCACCAGGGCCCGGTCGGGGTCGCCGAGGACGCTGGCCGGGACACAGGACGCCATCGCCGCCCCGACCAGTCCGGTCTCACGTTCGACGGCGACGATCGCCCACGTGGCATCGGCGGGGCGGCCCGAACCGACCACCGTGGCCAGCACCGCCAGCACCCCGGCACACCGCGCCAGGCGACGACGCCGACGCGTGCTGCGGGCCGGGAGGACCGATCGGTTGCCGTGGCCTCTGGCGGGTGCGGACCTCACGTCGGACACGGTATCGAGCCGGCGGGCGGCGAGGCTGACCGCGCCGTGGCGACACCAACGGCAACTCACCCGGCGCCAGCGGCCACCACGGCGATCTCCATCCGCCACGACGGGGTCGCCAGCGCCGGCACCGGGACCAGGATCGAGGCGCAGCGGTGCCCGCCGAGCGCCTGGTCCCGGGCGGCCATGATCACACCGAGGTCGCCGGACAGGTCGTCGCCCTGCACGGCGTAGGTCGTCACCGAGACGACATCGGTCAGCGCCAGGCCGGCCTCGTCGATGAGCGAGAGCAGGGTGCTCCACACGGCCTCGGCCTGCTCGGCCAGGTCCTCTGGGACCGTGCCGTCCGGGCGGACCGGCCCGATGCCACTGGTGTGCAGCCACCGGTCGGCCCCGTCGCTGAGGGTGGCCAGGGCGTAGTTGGCCGATGGCGGGCCGACCGTCTGCGGTGTCAGTTCGCGATGCACCGGGCCATCGTGGCACCCTGAGTGCCCGCTGCGGCGCATCGCCGCGGGCTCGGAGGCGTCGCTGCCGCCGGCCGGGCGGCACACCACCAGGCAGACCAGACCACGACGAGGACCGTACCGATGACGCTCGACCCACTGGCCCCGTTCCGACTCGACGGGCGCTCCGTGATCCTGACCGGCGCCAGCTCCGGGCTCGGGCACCGCTTCGCCCGCTCGCTCGTCGCCGCCGGGGCCGATGTGGTGGTGGCGGCCAGGCGGGCCGAGCGGCTCGACGACCTGGTGGCCGAGCATCCCGGCATGGTGCCGGTCGCGGTCGACGTGACCGCCGACGACGCAGCCGGTCGCCTGGTCAGCGCTGCCGTCGAGGCCTTCGGCCGGATCGACGTCGTGGTCAACAACGCCGGCATCTCCCGGGTCCTGGCCGCGGTCGACGACGACGTCGACGACTTCCGAGGCGAGCTCGAGGTCAACCTGATCGCACCGTACGAGCTGGCCAGGGCCGCCGCCCGCTGGATGATCGACGCCGGCGAGCCCGGATCGATCATCAACATCGGCTCGGTGCTCGGCCACGGCGGCGGTGGGCGGCTGAAGGTCCCCGGCTACGCCGCAGCAAAGGGCGGACTGCACAACCTCACCCGAGAGCTGGCTTCCCAGTGGGCCAGGCGCAACATCCGGGTCAACGCCATCGCCCCCGGCTGGTTCGAGACCGAGATGAACGGCGAGATGTTCGGGACCGACGGCGGTATGGCCTACATCGTCGACAACACCCCGATGGGGCGGCCCGGCGTCGAGGGTGAGCTCGACGGCGCCCTGCTCTTCCTGGCCTCGGCCGCCTCGACCTACGTGACCGGTCAGGTGTTGTACGTCGACGGTGGCTGGACGGCGATCTGAGCGGGTGTCTCCGCGTGCGTCGGCAGTAGGGTGGGCGGCCCCATGCGGCTGTACCTGATTCGACATGCCCACGCCGGCTCCCGGTTGCCGGGCGGGCGCGACCGGTACCGGCCGCTCAGCCCGGACGGTCACCAGCGGGCGGTCGAGCTCGTCGAGCTGTTCGCCGGGGTCGGGATCGACCGGCTGGTGTCCAGCCCGGCCACCCGCTGCCTGCAGACCCTGGAGGCGTTGGCCCACGATCGGGGGATGACGATCGACGAGGAGGCCACGTTGGGTGAGGGGGCCGACACCCGGCTCACACTCGGCGGCCTCGCATCGCTCGACGGCGCGAACGCCGTGGTCGCCTGCTCCCACGGTGACGTCATCCCGGCGGTCCTCGACCAGCTGGGCCAAGCCGGGGTGCCGCTGGCCGGCCGCGGTTGTGAGCTCGGCTCGGTCTGGGTCGTCGAGCGCGATCGTGACGGCTGGACCGGGGCCCGCTACGTCAACCCCCGAGCCACCGACCTCTGAGCGCCGGCCCGCCCCGGCTCAGCAGTCGTTTCGGTCGACGATCGCCTGGGTCTGGCTGACGAAGAACGGCGGCGGGTCGAGGTCGAGCAGGGCCGCCACCTCGGCGCAGGCCTCGTCGGACTGGCCGAGCCGATCGAAGATTACCGAGCGGAAGGCCCTGGCATCGGGGAAGGCGGGGTCGACCTCGACGGCCCGATCGAGGTACGTCCGGCCGACCTGCAGCAGCTCGGCCGCCTCGTCCGACGCCCCTGCCGCCTCGGCCGACGACGTGGTCAACACGACGTACCAGCCCCGGTACGTCAGGGCCTCGACGTTGTCCGGGTCGTCGAGCAGGACCTCGTCGAAGCACTGGAGCGACTCGACGATCTGGCCGTCGACCCCCAGCTCCTGGCAGTCGAAGACCCGCTGGCGGTTCGAGGCGATCTCGCCGGTCAGCCCGTCGTTGACCCCTCGCTCCCCGACGGCCCGGGCCAGCAACCAGCCGGCACCGGCGGCGAACACCAGGGCAGCAACCAACACCAGGGGCCCGACCCGGCGACGGCGGTCCTCGGTCGGCGGGGCCACGGCCGCGGGGGTGCCGTCGAGGCGGCGCATCGTGTCGGCCACCCGGACGGTGTACTCGTCGCGGAGGTTGTGGTAGTCGCTCTCGTCGAGGTCGCCGGCCCGATACTCGGCCTCGAGGTCGTCGAGCGCCCGGAGCTGTTCGGCCAACTCACGGTCCCGGACGGCGTCATCGACTCGATCACTCCCCGACCCCGCCGCCAGCGCCTCAACCGACCGGTCCCCGATCGGTTGGTCCTCGGTCGTCCCGGTCACGAGTGGTCACCACCGGATCGGCTGCGGGCCCGGGCCAGCAGCTCGAGGTCCTCGTCGGACACCTCCCGGTCTCGGCCCCGGTTCCCGGTGATGGCGGCCCCGACGCCGACCGCACCGAGCACCACCAGCACGACGGGCAGCACCCAGATCAGGGAGGCGAACCCGTCGGCGGGCGGGTTGAGCAGCACCCTGGCCTCGTACGATGCGACCAGCTGGTCCCGGATCTCGGTGTCGGTCGCCCCGGCGGTGACCGAGTCGGCGATGAACTGCCGGATCGTGGCCGCCACTGCGGCGTTGGACTCGGCCACGCTCTGACCACGACACTCGGGGCAGGCGAACGAGTCGGACAGGCGCTCGATGCGCTCGGCGTCGGTCTCGGCGCCACCGTCGTCGACGGCGGCCACCACCGAGAGCGAGAGTGCGGCGGCGACGACGGCGACCCAGGCCAGGAGCCGAACCCGGGCCGGCATCACTCGCCCTCCATCACTCGCTGGATCTCCGAGGCGGCGAGCTGACCCTCGACGTGCAGCACGACCTGACCGGACGGGGACACGAGGAAGCTCTCGGGGATCTGGGCCACCCGCCAGTCGACGGCGACGGTCGGGTTGTCGATCACCGGCCAGCCGCCACCCCGCTCGTCGAAGAACCGGGCCACCGCATCCGGCGGATCGTTGAACACGACCGAGACCAGTTGGAGGTCCCGCTCGGCTCCCCAGCGCTCCAGCTCGACGAGCTCGGGGTGCTCGGCCACACACGGGGGGCACCAGGTGGCGAAGAAGTTGACCAGCACCCACGAGCCCCGGTGGTCGTCGATGTCGAACGTGCCGCTGGCGTCGAGCAGTTCGCCCTGGACGGGAGCGGCCCGGGCACCGAGCAGATCGGAGGCTTCGGGCCCCTGCTCGTCGCGCCCGAAGGCGAACAGGACGATCAGGCCGGCCACCACGACGCCGACGACGATCGACGTGACCCGTGCCGGACCCATGCCGGACGGCGGCGGCGTCGCTGGCGCCCCGTCAGCCGGCTCGTCGGTCGGCCGCTCGGCGATCGACTCAGCCATCGCCGCCACCAACGGGGGTCGGCCTCTCGTCGCTCTGCTCGCCGACGGCATCGTCGAGCGCTCCCGGGCCGGCGGGCACCGGCTCCAGCTGCTCGGACGGCTCGGGGCCGCCGCCGACCTCGAACGGCGGTCGGTCGGCTTCGACCACCGGGTCACCGACCGGCGAGCGGTCGGCGGCGTCCGGGGCGATCCGGTCAGACGACGTCGAGCCGCCATCCGGCAGCACGGCGGACACCGGTTCGGTCCCCCGACGCCGACGGCCGGGGAACAGGGCCAGGATCGTCCCGGCAGCCATCAGGAACCCACCGCCCCAGATCCAGGCAACCATCGGGCGGATGATGACCCGGAGCCGGATCGAGTCGGACCCCGGCTCCGGCACCTCGTCGAGCACGAGGTAGACGTCCTCGGTGAACCCGGTCCGTACCGACGGGGTCGGCACGATCATGCCGACCTGGCGGTAGTTGGTCGTCGCCGGGGCGTAGACGTCGCCGCCGTCGATCTCGATCAGGGCGAACGTCCGCAGCCGGCGATCATTGATGTCGGCCCCCGGCTCCAGGTAACGGAACTCGTGGCCCTCGACCGTCGCCGTCTCCCCGACGGCGAGCTGGACGGTCCGGTCGCTCTTGTAGGACTCGCTTGCGGCCAGGCCGACGGCCAGGGCGACGACGCCGAGGTGCACGATCATGCCGCCGTTCGTCCGACCGACGAGGCCGCGCCAGCCCTGGCGCCGGGTGGCCAGCACCACCTGACGAGCGGCGGCGCCGGCGGCGAAGCCACCGAGGCCGAACGTGATGACCGGATAGATCCCCCGGCCGCCGAATATCAGCGCGAGCGCCATCGACACGACACCGATCACCGCCGGCCAGAACAGCCGGACGGAGAGCACCTCGGTCGAGGCCTTCCGCCACGGCAGCACGGGGGCGACGGCCATCAGGAACAGCATGGCCAGCCCGATCGGGCGGGCCATGGAGTCGAAGTAGGGGCTACCGATCGTGAGCCGGCTGCCGTCCCACGCCTCGGCAAGCAGCGGGAACACCGTGCCGAGCAGGATCACGAACGCCATCGCCCCGAACAACAGGTTGTTGGCCAGGAACGAGGCCTCCCGGGAGGCCGGGGCGTCGATCAGGCCGGTGGAGCGGAGCTGGTCGCCACGCCAGCCGATCAGCACGATCGTGGCGCCGGCGCTGAGGCCGAAGAACCCGAGCAGCCAGGGCCCGACCGGACCGTCACTGAAGGCGTGGACCGACTCGACGACGCCCGAGCGGGTCAGGAACGTTCCGAGGATGGTGAGGCAGAACGTGGCGCAGACGAGCGACAGGTTCCAGACCCGCAGCATCCCCCGTCGCTCCTGGACCATGACCGAGTGGATGTAGGCGGTGCCGGTCAGCCACGGCAGGATCGAGGCGTTCTCGACCGGGTCCCACGCCCAGTAGCCGCCCCACCCGAGCACCTCGTAGCTCCACCACGCGCCGAGGATGATGCCGGCGGTGAGGAAACCCCAGGCGGCGACCGTCCAGCGTCGGGTCTCGAGCAGCCAGCCCTCCCCGAGCCGGCCGGTGATGAGGGCGGCGACGGCGAAGGCGAACGGGACCGAGAACCCGACGTAGCCGAGGTACAGCATCGGCGGGTGGAAGGCGACGAGGATGTGGTTCTGCAGCAGCGGGTTGGGGCCGGGGCCGGTGAAACCGGGCTCGACCTCGGTGGTGACGAAGGGGTTGGCCGGCCCGACCATCAAGGCGAAGAAGAACGTGGTGATGACCAGCATGACCACGAGGGCCCAGCCGAGCAGCTCGTCGTTGCGGCGATCGCGGAACTTGACCACCATCGCCGCCAGGTAGCCGGACAACACGAGGGTCCACAGCAGCAGGGAGCCCTCGAGCGCCGACCAGAGGGCGGCGAAGTTGAACAGCGGCGGTGTCGAGTCGGAGCCGACCTGGGACACGAAGGCGATCTCGTAGTCGCGCTGAAACAGCGCGATCTCCATGACGGTGAACGCCCCGACGGCAGCGAGCAGGATCATCCACACCCACTGCCGGACGGTGCGGAGCAGGTAGAGCCGGCCGGTCAGGAGGGCGTACGTGCCGCCGGCGGCGCCGAGCACGGAGGCGGCGAGGCCGAGGGTGACGAACCCGAATCCGATGATGGCGTTCATGGGCGGTGCACGGTCACGGGATCAGCCGGCGTCCTCGACCGCAGCGTCGCCCCGACCGTCGAGACCACCGTCGAGCTCGTACTCGAGCTCGTAGTCGACCCGGTCGGGATTGTCCTCGACGTACTCCTCGGAGTGCTTCACCAGGATCTGGCTCGAGAGGAAGACCTCGCCGTCCCAGCGGCCCTCGGCCACGACGGCCTCGCCGAGCTCGAAAAGGTTCGACGGCTCGTCGCCGACGTGGCGGATCTGGGCCTCGGCGCCACCGAAGGCGACGGTGAACAGCAACGAGCCGTCGGCTGCGGTGCGGGGCTCGTCGACGACGGTCCCCTGCATCCTGAAGGTCTCGCCCTCCAGCTCGGCCCGCTGGGCCACCGCCTCGTCGACGTTGAGGAAGAACACCCGAGCGTTGGTCAGGGCCTGGACGAGCACGAACCCAGCAGCCAGGGCCAGGACACCCATGATCACCCAGTTCCGCCAGCGCCGGCGGGGCCGGTCGAGGTGCTCGGACGGGGTCAGGTCGAGCGATGGGCCCGGCCAGGCGCCGTCATCGGGCAGGTCGAACTCGTCGAACGGGTCGACGTCCGGCGACTCGGTCGAGGGGTCGGTCGAGCGGTCAGTCAAGGTAACGCCTCTGGTCCTCGGGCACCTGCTCGCTCAGGCGGCGGCCCCGCTGCACCACGGCAGCGGCGTAGGCGATCAGCAGGAGGAACACGATGGTGTAGCCGGCGATCACGAATTCCCAGTGCATCAGCGGGCCTCCTCGCCGACGCGACCGCCACCGATGTCGCCGCGGCGCTCGGCCAGGGCCCGCTCGAAACCGATCCGGCTCAGCTGGTGCTCGAGCCAGGCCACCCGGAACCGGTGGATCAGCAGCCAGGCCCCGACGAGCAGGAAGGCGACGAGGGACAGGAACAGCGAGAACAGCATCAGACCGTCGAGCTGGGTGTCGACCCCGAGGGTCTGGCCCTGGTGCAGACCCCGCCACCACTGGACCGAGTAGCGCACGATGATGACGTTGCCGAACGACACGATCCCCAATATCGCCGCTCGACGGGACCGGACGTCGGGTGGGAGATCGAGACGGCGAAGGGCGAGGTAGCCGAGGTACATGAGGAACATGACGGTCGTCGACGTCAGCCTCGGGTCCCACTGCCAGTAGACGCCCCACGTCGGCTTGCCCCACAGCGCCCCGGAGATGATCAGGAACACCGAGAAGACCACGCCGATCTCCGCTGCGGCACCGGCCACCAGGTCCCAGAAGACCGAGCCGTTCCGCAGGTAGATGATGCTGCCGACCATCGTGATGAAGAAGCCGAGGTAGGCGACGGCGATGGTCGGCAGGTGCAGGTACATCAGCCTGACGGCGTCGCGCTGGGCGACCTCGGGCGGTGAGAACACCAACCCGAAGGCGAGGGCGATGACCATCGTCACCACGGCCAGGGCGCCGAGTCGGCGGGTGACTCGGGATCCGGTGGTTCGGTTCACGATTCCTCCATGATCGGGCCGAAGGCGAGCATTCCGACGCCGACGTAAAGCAGAGCAAAAACTCCCAGGAGCAGGGTCCAGGGCCAGCCGCCGCTCGATTCGCCGAACACTGCGGCCTCGGTCGACAGCGCTGCCGCCAACAGTACCGGGGCCAGAACGGGAAGGACGAGTAGTGGCACCAAGGTGTCCCGGACCCGCAATCCTGAGCCGAGCGCGGCGTACAGCGTGCCGGCCGAGGTGATGGCCGTCGTTGCCGCCACGACGACCACGATCAACTGCAACGGGCGGGCCAACGGGGCGTTGTAGAGCACGAAGGCGCCGAAACCGAGCACGATCTCGAGGACCGCCAGCTGGGCGGCGACGGCGAGCACCTTGCCGAGGAAGATCCCGGCGGGGTCGAGCCCGGCCATGCGCAGGGCGTCGAGCTTGCCGTCTGCCGATTCGATGGCGAACGACCGCCCGAGGGTCAGCAGCGCCGAGAACAGCACCGCCATCCAGAAGAGCCCGGGTGAGGCCTGGGCGAGCACCGAGCGCCGGTCGGTGCCGAGCACGGTCAGGTCCGGCGACACGGCCAGGCCGAACAGGATGAGGACGAGCGCCCCGAACGGCAGGATCTGGCCGAGGGTGACCTTGGAGGCCAGCTCGATCCGCAGGTCCTTGCGGGCCATGAGCCAGGCGTCACGGAGCATCGTGATCCTCCAGGCGCTCGTCGAACGGGTGCTCACCGGCCCCGCCACCGGCCGGCGGGCGACCGTCGTCGACGACAAGGCCGCCGGCCAGCGTGACCACCCGGGTGGCGACCGCCGTCGCCCGGTCGAGATCGTGGGAGGCGAGCATCACGGTGGCGCCGAAGCGGACGGCGTGGCGGATCAGGTCGTCGACGAGGTTGCGACCGGCCCGGTCGAGGCCACCGTGTGGCTCGTCGAGCAACCACAGCCGAGGGCGCCGGCACACGAGGACCGCGAGCGAGGTCCTCCGGCGCTGCCCGGCCGACAGATCACCGACCCGTACGCTGCGCAGTCGCTCCCCCAGCTCCAGGCGGTCGAGTACCGGGTCGATCGTCGCCGGGTCGACCCGGTTGGCCTCCGCCCAGAACGAGACGTTCTCCTCGACGGTCAGCTCGTCGTACAGGTACGTCTGATGGGCCAACAGCCCGGCCTCGCGGCGGAGCCGGCGGCGGGGCTCGGACCGGGTGAGATCGTGGTCGAGCACCGACCCGGTCCCGCCGGCGAGGGTGGCCAGGCCGGCGCAGAGCCGCAGCAAGGTGCTCTTGCCGGCCCCGTTCGGGCCCTGGACGAGGACGATCTCCCCCTCGGTCACGTCCAGGTCGAGCCCGGCCAACGCCGGGAACTGGTTGATCACGCTGATCGCACCGCGCAGGTCGACCACCACTCGTGGGGTCATCGTCTCCAGCCGGTCAGACACCGCCCCCAACGATAGCGATGACCGGGTGAGGCGCCCCTCGGGCTTGAACCCGGCGTCGACGGTCCGATGGAGCCCGATGACCACCTCTGCGGCGGCCATCGAGGCCGCCACCGGGCTTGACCTCCGTCGGCCGGCGGCCCGACGCGACCCGGCACGGCCGATGGGCTGGTGGCTCGGTGTGGTGATCGGACGCGTCCTGCTCGTCGGCGGGCTCCTCCTCCTCGCCTTCGCCGCCTATCAGCTCTGGGGCACCGGGCGGTTCGAGGCCAGGGCCCAGGAGGATCTGGCTGCCCGCCTGGCCGAGCGGCTTGGGAGCCCGGCAGCCGACCGGACGCCGGCCGGCGAACCAACCGACGGCGGCACCGGGGTCGGCCTCGATGATGATGCCGGCGGGCGGATGACGATGCTCGACGGGGAGCCGGGGCTCGGGCCGGCCGAACCGGCCGACGCCGCCATCGTGGGGGCCGACTCGATTCCCCGTCCGGTCCTGGCCGACGCCGCCTCGCCTCCCGGAACGGGCCAGCCGGCCACCGCCCGCGCGGTCGGCTTCGTCGCCCCGGCGCCGGGTGAACCGTTCGCTGCGCTCCGCATCCCCGCCATCGGGGTCGACAAGACCGTCGTCGAGGGCACCAGTCGGGACGACCTGCGTGCCGGACCCGGCCACTACCGGGGCACTGCGGTCCCCGGCCAGGCCGGCAACGTCGCCATCGCCGGCCACCGCACCACCTACGGCGCCCCGTTCCGTGACCTCGACCGGCTCCTACCGGGCGACGAGATCGTGCTGGAGACGCCGGACGGGGTGTTCACCTACCTCGTCGAGGACCAGGCGGTCGACGATGAGCAGCCGATCGGCCACCGGATCGTCTCCCCCGACCGGGTCGAGGTCATCGCCGACCGGGGCGACCATCGGGTCACCCTCACCGCCTGCCACCCGCTCTATTCCGCCAGGGAGCGCATCGTCGTGACCGCCGTCCTGGTCGACCCACCCCCCTCGTCCGTCGTCCCGACCGCCGGACCGGCCGAGCTGGTCGCCGCCCCGGTTGCCGAGGCCGTGACCGCAGCGATCACGGTCCCGGCCCCGCCAGCGGCAGCGGGTGTCCCCCCGTTCGCCGAGCGGGGTGGCGACCTCGCCGGTCCCGTCGGCGCCACCCACCCCGGCGGTGGTGTCGACGGTGCGACGGCCCGGCCCTCGGCAACGGACGGCGCGATCGTCGACGACCTCGGCTGGCAGTGGGAGCACCTGGCGCCGACCGCCGGTTGGGTCGGGATCACGGCCGGCATCGCCGCCGCCGCCATGGGGCTCGGCCGGCTGTGGCGCCGGCGGCCGTCGTACGTGTTGGCCACGCCGTCGTTCACCCTCGCCCTGCTGACCACCTTCGAGCATCTCGATCGGCTGATCCCGGCCGCCTGAGCGGTTCAGAGCCGGCGGAGGGCGGGGACGGCCAGGCCGGCCCACGTCTGTGGTCTGGCCCCGAGCCCGGCACCGGTCTCCGGGTTCCAGTGCTCGGCCAGGCCGGACCGCGTGGCCCCGTCGACCAGCCACCTGGCCACGACCGCCGCCGCATCAGGCCGGCCCGCCCGCTCGGCGGCCAGCATCAGCACGTAGGTCAGTTGGGGCCAGGCCGAGCCCCGCCAGTAGACGTCGGGCCGGTAGGTGGCCTCGGCCCGACGCACACCACGTGGTCCGAATGGTGCGGCGAACGCGCCGGGATCGAGCAGCTGGTCGAACCCGTCGTGGCGTGGGTCGACCAGCAGGGCGGCAAGCGAGTCGACGGTCGGGACCGCCTCGGGGCCCGCCTGGCGGCCCGGCGCGCCGGTCCCCGGATCGTCGATCCAGCGATCCTCGTGCCACCGGGCGGTCACGGCGGTGGCCAGTCGGTCGGCCAGGCGGGCGAGGGCGTCGTCCGGCTGGTCGAAGACATCGACGAGCTCCCTGGCGTTCCAGGCGACGAGGGCGTTGAACCCGACCGACCCGACGGCGAACGCCGGGTTGGCGACACCGTGGCCGGCGGCGGCGCGGGCCAGCGCCGCAACCAGCTCCCCCTTGCGCTGGCGCCGGCGCTCGCCATCGGACGGCAGGTGATCGTCCCAGCGGGGGCTGTCGTCGCAACCGCTCTCCCACGGATGGAGGATGGGGATCAGACCGGATGGCGTCGGCTGCCGATCGCCGAGGTGCAACAGCCCGGCCCTCGCCCGCTCGATCGACTCGGCCGGCACGTCGAACCCGAGCCGCCGCTGCTCGGCGAGGGCGTGGCCGTACATCGGCGGTTGGGTGATGACCGAGGCGCCGGGACGGCCCCAGAAGTCGGCGTGCAGCTCCGGCGCACGCCAGTAGACCATGTGGGGCACGAACCCGTCGTCGGCCTGGCGGGCCAGCACGTTGCCGAGCTCGACGACGCCGCGCCCCGATCCGAGCTCACCCCAGACCACGGCGTGGAAGCAGGAGTCCCACAGCCACTGGTGGGGGTAGACGTCCTGGTTCGGCACGCAGAAGCCGGGGTCGCGCCAGGCGGCGGCCAGCATCGCCTCGACCGCGGATCGCAGCGCCGCCCCCTCGCGGCCGGCCTCGGCTGCCCCGGCCTCGCCGCCGCTGCTCATGTCGTCCTCGGTGGTTGGCCCAACCGCTCCGGTCCTCCGACTCGGGCGCTACGGTACCGCAGCCGGTAGATTCATGCGGTGCCTGTCTGCGCCATCGTGTCGTTCCGTCTCGGGCTGAGCGACGGCGTCTCCGTGGTGGCGACGGCCTGGGAGCAGGCCCTGCAGTCGCTCGGGTGGTCGACCACGACCGTCGCCGGCGACGGCCCCGTCGACCACCTCGTCCCCGGCCTGGCCATCGGCGCCGACGCCCCGCCGGACCAGGCCGCTGTCGACGCGGCGCTCGCCGGGGCCGACGTGGTGCTCGTCGAGAACCTGCTGACCATCCCGATGAACCTGCCGGCCAGCCGGGTGGTGGCCGAGGCGATCGGCGGCCGCCCGGCGGTCCTCCATCATCACGATCCACCCTGGCAGCGGGCGCGATTCGCCGACATCACCGAGCTCCCGGTCGACGACCCGGCCTGGCTGCACGTCACGATCAACCGGCTCACCCAGGGTGAGTTCGAGCAGCGGGGCCTGATCGCCCAGACGATCTACAACGGCTTCGACGCCGACCCGCCGACCGGCGAGCGGCACGGCACCCGCCGTCGACTGGGGCTCGACGACGACGCCGTGCTGGTGGCCCACCCGGTCCGGGCCATCGCCCGCAAGAACGTGCCGGCGGCCATCGGCGTGGCCGAGCACCTCGGCGGCACCTACTGGCTCCCCGGTCCGGCCGAGGAGGGATACGGCGACGAACTCGCCCACCACCTCGACCGGGCTCGCTGCCCGATCAGCCGCCAGCCGGTCGATCAGACCGAGATCACGATGCCAGACCTCTACGCCGCAGCCGACGTGATCGCCTTCCCGTCGACGTGGGAGGGGTTCGGCAACCCACCGGTCGAGGCCGCCCACCACCGCCGGCCGGTGGTGATCGGCGACTACCCGGTCGCCGAGGAGCTGCGCCGCATGGGCTTCGGCTGGTACGGCACCGACGAGCTTGACGCCCTGGCCCGCGGCCTCGCCGATCCGGACGGCGACCGCACGGGACCAGCCGGACACCGCAGCCTGGCTGCGGCCGTCGAGGCCAACCGGGCCGTCGCCGCACGGGAGCTGTCGCTCGAGCGGATGACGGCCGAGATCGGCGTGCTGTTCGACAAGCTGGCGGGGTCGAGCCGATGACCACCCCGGAGGCCGACCCGATCCTGGCCAAGCGGGCCCAGGTGGCCCGGCTGACCACGTTCGGCATCCGCTTCGGCATGGGCTGCTACCTGCTTGCCACCGTGCTGTTCTTCGTTGCGGTGGCGACGAGCTTCACCGGCTTCCTGACGACGACGCTGACCGTCCTGCTGCTGGTCGGCTCGGCTGCCCTGGCCCCGGCCATGGTCTTCCACTATGCGGTCAAGGCCGCCGACCGGGCCGACCGGGACGGCGAGTGGTGACCGGCCGATGAGCAACGACTCCCCGACCTCAAGCCACACGGCGACCGAGTCGGACGCGGTCACGGCACCGACCACCCCGGTGTCGGCGGCCGCCGACGACGCACGGGCCCGCAGTCGGCTCCCCGGCCCGGAGCGGCGGGCCCAGGTGTTGGCGGTGGCCCGTCGGGTGCTGTCCGACAGCGGCTTCCACGGGACCACGATGTCGGACATCGCCGAAGCCGCAGGGGTCACGAAGCCGGTCCTCTACCAGCACTTCGCCTCGAAGCGTGATCTCTACCGGACGGTGCTGACCGACATCGGCGATCGGCTGGAGCGGGCGGTGATCGAGAGCGCCGTTGCCGCGCCGAGCCCCCGGGAGCGGGCCGAGGCCGGCATCCGGGCCTTCGCCCGGTTCGTGGAGGACGACTTCGACGGCTTCCGTCTGCTGTTCGACGGCACCAACCGGCACGACGAGGAGTGGGCCGTCATCACCCGCGACGTCGAACGCTCGCTCGCCCAGGCCGTCGCCGCGCTCATCGACGTGCCGTCGGCCGACGCCACCCGGCGTCAGGTCATGGCCTACGGGATCATCGGGCTGGCCGAGTCGATGATGCGCCAGGCCAAGGCCGACGGGGGTGACCACTACGCCGAGGAGCGGCTGGTCGGCGACATCACGTCGCTGATGTGGTCGGGCCTGCGGGGCATCCAGCCGTAGCGATGGGCCGGCCGTGGCGGCCGGTCCTCGATCGGTTGGCCGGGTCCCGTCCTGGTCCGCCGGTCAGGGACGCAGCAGTTCCAGGGTCGCATCGTGCAACGCCGGCGTTGCCGACGCCACCACGTAACCACCGTCCAGCGGCGGGTTGCCGTCGAGGTCGCTCACGACGCCGCCGGCCCCCTCGATGATCGGGATGAGCGGCACGATGTCGTAGGCGGCCAGACCGTTCTCGATGACCGAGTCGGCGAGGCCCATCGCCAGCAGCCCGTAGTTGAGGCAGTCGCCCGAGTAGCGGACCATGCGGACCCGATCGGCGACCTCGGCGAAGGCGTCGGCCTGCTGGCCCGGCGCGAACATCGTCGGGTGGGTGCACAGCACCACCGCATCCTCGAGTCGCGTCGTCGGTCGGACCTCGATCGGGCGAACGCCGTCGGCGGTCCGCAGGCTCGTGTCCCGGTGACCGACGAAGGTCTCGTCGAGCACGGGGACGTGCATCCAACCGGCCACCGGCCGCTCGCCTTCGGTGAAGCCGAGCAGGGTCCCCCACATCGGCTGCCCGGTGATGAAGGCCCTCGTGCCGTCGATCGGATCGATGACCCAGCGGCGGGGCCCCTCCCCGCTGAGCCCGAACTCCTCGCCGAGGATCTGGTGATCGGGGAACCGCTCGCCCAGGTGGCGTCGGAGCTCCGACTCGATCGCCCGGTCGGCCTCGGTGACCGGGTCGAAACCCTCGCTCCGCTTGTTGTCGACGTGGTGACCGGTCCGGTACCAGTCGAGGGCGAGGTCGCCGGCCGTGCGGACCAGGTCCGTCACGTCGTCGAGGTGGTCGGCCAGGTCGAATGGGGTGGTTGACACCCGGTCACGCTACCCCTCGACGAAACCGGCTGAGCGGCAGTCCCTTGTCAACGACAAGCCGTTGTTCTACCTTTGATTCACGGGGATCGTACGTCGTAAGGCTCGGCGGACGAGCGACGCCGTCGTCGTTGGCCCCGAGGCCGGTGCTCCGCAACGGGCCGCCTCGGACGAAAGGAACCACATGACCGACATCGCCGCCGAGAACGAGGTCGACCCGGAGGTCGGCCCAGGCCAGCCCGAACCCCGCGAGTTCATCCTGCGGGACACGCCCGATGGCGCCGACGCCTGGGAGCGCACCCCGTGGCGGGAGGAGGACTACGGGCCGGTCAGCGACTGGACGTCCGACTTCGATCACGCCCGCCCCGAGTACAACCCGATCGCGCCCGAGGTGTGGAAGGAGCTGCGGGAGGGCGGGTGCCCCGTCGCCCACAGCGAGCGCTACGGCGGCATGTGGGTGCCGATCACCCACGAGACCGTCAACGAGGTCGCCTACGACACCGAGAACTTCACCAGCCGGGCCGTCGTGGTCAGCCACACCCGTCCCGGCGACCTGGCGCTCCCGGCCCCGGTCGGCGTCGCCCCCCCGATCACCAGCGATCCGCCGTTCCACGGCCCGGTCCGTCGCCTCCTGCTCGGCGCCTTCTCCCCGAAGCGGATCGCCGACATCGAGCCCGAGGTGCGGGCGCTGTGCCGGGCCCGGCTCGACGACATGGGTGAGATCCTGGCCGGCGAGACGGTCATCGACGGCGCCGTGCAGTACGCCCAGCACATCCCGCCTGCCGTGATCGGTCGCATGCTCGGGCTGCCCCCGGAGGACGACGACTTCTTCCGCGAGGTGGTCCACGAGCTGCTCGAGACGATCAACGCCGACCCACGCGAGCGCCGCAACGACGAGCTCGGCCTCGACGCCTACCTCGACAAGCACATCGGCGACCACATCGACAACCCCCGGGACGATCTGATCACCTACCTGCTCGACTGCGACCTCGACGGCAACAAGCTCGAGCCCGAGATGGTCCGCGGTGCCATCATCCTGTTGATGGTGGCCGGCATCGACACCACGTGGTCGGCGATCGGCTCGTCCCTGTGGCATCTGGCCCAGAACCCCGACCACATCCGCCGGCTCCGCGAGGAGCCCGAGATCATGCCGTTTGCCATCGAGGAGTTCCTGCGATTCTACGCCCCGGTGACGATGGCCCGGATGGTGGCGAAGGACCACGACTTCCACGGCTGTCCGATGAAGCAGGACGACTGGGTGCTCCTGCCATTCCCGGCCGCCAACCACGACCCGGAGCAGTTCGAGGAGGCGGAGACGTTCATCCTCGACCGCGAGAAGAACCGCCACGGTGCCTTCGGCCTCGGCATCCACCGCTGCCTCGGCTCGAACCTGGCCAGGCTCGAGCTGCGGGTCGCCATCGAGGAGTTCATCGACCGCTTCACCGAGTTCGAGCTGGCCGGCGAGACCCGCTGGTCGGTCGGCCAGATCCGCGGCCCCCGCGAGATGCCACTGCGAGTCCTCGCCACCGGCTGAGCGGGCGAACCACCCAGCCGGCAGTCACTCGGACGGTCGTCGCTCACCTGTAGGGTGAGCGGCCATGTCCACCCTGGTCAACCCGGAGGCGCTGCGTCGTCGCGTCCTGCTGGTCCCGGCGCTGATCGCGCTGGTCGCGGCGCTGGCCACGCTCCTGGCGGCCACGGCGGTGCTGGCCCAGGACGGCGAGGCCCTGACACTCGTCGAGGACCTGCCGGTGTGGAAGGCGGTGATCCTCGGCCTCGTCGAGGGCCTGACCGAGTACCTGCCGGTCAGCTCGACCGGGCACCTGCTGGTCACCAACGAGATCCTCGGACTCGGTCAGACCCCCGAGAGCGAGCAGGCGATCGAGACCTACTCGATCTGCATCCAGGCCGGTGCGATCGCCGCCGTGCTCGTGCTGTACCGGGAGCGGGTCCGCCAGATGGTCGACGGGCTGCTCGGCCGCAGCGACGAGGGGCGCCAGGTCCTCCTGGCGATCATCGTCGCCTTCGTCCCGACCGCCATCATCGGCCTCTTCATCGTCGACTGGGTCCGGGAGCAGCTGTTCGGCGTGCCCCCGATCGCCGCCGCCTGGCTGGTCGGGGGGATCGGCATCCTCGCCCTGACCCGGAGCGGGCTGATGGAGCGAGGTGGCCTGGCCATCGGCGAGCTGACCATCGGACGGGCTGCGCTGATCGGTGTCGCCCAGGCGGTGGCCATGTGGCCAGGAACGAGCCGGAGTCTGATCACGATCGTGGCCGGGGTGCTGGTCGGGCTGTCCCTGGCTGCCGCCGTCGAGTTCTCGTTCCTGCTCGGCCTCGTCACCCTGTCGGCGGCCACCCTGGCCACCGCGGCCGAGGACGGCGGCCAGCTGATCGACCTGTACGGCGTCGCCACCCCCGCCGTCGGCATGGTCGTCGCCTTCGTCGCCGCCGTCGCCTCCGTCCGGTGGATGGTGACCTGGCTGCAGAACCGCAGCTTCGACGTGTTCGGCTGGTACCGGATCGTCATCGGGATCGTCGCCTTCGCCGCCCTCGGCCTCGGCTGGCTCTAGCCGTCGCTCCCCTCGGCCGGCGAGGCGACACAAGTCTCCGGCTCCGTTCCGCTGATCGAGCCAGGATCCGTCTACGCTGCCCCTTCGACGAAAGCGGTGAGGCCGGGCGATGCGGATCGGAATTCCCTCGGAAACAGCAGAGCGCGAGCGCCGGGTCGCCGTGACCCCGAGCGGCGCCAGGACGCTGACCGACGCCGGCCACGAGGTCGTCGTCGAGTCGGGCGCCGGCACGAGGGCCGGATTCGGCGATGACGCCTACGGCGACGCCGGTGCGGCAGTCGTCGGCCGGGCCGACGCCATCGGCTCGGCCGGTGTCATCGTCCAGGTCGACGGACCCGGCGCCGACGATCTGAACGGGTCCGAGTGGTCGGACCTCGGCGGTGACCACCTCCTGGTCGGCCTCCACGACCCGCTCGGCCAGCCCGAACGGGCCGAGGCCCTCGCCGCGACCGGGGCGACCGCCATCTCGCTCGAGCTGATCCCACGGACGACGAAGGCCCAGGCCATGGACGTGCTGTCGTCGATGGCCACGGTCGCCGGCTACCAGGCCGTGCTGCTCGGGGCGGCCCGCATCCCCAAGATGGTGCCGATGCTGATGACCGCCGCCGGCACCGTCCCCCCGTCCCGCTTCCTGGTCCTCGGGGCCGGCGTGGCCGGCCTGCAGGCCCTGGCCACCGCCCGCCGCCTCGGCGGGGTGGTCGAGGGCTACGACGTCCGCCCGGCGGCCCAGGAGCAGATCCGCTCGCTCGGGGCCAAAGCCATCGAGCTCGACCTCGACACCTCCTCGGCCGAGGGCGCCGGCGGCTACGCCACCGAGCAGAGCGACGACCAGGCCAGGCGCCAGCTGGACCTGCTGGCCCCCCACGTGGCCGACGCCGACGTGGTGATCACCACCGCCGCCGTCCCCGGGGCGACCAGCCCCGAGTTGGTGACCAGGGAGATGATCGACGCCATGCGCCCCGGGTCGGTGATCGTCGACCTCGCCGCCGGGCGGGGCGGCAACACGCGCCTGACCCGGCCGGACGAGGAGGTCGAGCACGCCGGGGTGATCATCCTCGGCCCGACCGACCTCGCCTCCCGGGCCCCCGCAACGTCGAGCCAGATGTTCTCGACCAACGTCCTGGCCCTGCTCCGCCACCTCGCCCCCGACGGCGATCCCGTCATCGACCTCGACGACGAGATCATCGCCGGCACCGTCCTGACCCATGACGGCGACGTCCGCCACCCGGCGGTTCGGGAGCGTCTCGGACTCGTGCAGCACGCCGGAAAGGAAGACCGATGACCTTCGTCGTCGCCCTCACCCTGTTCGTCCTGGCCGTCTTTCTCGGCGTCGAGCTGATCTCCAAGGTCCCGCCGACGCTGCACACGCCGCTGATGTCGGGCTCGAACGCCATCAGCGGCATCACGCTCGTCGGAGCACTGACCTCGGCCGGGGCCGGCCACTCGACGCTCACCACGGTGCTCGGATTCGGTGCCGTGACGCTGGCAACGATCAACGTCGTCGGCGGGTTCCTGGTGACCCACCGGATGCTCGGCATGTTCTCCCGGAAACGCTGATGTCCGACGACCTGATCCAACTCGGCTACCTGGCCGCAGCGGTCCTGTTCATCCTGGGCCTGCGGGGGCTGGCCCGTCCCCGCACGGCGGTCCGGGGCAACCAGCTCGGGGCGCTCGGCATGCTCGTCGCCGTCGTCGTCACGCTGACCGACCAGCAGATCATCGGCTACGGCACCCTGGCGGCGGGCCTGGCCGTCGGGGCCGTCATCGGCGGACTGCTGGCCACCCGGGTGCAGATGACCGGCATGCCCCAGCTGGTGGCGCTGTTCAACGGGTTCGGCGGTGCGGCCTCGCTCCTGGTCGCGGCCGCGGGCTTCGTCGAGGTCCTCGACCTCGGCGACCCCGACGCCCAGACCACGGTGGCCACCGCCGCCGCCCTGGCCGTCGGCGCGGTGACCCTGACCGGCAGCCTCGTCGCCTTCGCCAAACTCCAGGAGCTGGTCGGCGGCGGTGCGGTCCCCTCCCCCGTCCTGCGGATCACGAACATCGCACTGACCCTGGCCGTCGTCTGCCTCGGTGTCGGGCTCGTTGCCGACCCGGCCCGGTGGTGGATGTGGGCGCTGATGGCGGTCGCGCTGGTCCTCGGCGTCACGCTGGTCACCCCGATCGGTGGGGCCGACATGCCGGTGGTCATCGCCCTGCTGAACTCGCTGTCTGGCCTGGCGGCGGCGGCCGCCGGCTTCATCCTGGACAACAGCCTGCTGATCATCGCCGGCTCGCTCGTCGGGGCAAGCGGGTTCCTGCTGACCGGGATCATGTGTCGGGCGATGAACCGCACGCTGACCAACGTGTTGTTCGGCTCGATCGAGGCCGGCGGGGTCGCCGCCGACGCTGACGAGGTCTACGCCGGCCGGGTCACGTCGTCGACCGCAGACGACGTCGCCCTGCTGCTGGAGACCGCCGACCGGGTGGCGATGATTCCCGGCTACGGCATGGCGGTCGCCCAGGCCCAACACGCCGTCCGGGATCTGACGAGGGCCCTGGAGGAGCGCGACGTCGAGGTGGTGTTCGGCATCCACCCGGTCGCCGGCCGAATGCCGGGACACATGAACGTGCTGCTGGCCGAGGCCGAGATCCCCTACGAGCAGCTGCTCGAGATGGACACGATCAACCCGACGTTCGATCGGACCGACGTGGTCATCGTCATCGGCGCGAACGACGTGGTGAACCCCGAGGCCAGGGAGAACCCGGAGAGCCCGATCGCCGGAATGCCGATCCTCGACGTCGACCGGGCGAGGACCGTCGTGGTGGTCAAGCGGTCACTCAGCCCCGGCTTCGCCGGCATCCCGAACCCACTGTTCGCCGCCGACAACACGCTGATGCTGTTCGGTGACGGCCGTGGTGCGGTCGAGGACATGACCAAGGCGCTGGCCGAGCTGTAGCCGCCCGGTCGGTGGCCGCTCGCCGGCCGGACGGGCTGCATCGGCGGCCCGGTAGCCGCACCGCCGGCCCTGGCGGCACACTGGGGCCGTGCGGATGGCGGAACCGACCAGGGCGATGGTCGTCGGCGCGTTGCTCCGGCCGCTGGCCATCGTCGGCGGCGGAACGTTTGTGGTCCACCGGTTGAG
>JBCCVL010000100.1:0-23386 GCA_039195375.1 Actinomycetota bacterium
CCCGCTCGGCATGACCTCCTACCGCTCGTTGTTCGAGGACGTGCTGCGGGTCCCGGTGGTCGGGTCGCGGGCCGAGGTCACGTCGCTCGCCACCGACAAGCTGCTGACCAAGCAGATCCTGGCCGCCGCCGGGGTGGCGGTGCCGGAGACGTTCGCGGCCGACGACCCGACGCGGATCACCTACCCGGTGATCGTCAAGCCGAACCGGGAGGACAACTCGCGCGGACTGACCCTGGTCGACGGACCCGGCGATCTCGGTCCGGCGATCGCCGAGGCGGCGGCGTTCGACGCCGGCGTGTTGATAGAGGAGTACGTGCCCGGCCGGGAGCTCCGGGTGGCGGTGGTCGACACCGGCGACGAGCTGCACGTCCCGGCGATGATCGACTACGTGGTCAGCGCCGAGCGACCGATCCGGGAGCTCGACCACAAGCTCGACCTCGGCGCCGACGGCAACCCCCGAGCCCAGGCGAACGGCAACGGTGTGCCGATGGTCTGCCCGGCCGACGTCACCTCGGATCTCGAACGCGAGGTGTCGGCCCTGGCCCGGTCCGCCCACCGGGCGCTCGGCTGTCGCGACTACTCGCTGTTCGACGTGCGGGTCGATCCGGCCGGTCGAGCCAAGGTGCTGGAGGCCGGGCTGTTCTGGACCTTCGGTGCACCGAGCATGATCTCCCGGATGATCGCCGCCGGCGGCGGCGACGTCGAGGCGACGGCCACATCGGTCTGGCGCCATGCCATCGCCAGGGGCGTCGCCGACCGGCCGGAGGCGTCGGAGCCGCCGACGGCGGATCGGGGCAGCGGAGCGGGACGGGTCCCGGCGCTGAGCAGCTGAGCTGTCGGGGCGACGAGTCGTCGTCGCCGATGGGGTCAGCCCGCCACGAAGGTGACGTCGACGACAACGGCCCGGTGGTCGGAGCCGAGGTCGGGCCCGACGAACCGGTCGTCGACCCGGACGTCCGGTGTGACGAGGACGTGGTCGATCCCGATCATCCCCGTGAACCAGAGCGGCGACGGCCAGGTGCCCTGGAGGCCTCGGCCATCGGCACTGTCGACCAGCTCGACCCGCGAGCGGAGCCGCTGGTAACTGTCGCCCCATCGGGTGGCGTTGAGGTCGCCGACGACGAGCGCCGGTCCGTCGTGCCCGTTCACGGTCCCGGCCACCCGCTCGAGTTGCTCGTTGGCCCACTCGACGTTGTCAGCCCCGACCGGTGGCAGGGTGTGGACGGCGTACACCACGGTCGTGCGGCCGTCCGGCAGCGCCAACTCGGCCACGATCGCCGGCGTGCGGTCCGGGTCGACGACCTGGACCGACACGACCTCGATCCCGTCGCGGACATAGACCACCAGTCCGAAGTTGTCCGAGCGGATCGTCTCGGTCGGTAGGCGGACCAACCCGTCCAGGCCGGCGTCGAGGCCCGTGACCCAACGCCGGTCGGTCTCCTGGGCCACGACGACGTCGGCGTCCTGCTCGGCCAACCACGCCGCCGTGTCGGCGACCCGGGTGTTACTGGTCAGCACGTTGATGTGGACGGCCCGCATCGTCGGACCGTCGCCGACGGGCTCGTCGCCGGCGAACACGAGCGGGCGCAACGGCACCAGGTGGGCGACGAGCAGGAGGCCGAGGCCGAGCGCGGTCAACCAGCCCCGCAGCAGGAGTGCGGCCACGACGGCCAGGACCAACAGGCCGGCGTACTGGACCCGGAAGTGGGCCAGGAGGTCGAACGGCCAGATCCACCCGCCGAGCAGCGAGACCAACGACGCACCGGTCACGCCGAGCGCGCCGATCACGAGGAGGGCGAGGCCGGCCCGGCGGGGCGTCAGCCACGGTACGGCTTCGTGGCTTCGGTCGAGCATCGGTGACAGCACAGCACGTTCCGGTGCCCTGCGGGTCGCGCCCGGCTCCTCGAACGGCGAGGCCGTCCCGGCCCCGGCTACGGTCCCTGGCAGCGATCGTGTGGAGGGAATGCCGATGGCCGTTGAGTTCTGGACGACGGGAGCGGCGGCCGGCCCGCGGCGGGCGGCCACCCTGGCGGCCCGGATGGAGGAGGAGGGCTGGGACGGGCTGGCGACCGTCGATTCGCAGAACCTGGCCACCGACCCCTACGTGTTCCTGGCGCTGGCCGCCACCGCGACCGAGCGTCTCGGCCTGATGACCTCCGTGACCAACGTCGTCACCCGGCATGCCGCGGTCACCGCCAGCTCGGCCCTCACCGTCCAACACCTCTCGGGCGGTCGGTTCCGGCTCGGCATCGGGCGGGGCGACTCGGCGCTGGCCCACATCGGTCTGGCCCCGGCCCGGCTCGACTGGTTCGAACGCTACCTCCGCCATCTCGCCACCTACGTGCGGGCCGGCGAGGTCGACCTCGGGGAGCTGGTGACGCCGGACCACATCGCCCCGCCGGTCGACGGGCTCGGTCTGGCCGACCGGCCGGAGTCGAGCACGATCGCCTGGGCCGACCGGGTGGCCCCGGTCCCCGTCGACGTCGCAGCAACCGGGCCACGGGTCATCGCCGCCGCGGCCCGCCGGGCCGACCGGGTGCTCTTCGCCCTCGGCGCCGACCCGAAACGGGTGGCGTGGGGGATCGAGACGGCGACACGGGCGGCCGAGGACGCGGGTCGGGATCCGTCGGAGCTGTCGTTCGGCGCGTACGTGAACGTCGTGTGCCACGACGACGTGGTCACGGCCCGGGCCATCGGTCGCGGCTCGGCCAGCCTCTTCGCCCGCTTCTCGGCCATGCACGGCTCCGTCAACGCGCCGGCCGATGACACCCAGACCGAGGTCTTCGAGGCGGTGCACGCCGCCTACGACATGAACCGCCACGCCAGGAACGACGGCGCCCAGACCGAGGTCCTGACCGACGACTTCCTGGACACCTTCGCCATCTTCGGGTCGGTCGACCGCTGCGTCGACGGGCTCGGCCGACTGGTGGAGCTCGGCGTCAGTCACTTCAACGTGTCCGGCGCCTCGGTCGCGTCGGACGACCCCGAGTCGGCGGCGGCGACCGAGCGTCTGATCAACGAGGTCGCACCCCAGGTGCGGGGCTGAGGTCGGGCTGGCTCGGGCCGCCCGTACGCGGCCGGTCTCGTCACCGGCCGCCGATCACCGACGAGGGACGGTGGTTCGACCGGGCGAGGTCTACCCTCGGGGTCACCCGGCTCGTCGACGGACCGTCGCCACGCTGCTCGACGCCAACGACCAACGAACCGCATCGATCGGAGCCCTCATGGCCAACGTGTCCGCCGTCCACCACCTCGCCACCGCCACCAACGACCTCGACCGCTTCGTTGCCTTTTACTCCGAGGCCTTCGACCTGGATCCCGACCCCGGGTTCCCGATGGACTCGCCGGTCGGACGGCTCGCCTTCTACGACCTCGGCGGCGTGCAGCTCCAGGTGGTGGAGTCTGGCACGATCGAACCGGCTCCGGCCGAGACCCCGGCCGTGCTGCTCCAGCAGAACCTGCGCCTGGACCACTACACCCTCCGCATCGACTCCGCCGAGGCGTTCGACGCGGTCAAGGATGCCCTGGTCCGCCTCGGCGCCTCCGACGGGAACGTCGTGGACTTCCGGGGCGCCGACCTCCTCGCCTTCACCGACCCGGACGGGCACGTGATGGAGGTCATCCACGTCCCGTCGACCTGAGCGTCGGCGCCGAGCACCGAGACCATGGAGCACCCATTGCGTCGACCGAACATCGTCTTCGTCCTGACCGACGACCACGCCGCCAACGCCATCAGCGCCTACGGCTCGGTCATCAACTCGACGCCCCGGATCGACGAGCTGGGCGCCACCGGCTGGCGGTTCGACAACTGCTTCGCCACGAACTCGCTTTGCTCGCCGTCGCGGGCGTCGCTGCTGACCGGCGCCTACAGCCACGTCAACGGCGTCTACACCCTGTTCACCCCGGTCGACGCCTCCCAGCCGACGTTCATCTCGCTGCTGGCCGACGCCGGCTACCGAACGGCGATGATCGGCAAGTGGCACATGGGGCACGGTGACGGCCACGACCCCGAGGGCTTCGACCACTGGGAGGTGGTGCCCGGCCAGGGTGACTACTGGAACCCGACGTTCCTGTCGGCCTCGGGCCGGCGGACGATCGAGGGCTACGCCACCGATCTCATCACCGACCTGGCCATCGACTGGGTCGAGTCGCTCGACGGGGACGAACCCTGGTGTGTGCTCGTGTGGCACAAGGCGCCGCACCGCCCGTGGGAGCCGAAGCCCGAGCACCGGGAGCGCCACGAGGTCACCCGGCCGATCCCGGCCACCTTCTGGGACGACTACGCAACCCGCTCGGCGTCGGTCCGCCGCACGGCGATGCGGGTGGCCGACCACCTGAGCCTCGAGGACCTCAAGGAGGAGCCGCCGCCCGGCCTCGACTACGAGGAACAGGCGGTGTGGAAGCTGCAGCGGTACCTGCGCGACTACCTCGCCTGCGTCGAGTCGGTCGACGAGAACGTCGGCCGGCTCACCGACTGGCTGCGCGATCGGGGTGACCTCGATGACACGATGCTGCTCTACGCCTCCGACCAGGGATTCTTCCTCGGGGAGCACGGCTGGTTCGACAAGCGCCTGATGTTCGAGGAGTCGCTGCGGATGCCGCTGCTCGTGTCCTACCCCCGTCGGGTGTCGGCCGGGCGCTCGTTCGACGGGATCGTGACCAACGTCGACGTCGCCCAGACGATCCTCGACGCCGCCGGGGTCGAGCACCACCCGAGGATGCAGGGTCGCAGTTTCTGGCCGGAGCTGAGCGCCGAGGCGGACGACGAGCCCGAGACCGAACGGCCGGCCGCCTTCTATTACCGGTACTGGGAGAACGACGACATCATCCACAAGGCCCCGGCCCACTACGGCTACCGCACGGACCGGTACAAGCTCATCTACTACTACAACGACGGGTTCGGCCTGCCCCACACCTCGTTCTTCAGCTATCCACCGGAGTGGGAGCTCTACGACCTGGAGGTCGACCCGGACGAGGTCGCCAACGTCCACGACGACCCGGCCTACGCCGAGATCCGGGACGAGCTGAAGGCGGCGATGTGGCGCGAGCAAGCCAGGGTCGGCGACGCCCCACACCGGTCGCAGCCGGTGCCGGAGGGCTGCGAGGACGTCGAGGTGGCGCCCCAACCCGAGCTGCCCCGGATCCGCTGGCTCGCCGACCAGCCGGAATGACGATCGACGCCGCCAACCCGATCGAGACGGTGACGATCCCGGCTTCGGTGTTCGCCATGGGCGATGCCAGCGGCGACGGCAGGCGACCCGATGGGGAGGACCCGGTGCACGAGGTGGCCGTCGGCGCGTTCACGATCGATGCCACCGCGGTGACCAACGACGCCTTCGCCCACTTCGTCGACGCGACCGGTCACCGCACGGAGGCCGAGGAGCGTGGGAGCTCACCGGTGTTCCACCTCGCCGTTGCCGCCGACGCCGGCGACGTGTCCATCGCCGCCCCCGGCGCGCCCTGGTGGCGCGACGTCCGCGGCGCCGACTGGCGCCGTCCTGGCGGCCCCCGTTCGGACCTCGACGGTCTCGGCCACCACCCGGTCGTGCACGTCAGCTGGGACGACGCCTCGGCCTACGCCGCCTGGGCCGGCCGGCGACTGCCGACCGAGGCCGAGTGGGAGCTCGCCGCCCGCGGTGGGTTGATCGGCGCCCGCTATCCCTGGGGCGACGACCTGCTTGGCGACGACGGCTCCTGGCGCTGCAACATCTGGCAGGGCTCCTTCCCCGACGTGAACACCGGGGACGACGGCTGGTTGACCACCGCGCCCGTCCGGACCTACGAGCCGAACGGCTACGGGCTGTGGCAGATGGTCGGCAACGTGTGGGAGTGGTGCGCCGACCACTTCGGCGCCGGCTGGTACGCCCGATCGCCGCGGAACGATCCGACGGGTCCGGCCGACGGACCCGGACGGGTCATCCGCGGCGGGTCCTATCTCTGTCACGAGTCGTACTGCCACCGCTACCGCTGCGCCGCCCGGTCGATGAGTTCGGCCCACTCGCCGTCGGCCAACCTCGGGTTCCGCACGGCTGGACCGGCCCGGACCTCGACGCCCGGCGCCGACCCCGACCCACCAGGAGCACCATGACCTCGAACCCCGAGCTTGGACCACGAACCCAGGAGCTGTTGGCCGACCTGACACTCGAGGAGAAGGCCCGGCTGACCGCCGGCTCGGGCGTCTTCGCGATGCCGGGCGTCGAGCGGCTCGGCATCGGCGACTGGGCGGTGACCGACGGACCGAACGGGGCCAGGGGCACGTCGTTCCTCGGCTCGGGCGACGCCATGGCCACCTGCCTCCCGTGCGGCTCGGCCCTGGGCGCCACCTGGAATCCCGGGCTGGTCGAGGAGCTCGGCGTGCTGCTCGGTCGCGAGACACGGACCAAGGCGGCCAGGGTGCTGCTGGCGCCGACGGTCAACCTCCACCGGTCGCCACTGGCCGGGCGGAACTTCGAGTGCTTCTCCGAAGACCCGCTGCTGGCGGGCAAGCTGGCCGCGGCCTACGTCCGCGGGGTCCAGTCCCAGGGCGTGATCACCACGGTCAAGCACTTCGTCGGCAACGAGTGTGAGACCGACCGCTACACCAGCAATTCGATCATCGACGAGCGGGCGTTGCGCGAGCTGTACCTCGTCCCGTTCGAGCTGGCGGTGACCGAAGGGGGGACGCTCGGCGTGATGACCGCCTACAACCGCCTCAACGGTCGCTGGTGCACGGAGGACCGCTGGCTGCTGACGGAGCTGTTGCGGCGCGAGTGGGGGTTCAACGGTTTCGTGACCACCGACTGGGCGGCGGCGGCCGACACGGTCGTCTCGGCCGAGGCGGGGCTGACGATCGAGATGCCGGTCGGCGACCGGGCCTACGGGACGGTGCTCGGGCGGGCGGTCGCCGACGGCCTGGTCGCGGAGTCGACCCTCGACGAGCTGGCCGGACGGATGTTGTCGGCGTTCGAGGCCATCGGCGCGTTGCACGACGAGCCGGCGCCCGAGCGATCGATCAACGATCCCGACCACCGGGCCCTGGCCAGGCGGGCGGCGTCTGAGGCGATGGTCCTGTACCGCAACGAGTCGCCGACCGTTGGTGAACCCCCGCTGTTGCCCCTCGACCCGGGGACGATCGCCACGCTGGCCGTCATCGGGCCGAACGCCGACCGGGCCCAGATCATGGGTGGCGGCTCGGCCAACCTCCGGCCGTTCCACCGCACCAGCCCACTCGCTGCCCTCACCGCCCGACTCGGCGACGACGTCGAGATCGTCCACGAGCCCGGGTGCGACATCGACGCCAGGGCACCGTTGCTCGGCGGTCCGGCCATCGTGGCACCGGATGGCGGGCAGGGTATGCAGGTCGAGCTGTTCGACAACCCGACCTTGGCGGGGGAGCCGGTCGGCACCGCCAACCGCGACACCGGTCGGCTCCTCTACGGCACCGAACCACTGCCCGGCATCGAGCCGGACGCCTACTCGATCCGGGCAACGACGGCGTTCACCCCGTCCACCACCGGCGTGCACGGCTTCCGCCTGACCCAGGTGTCCAGGTCGCGGCTCCTGATCGACGGCGACGTGCTCGTCGACGGCACGGTCGACCCGCCCCGCCCCGACTCGGCGTTCTTCGGGTTCGGGGCCAGGCTGCCGGTGGTCGAGCGCCACCTCGATGCCGGCCGGTCCTACGAGTTGGTACTCGAGATCGCCGACCGCCGACGCAACATCGGCGGCGCCGAGGTGCGCGTCCGGTCGCCGTTCCCCGACGATGCGATCGAACGGGCCGTCGCCGCGGCCGGCGCCGCCGATGCGGCGATCGTCGTCGTCGGCACCAACGACGACTGGGAGACCGAGGGGGAGGATCGCAGCTTCCTCGGCCTGCCCGGTGATCAGGACCGTCTGGTCGATGCCGTGCTCGCCGCTAACCCGCGGACCGTCGTGGTGGTCAACACCGGGGCGCCGGTCACGATGCCGTGGCGGGATCGGGCGCCGGCGATCCTGCAGTCGTGGCTCGGGGGTCAGGAGATGGGTGACGCGCTGGTCGACGTCGTGACCGGGGTCGTCGATCCCGGTGGGCGACTCCCGACCACGTTCCCCGAGCGCATCGAGCACACGCCGTCCTATGGCTCGTTCCCCGGTGACAACGGTCAGGTCCCCTACGCCGAGGGCGTCTTCGTCGGCTATCGCTGGTACGACAGCCGGCGGCTCCCGGTCACCTGGCCGTTCGGCCACGGGTTGTCGTACACCAGCTTCGAGGTCGGCCGGCCGCACCTGTCGGGTGACGCCGTTGCCGTCGGTCAGGCGGTCGTCGTCGAGGTGCCGGTCACCAACGTCGGGAGCCGACCCGGCCACCACGTGGTCCAGTGCTACGTCCGCCCGCACGGCAGCCGCCTCGCTCGGCCGGAGAGGGAGCTGAAGGCCTTCGCCAAGGTCACGCTCGGCCCGGGTGAGTCCACGACCGTCACGCTGACCCTCGACGAGCGATCCTTTGCCTACTGGGACCCCGGTCAGCCGGAGTGGCCGGCCCTGCGGGACGGCCATGCGACCACCCTGCCCCAGCTGCGGAAGGTCGAGCGGCGAACGGAGGCCGGCTGGGTGGTCGAGCCCGGCCGCTATGACGTGCTGATCGGCAACTCGGTTGCCGACATCGTCGGTGAGGCGACCGTCGAACTGACGGAGTGACCACCCCAGACTGCGGTCGGGCCACGCTGCGAGCGCCATGCATCGTCCGGCGTTCGCGGTGGCACCGACGCGACGCCGTCCGCCGCCGACCGGTGGGTGGGGCGGCCGGCTGTCGACAGGTGACCACGCGACGCCACGCGACTAGGCTCGGTCCATGGACCGACCTGCCACCGGTCGGAGCGTCATCGATGAACGCCGCCGCTGATCTGCAGCCCTACGACGCCGGCTCGTCGCCCCGGCGGTTCGTCGCTCGCCCGGTTCGACGGTCGTTCTATCGGGCGACCGTGCCGGGGGCCCGGTTGGCGGGCCTGGACCTGTCACGGGTGGACTTCCGGATGGCGATCCTCACCGGTGCGGACCTGGCCCACGCCAGCCTGAACCAGGCGACGATGATCGAGACCTTCCTCATCGGCGCCGACCTCACCGGTGCCAGCCTCTATTGGACGGTCCTCTACGAGGCCAACCTCAGCGAGGCCTCGATGGTCGGGGCCGACCTCCGTCGAGCCGACGCCAGGCGAGCCGAGTTCCACGGGGTCAACGCCAGGCGGGCCAAGTTCGACCAGGCCCGCCTGTACACGGCGTTCCTCGACCACGCCGACTTCCGCCAGGGGAGCTTCACCGAAACCAACCTCCGCAAAGCCGATCTGACCAGCTCGAGCTTCCACATGGCCGACATGCGCCAGGCCGACTTCTCGGGGGCGAAGGCCATGAAGGCCGATCTCTCCGGCGCCGACCTGACCGGGGCGAAGCTGGCGGGTACCAACCTCCGCAACGCCAACCTGAGCGGGGTCAAACTCGATGGGGCCGACCTGACCAAGGCCGTGCTCCGTGGCGCCGACCTGTCGATGGCCAGCCTGCGGGGCGCCAACCTCGTCGGGGCGGAGCTGGCCGGGGCCAAGCTGCCTGGTGTCGACCTGAGCGGATCGCTGCTCGATCTCGTGCTCGACCGGTCGAGCTTCAGCTGGGATCAGCAGACGATCTGGCCGGATCTCGACCAGATGGTCCCGACGCTCCAGGCCTGGATGGCGGCCCAGGCCGAGAAGGAGCGGAAGAAGAAGGAGAAGGCGAAGCGGGAGCGGCGCCAGCGCGAACTCGAGCGCTCGAGGATGCAGCGCTGATCCCGTCCGAGCCCGGCCGACGGGATCAGCCGGGCTCGGTGGCGCGGTGTCCGCCGCTGACGCTCAGGCCGCCGAGGCGGTCGCCTTCAGTGCGATCTCGCCGAGGAGGCCGATCCGGTCGGTGTTGTGCCCGTTGCCCGGCAGGTTGATCGTGAGGCCGTCGATGCCGGTGTCCATCGTGGCCTGCAGTGCCTCGCCGACGGTGTCGGGGTCGCCGTAGATGAGGATGCCCTTGGCCATTTCCATCACCTCGTCGTTCCAGCCCTTGGCTCCGGCGACGGACCGGAGGTCGGCCTCGGCCTCCTCCATGGTCGGCGCGACCAGGCACATCGTCAGCTTGGTCACCTTGATCTCGGACCGGTCGCGTCCGAGACGCTCGCAGTGGGCGGCGAGGGCGTCGAGCTTGCGGGGGATCTCGTCGGCCGTGCCGCTGGCCAGGTTGGACTCGTCGGCGTACTGGGCGACCATGCGGAGGGTCTTCTTCTCGCCCGATCCGCCGATCATGATGGGGATGCGGGAGATCGGTGCCGGGGAGTTGATGGCGTCGGCCACCTGGTAGCGCTTGCCGTCGAGGCTGACCTTCTCGCCCCGGAGCATCGGGATGATGATCTGCAGCGCCTCCTCCAGCTTCTCGAACCGGTCGGTGAAGGTGCCGAACTCGTAGCCGAGCGAGTCGTGCTCGAGCTCGAACCAGCCGGCGCCGATGCCAAGGGTCGCCCGCCCGCCCGAGACGTGGTCGAGGGCGGTGATCGTCTTGGCCAGCAGGGTCGGGTGGCGGTAGGTGTTGCCGGTCACCAGCGTCGAGAGTCGAACCGTCTCGGTGTGCTGGGCCAGCGCAGCCAGGAGGCTGTAGGCCTCGACCATCGGCTCGTCGTGGGCGCCGAGGCCGGGGAGCTGATAGAAGTGGTCCATCACCATCACCCGGTCGAACCCGGCGGCCTCGGCCGCCTTGGCCTGGGCAACGACGGTCGGGAAGATGTCGGCCGGGGTGCTGTCGGGATAGGTGAAGTTGGGGATCTGGTAGGCCAGTCGGGTCACGGCGAGCTCCGTCGTCGAAGTGGGCGAGAGGGGGACGTTCAGACCTGACACATCTCAGCGATGGTGTCAGCAACGAAAACCTGACACATTCGTCGGATTGTGTCAAGGTGGGTTCCGTGGCCTCCGAGCTCCTGCCGACGCACCCGCGCACCAGCCGTGCCGACGCCCGCGTCTCGGCGATCCTGGCCGCCGCCATCGAGGAGTTCTCCCAACGGGGGTATGCCGGCACGTCGATGGCCAACATCGCCGCCGCTGCCGACGTCTCCCGCCCGGCGCTCTATCAGTACTTCCGGGACAAGGACCACATCTTCGCATCGGCGTTCGTTGCGCTGTTCGCCGAGCACGTCGACCGGGCGCTCGATGCGCTGGTCTCGTCTGAGCGGACCGCCGACGGGCTCGACGGCCTGCTCCAGCGCTTCGACGGCGACCTCTGGGAGCGGATGGCGGCCTCACCCCACATCGACGAGCTGATCGGTCGGAAGGAGGCCACGTTGGCCGCCGCCGTCGGCGAGGAGGTCGACCGGCTGTGGGTCGGCCTGGCCGCCCACCTGCGCCGCCGGGTCCCCGGTCGCTCCCGTGCGGTCGTCGATCAGCGAGACGCCTGGATCGAGCTGCTTCGCATGGCTCCGCAGGGCTTCCGGGTCGACGAGCCGTCGGTCGACGTCTACCGGGGCCGGCTCAACGCGCTGGCCCGATCGGTTGCGGCCGACATCGACGCCGCCGGACCCGACGGTTCCTGATCCTCGATCGCAGCGACGGTCGAGGCCGGCAGGTCGGCCGGAACCCGGACGTCGCCCGGTCGGTGGCTCGTCGGCCGACGGTCCCCGGCCCCGACCCGCTCGAGCCGGCGCCGGACCGGCGGGAGCCGGGCGGCGAACCCGATCGAGATCAGGGTGGCGCCGATGCCGAACTCCGGGATCAGGGCCACGTGGGCGACGAGGGCGACGGCCACGAGATAGGTCGCCCGGTGCAGGAGCCGCCAGCGGCGCAAACCGAGGCGGCGCTGCGCCCGCCGGGAGCTGGTGAGCAGCAGTGGGAGGCTGATCAGCAGCGCGATCGAGCCGGCGACGAGGAACGGTGCGCCGATGGCAGCCGCCAGGCCGCTCTCGATGACGAACATGGCGCCGTTGCTGATCGCCAGGAGGGCGAAGACGATCCCGAGGTGCTTTCGGACCCGGACCTGACTCCGGCCGGTCACCCACTGGACCGGCGAGGCCAGGAACATGGCACCGAACGTGATCATCCCGGGGTCCTCGCCCGCAGCGAGGGCGAGGTCGAGCATCGTCTCGGTCGTGATGGAGCCGAGCAGTCGAGCGCCGACGACGCCCGAGATCACGAGCGGGGCTACGGTGGCGATGGCGAGGACGAGCAGCTGGGGGAGGCTGAAGCGGTTCCAGATCGGTCGGGGCATGGACCGATCGTGAGCCGAGCGCTCGCTGGTGGCATCGGCCGACGTGAGTTCGTCGGTACTCCTCCCGGAGTATTCGCCGTCCGGTCACCGGTGGGGTTCGACCTCCTGTCCTATAAACGATTCGAAATGTATCGAGAAGGCGCTAGGATGATCCCATGACCAACAGCTTGGAACGACGCCCCGACGAGGTCGGGCGGTGACCGTCGGACTCGTGCTCGGCGCCGGCGGATCGATCGGCTGGGCCTACCACCTCGGGGTCATCGAGGGGATCCAGGAGGCGACTGGCTGTGCCCCGGCCGACGCCGACCGGGTCATCGGTACCTCGGCCGGTGGGGCCATCGCCGCCTCGGTCCTGGCCGGCAACGACACCGAAGCCGTCCTGGTGTCGATCACCCAACCGATGTCCGACCGCCAACGTGACGAGATGCGCCAATCGATGGGCGAGACCCGGCGCGTGGCCCGCCTCCTCCGGCCGCAGGCCCCGGGGATGATCCGACGGGGTGGCATCGTCGGGTTGCTCGGTCTGGTGCCGGCCGGCGCCTTCCCGACCTGGCCGCTCCGCCGCTTCCCGACCGACGGGCTCGACGCCTGGCCGCCCAACCTCTGGATCCCGAGCGTCCGCCTCGGCGACGGTGAGACCGTCGTCTTCGGCCGCGACCGGACCGACGTCGATCTCCGCGATGTGGTCGAGGCGACCTCCGCGGTCCCGGGCCTGTTCCGGCCGAAGGAGATCGACGGTGAGCGTTTCGTCGACGGGGCGGTGGCCTCGGCGACGCACGCCGACCTGCTGCTGGACGATCCGCCCGACCTCGTGCTCATCGCCTCGCCGATGACCCGCCCGGGTCGGGGCCCGGTCCGCTGGCGGGCCAAGCGCCAGCTCCAGCGAGAGGTCGACCGCCTCCGTCTGGCCGGGAGCGAGGTGGTGGTCGTCGAGCCGACGGCGGAGCTGATGGAGCTGGCCGGCGGGTACCCCCGGACCCGACCGGAGGCCGGCCCGGCGATCGTCGATGCGGCTCGTCGTCAGGTCGTCGAGACGTGCCGGGCCCTCGATCGGGCGGCCCGCAGGGCCAGCGGCATCATCGTCTGAGTCGCATCCGACCGCACGGTCCGAACGTCGCAGAAGATGTTGTTTGAACACGTTCAATTAATCGACTAGGGTGACTCGGGACCGAGCGATCCTGGAGTAGACCCATGACCGAGCCCATCGTCGACCGAGCCTTCGCCGAGAAGTTCTTGACCGCCGTCGACCGCCCCTTCGACTACGGCGTCTACCTCCTGTTCCACGACTGGTGGGAGGAGGCGCCCCAGGACGCGATCGACGCCTACCACCAGGAGTTGCTGTCCATCCCCGGCGCCGGGGAGTTCGTCGACCGCCGGTTCCTGGCCGAACCGCTCGCCGTGGCCGACCTCGAGCGCTGCGCCCCCGGGACACTGGGCGACGGCTACCGCCGCTTCATCGTCGACAACGGTCTGGAGGAGAACCTCGCCCGCAACTACCGGTCGTTCAACGAGCAGCTGCAATCGTCCGGGACGCTCGACCGCCTGCCGGACGACCTGAGCTACGCCATCGTCCGGGGCTTCCAGATCCACGACTTCCTGCACGTGATGACCGGGTTCAGCTCGAAGCCACTCGGCGAGCTGGCCCAGGCCGGCTTCCACTTCGCCCAGCTCCGGTTCCCGTATCACGCCATGCGGGTCGCGGTCACGACCGCCCACCTGGCCTTCGTCAGCCCGGGATCGACCACCAAGGCCATGGACGCACTCGTCGACGGTTGGGTGCTCGGCCGGGCGAGCGACAACCTGCACTTCCACCTGTGGGAGGACGAGCTCGACACCCCGCTCGACGAGCTCCGAGAGCGGTTCGGCGTCTCGGCTCCCCGGCTTGCCGTGGCCTGAGGGCGACCGAGGGCGTCGGACCGGGTCCCGTCGCCCGTCGGTCAGGAGCCCGAGCGGTCCCGGCCGAAGCGGTCATGGGGCGTGTCGAGGTCGACGCCCGCCGCCCTCGCCGCCCGCTCGATCGCCTCGACCGGCAGGGCCTGCGGTGTCGGCATCAGCGGTGACTCGTGGTCGCCGACGGTGTCGATGCGCCAGCCGTCCGGGTCGGTGGTGGCGAGCTCGTCCCACGACAGCGGCGTGGCCACCGGCGCCCCGGGGCGGGGCCGGAGCGAGTAGGGCACGACGACCGTTGCCGTCGGCCCGTTGCGCAGCCAGTCGACGAAGACCCGGCCCTCGCGGTTGCGCTTCAGGAACTCGGTGGTCAGGTCGTCCGGTGCCGCGGCGACGGCGAGTCCGGCGAGCGCCCGGGAAGCCAGAGCGACGGCGCCGAACCCGCCATCGACCGGTGACAGCGGCACCCACACGTGGAAGCCCTTCGATCCGGTGGCCAATGGCAACCCGTCGAGGTCGAACGAGCGGAGCACCTCGCCGACCTTCCGGGTCGCCGCCCTGGCGGCGTCGGCATCGCCGGCTTCGGGGTCGAGGTCGATCACGAGCCAATCCGGTCGGCCCGGCTCGGCGGCCGACGACGTCCACATGTGGAACGTGATCGTGTTCTGGTTGGCCAGGTAGGCGAGGTCGTCCGCCCGGTCGACCACGGGGTACACGGTCTCGCCGCCCCCGCGCTTCGGTACCGGTAGGCGGCGGATCGACGGCGGGAAGTGGTCGGCTGCGTTCTTCTGCATGAATCCCTTGGCCTCGATACCACGGGGGAAGCGCTGCAGCGTGAGTGGCCGGCCGGCCAGGAGGTCCAGCATCGCCGGGCCGACCCGCTGGTAGTGGGCGATGACGTCGGCCTTGGTGATCCCGTCTGCGGGGAACAGGAGCTTGTCCGGGCTGGAGACCCTCACCCCGCCATGTTGTCAGCTCGCCGCCGCGCTCGCCGGCCGGGACCGGTGCCAACCGGGGGGCAGGTAGCGCTCGGCGATCCCGGCGATGTCGAGGTCGGCCTGGGGTCCAGCCGCTCCCGCCTGGAACACCGCAGCCGCCGCCTCGGTCAACGGGGTTTCGGCGTCGGCCTCGGCTGCGAGGGCTCGCAGGTAGCCCAAGTCCTTGGCCACGAGCGCAACCGGGAAGTTCGGTGCGAAATCGCGGGCGGCGAACAGCCCGAGGATGCGCTGCAACCCTGGCGACGTGATCGGCAGGCCGCCGAGCACGTCGACCGCATCGTCGACCGGGACGCCGGTGCGCTCGAGCAGGCCGACGATCTCGGCATAGGCCGCCACCTGGAGGCCGAACAGCCCATTGATGGCCAGCTTGGCGGTGGCGGCGGCGCCGATCGGTCCGAGGTGGCGGATGGCGGCGGTGTAGGACGCGAGGGCGGGTCTGACCCGATCGAGGGTCTCGGCGTCGCCTCCGACGAGGGCGACGAGCGCACCGGCCTCGGCCTGCGGCCGGGAACCGACGACCGGAGCCTCCAGGAAGGCGATGTCGGCTTCCGACGCCGCGGTCCCGAGGGTGACGGCGTGGCGCCGGGTGATCGTCGAGGCCTCGATGGCGACCGCGGTTTGGGAGAGGGCGGCGAGTACGCCGGTGTCGGGATCGAGCCAGAGTGACCGGCTGGCCTCGTCGTCGGTGACCATCGAGAGCACGATGTCGGCGCCGGCCACGGCGGCCCTGGCGTTGCTGGCCACCTCGACGGTGACATCGGGCTCGTCGGCCAGCGCGGTTGAGGCGGCGGTGGTCCGGTTCCAGACGGTGACGGTGTGGTCGGCGTCGGCGGCCAGTCGGGCGGCGATGCGTGAGCCCATGGCTCCGAGGCCGAGGACGGTGATGGCGGTCATGGGAGCCTCCGGTCGGTTGCTGGTTCTTCATCGAGACTAGGGGTCTCGAATTATAAACCGCAACCACTGGTCTACAAATACCTGGGGTCTTGGATGTGGCCGGCGCGCTCCCTACGATGGGTCGATGCCCCGGGGACGGACGCGTGACGAGGAGGCCAGGGTCCGGGTGCTGGCCGCCGCCTTCGACCTCGTTGGCGCCTCCAGCCCCGGCCAGGTCACGATCAACTCGATCGCCGAGACCGCCGGCGTGGCCAAACAGACGATCTATCGCTGGTGGCCGTCGAAGACCGCCGTCGTGCTCGATGCCCTCGTCGACGGCACGATGAAGGCGACGCCGTTCCCGGAGACCGGGGACGTCCGGGCCGACTTCGAGCGTCACCTCCGCAGTGTGGTCAGGCTGTTCGAGTCGCCGACCGGTCGCATCATCCGGGAGCTGTTGGCCGAGTCGCAGTCGGACGATGACATCGCCGCCGAGTTCCGCCGACGGTTCTGGGATCCCCGTCGGGAGCTGTCACGGGCTCGGCTCGATCGTGGCATCGAGCTCGGCCAGGTGCGGGGCGACGTCGACCACGAGATCGTGCTCGATGCGATCTACGGCCCCCTGTGGACCCGGCTCCTCATCGGCCACCGGCCGCTGCGGCCGCGTGACGCCGGTCGGATCGTCGAGATGATCTGGTGCGGGATCGACGCCGGCGATCAGGCAGCGTCGGTCAGGCCGAGCAGTGCCGACCCGATGGCGTCGAGTGCGCCGAGGCCGGAGCGGTAGGAGGTGCCGGCCGGCGTCTCGACCTCGAAGACCCGACCGTCGGCCACGGCTTGCAACTCGCTCCAGCGCTGCACGGTGCTCGGGTCGTTGCTCCTGGACTCGATGAGCAGCACATCGGGCTCGTCCAGCGCCGTGAGCTGGCCCGCGTCGTCCAGGTCGACGTAGAGGTTGGTCCGGTCCGTCAAACGGGAGACGGGCAGGTCGAGGTTGCGGAGGGCCCGGGCGATCGGATTGGGGTTGACCCGTGAGTGGAAGCACATCACGGCGTCCTCGACCACGAGCGAGGCGTACAGTCGCCGTCGACTGGTGGGCGGTAGACGGTCGGCCAGCGTCGAGACCGCGGCGGCGTAGATCTGGCGCTGCCGGTCGAGCTCATCGCTCCGGCCTGCCAGCGCCGCCAGGTCGGCGAGGTGGGCGCTCCTCGGTTGGGACTCGTCGAAGGCGACGGTCGGGGCGATCTGCTGGAGGCGCTCGATGTCGACCCCGGGCAGCGTGGCCCCGTGCCACGCATAGGCGAGGATGAGGTCGGGCTCTAGATCCCGGAGGGTGGCGAGGTCGATGGCATCGCCCGCACCGGTCATGACCACGTCGTCGAGGTCGTGCCGCCGGGCGATCGGGGCGTGCCAGTTGCGCTCGGCCCGATCCCCGGTCATGGCCACGACGGTGGCGCCGATCGCCAGCAGCGGTTCGCCGATGGTGAAATCGTGGAGCGCGGCGATCCGGGTCGGGTGTCGAGGCACCGAGACGGTTCGACCGAGGGCATCGGTGAACGTCCGGGTCCGGCGGTGGCGCTCGACCACCCGAACGATGCGGACGCCCTCGCCCCGGCCAGCGCCGCCGCCCCTGCCGACGGGCGATTCGTCGAGCTGGCCGGCGCGTGCGATCGAGTGGTCGAGCTCGTCGATCTCGTCGGCCCGCAGTGCCTGCTTGAGGGCCTTGCTGGTCCGGTAGCCGCACCTGCTGGCCACGATCGACGGCGCCAGGCCGTCGGCCAGCAGGGCGCGGGCATGCTGCATGCGGACGGCCGACGACCACTGGCTGAAGGTCAGTCCGGTCTCACACACGAAGCGCCGCCGGAGCGTCCGGACGCTCGTGGCCTCGGCCTGGGCCCAGGCCACGAGGCTGCGCCGGTCGGCCGGGTCGGCGGCGACGGCCTCGGCCACACGACGGGCCGACGAGTCCGCGGGGAACGGGGGCTGGCGGTGCCGACCCGCCATCGCCCGGCTCAGGCGCTCGGCGATCACGTCGATGGCGGCGTCGGCGACGGGGCCGGTGGCGAGCTCGGCGAAGTGGGTGAGGTTGGCCGCCAGCACGTCGTCGAGGGCGATGAGCATCGGTCTGGCCGGGAGTCCGGACCAGCCGTCCGGATCGAAGGTGGCCCGGATCAGCGCCCCGGGTCCGATGCGGGTCAGCCGCTGGTTGGCGGGCACCCACAGGGCGCTTCGCCGGCCGATGATCGACGGGCAGCCGTCGACCTCGAGGCACACCGCACCGGCGGCGGACCACAGCAGGCGATGGGAATCAGCGACGGGTCGTTCGGGAAGCCCGGGTGTGGCATGCAGGGGCACCGAGACCGACAGCGTCGCCGGATCGACGCGGGGGTGGCCGCCGCTCCCGTCCATGAGCGCCAGTCTATTAGGAGTGCTTAACAGATGGCTAGTTGCATGGCCACCGCTCGACATTGGCCGCTCAGGCCCGCGATTGGCCGCCGGGCGCCCCACCGGTTCGCTTCACTGATCGATGTCCTGTTGGTTCGGCGCGGAGTGGATGGACATGGTTGCTCGATCGGTCACTGGATCACCCCTGCGGCTCGCAGCGTTGCGGTTCGTCGGAGCCCTCGTGGCGTTTGCCCTGGTCGCCGCGGCCTGCGGCGACGACGACGGCGACACGGCCGCATCGGCCAGCGGCTCTGCCTCTGCCTCGGCCTCCGAGCCGGCCGAGGACGCGTCGGCATCGGAACCGGCCGAGGCGGCGACGGTGTCGTTCACCGACGACCTCGGTCGCACGGTCGACGTGCCGGTCGACCCACAGCGCATCATCGCCTTCAACGAGTTCAGCCACGCCGAACCGCTCCTCGCCCTCGGGGCGCCGTTGATCGGCATGACCGATCAGGGCGGCGGCGAGTTCAACCCGCCGACCGCAGCCGCCTATGACGTGAGCGGCGTGACCTCCGTCGGCGGGTTCTCGGAGCTCAACGTCGAGGTGATCACCGAGCTGCAGCCCGATCTGATCCTGGCCTACTCCCACACCGGCGAGTGGTACCACAACGTGGACGTCGAGGTCCTCCAGGAGATCGCCCCGACGGTGGCGCTCAACGAGAACAAGACCCGCGACGATTTCCACCGGGCCGTGGCCGAACTGGTCGGCTACACCGACGAGTTCGAGGAGCAGCGGGAGGCCTACTTCGCCCGCATCGACGAGCTGAAGCCCCAGCTGTCGGAGGACCTGTCGGTGCTGGTGATCGCCAGCCCATGGGAGGGTGGGATCTCGATCCACTCGATCTCGAACCCGAACCCGACGTCGGCCATCCCGACCGACCTCGGCATCACGATGCCCGCCGTGGCCCAAGCCGACGACATCTACGTCGACGTGTCACCCGAGCTGATCCTGGAGGAGTTCCAGGCCGATGTGATCTTCTACGAGGCTCGGGGGGCGTCGGTGGTCGAGACCCCACTGTGGGAGGAGCTGCCAGCGGTCCAGGCCGGCCAGGTCTACTCGATCGACACGGCGGCCGGAACGTCGTACCTGCACAGCCTCGCAGTACTCGACGAGATGGAGGCGTTCCTCCTGGACGCCGACCCCACCGTCGTGGCGGAGTAGGCACCGCGTTCTCGGCATCGCGCTGGGGACCGACGCAGCCGAGATGACGTCGGTGATCACGGCCAAGTCCCAGGAGCTGGTCGACGCCTGCGCCCCGTTGAGAGAGGCGATCGGGGGCGAGACCGTGGTCATGCTCGGGATCAACGGGGCCCAGCCGCAGCTGAACGGGCCTCGCCCGACGAGTGACGAATCCGGGAGCCGTTGCGCCGGCCGCCGGCCGCCGCCGTCAGACCAACCTGGCCTCCACCGCAGCGGCCAGCCGGTCGGCCGCTCCCGGTGCGGTTGAGAACCACAGTGCCGGATCGACGGTCTCGACCTCGATGAGCGAGACCTGGTCACCGATCACCAGATCGATCCTGGCGTAGAGCAGGGGCTGTGGTGCCGCGGAAAGGACGGCGTCCACCTCTTCCATCGGGAGATCGTCGACGTCGACCGAGGTCACGGTCACGCCGTAGGCGCTGTTCGACCGGTACTCGCCTGGCTTCGGTCGCTTGGTCACGGCGTGGGTGACCTCGCCGTCGATGACGATGATGCTCGTCTCCCCAGCGGATCGGATCCCGGGCACGAACTCCTGGAGCATCCACGGGGTCCACGCCGGGACCAGGCCGGACTCGTCGAGCTCTCGGGCCCGGACGCGATCGATCAACTCGACGCCGTCGCCGCTGCCACCGACGGCGGGCTTGAGGACGGCCTCGGTCCACCGCTGGTCGGCCATCGTCGACTCCAGCTGGCCGGCCTGCACCTCGATGGTCGTCGGAACCCGGACGGCGCCGGCCGACAGGCCGATGACGTAGCGCTTGTCGAGGCTCCAGCGAGCCGTCGCCGGTGGGTTCCAGAGGGGCGGGCCCTCGTCCTCGATCCCGTCGAGCCAGGCCAGGTACCGCTTGTGGATGACGTCGTCCTTCCAGACGTCCCAGGCCGAGCGGAGGAGGAGCAGGTCGACGGCGGTACCGGCCGCGTCGTTGTCGTTCCAGGGCACGGCGATGGCCCGGTGGCCACGCCGTTCGAGCGCAGCGGCCAGCACCTGGTCATCTGCGGTCACCTCGGGGTAGGCCAGACACGTCACGAGACCGATCGTTGCCACGACGACCGAACCTATCCCATACCAACGTGGCGACCATACGCCGGGGGCCGGATCCGGTTGGCCCGACTTCCGGTCGGTCCGCCGCTCGCTCGACGTCGCTCAGCTGTCGGAGGCGGGCGGCAGGATGCCGGCCATGAGCACGTCCCAGTCCGCGATGGCGCAACCGTCGTTGCGGGCGAAGGTGGTGTCGACCGGGATGCCGTCGAGGGTGCCGATCGCACGGGCCCGGTGCGCGCTGCCGAACTGCATGGTGCACGCTCGATCACGGGGTGGGCCGTCGATGAGCCGGACGCGGACGTCGTCGACGGTCAGGCGCTGACACGCCGTGTCGGTGTCGTCGGGGCAGTCGATCGACACGATCGTCTCCTCGCCGGACGGCGCAACCACGGTGAACGTCAGCTCGGCTTCGAGACCAGCGGGTGGCTCGGCGGTTGTTGTCGTTGCGGTCGTTGCCGCGGTGGTTGTTGTCGTCGCGGTCGTCGGCGGGTCGGCCGTCGTGGACACCGTGGTCGGTGGCGGGGTCGTCGACGTGGTCGGCGGGTCGGCCGTGGTGGTCGTCGTCACCTCCTGCGTTGGCGACGGCGACGCCGCCGAGGCGATCGGCGCAGTGTCCGCCGTGCGGCCCGACTCGTCGCCGTCGCCGCACCCGGCCGCGGCGAGTCCCGCCACCAGCATCGTGGTCACCGTCATCCGCCAACGCATCGATCAGCACCGTACCGCTCGGTCCGGGGCGACGGGTGTCGCGGGCTCTGCGTTGGCAGGAGAGCTCGGAGTCCGGAGCTCGGCTGTCGGTCGATCATGGCCTCGAGGTCGACCTCATGGCCGAGGGATGCGGTTCGCTTCTCGGGCTCCGCCGTCGATCGCGCCGTCGACACGGCCGGGGCGACGGACGCTGGTGGCTTCGCCGGCGGACAGCAGCAGCCGTGTTGCTGGTGTTCGGGTGCTTGTGGTTGGTGGGCTGATGTTCCGTCAAGCGGTCGTTTTACGCCGCGGAGATGGCAGACGGCATCGTCTATCTCATCGGGCTTGAGGTCGATCACTGCTCGCCAGGCTTGAGCGCCAGTGGTCTCGGGGAGCTGCCCGGCAACGATCGTCGCCGCCAACACGCCGAGGCCCACGCTTCGAGACACTCCCTCTAGACCGTCGCCGGGTCTACGGGCCGCGGTGGGCAGTGAAGCTTCTGCGAGCCCGACTTCGAGCAAGCTTGAATGAAGCGTTCCCCTGGTCAGGAGCGGAGCGGGTGAGGAGAATCGAACTCCCGCATTCAGCTTGGGAAGAACCCGACGCGTGTCGCGAGCAGGCCTTGAATCGGCTCGTTCAGCGGACCACGAGTGGTTCCAGGTGCCACAGGGTCACGGTCCCATGCGGTTGTTGACGGCTGCCACGGGCAGTAGGCGGGCAGTGACGTCCGGAGCCACGGCTGTCACAGTCGTCGTCTAACATCGGGGTCATGGCGAAGGACTACACCGCAACCGAGCTTGAGGCGATGTCGGCGGCCGAGCGGGCCGAGGCGATCAAGGCTGCGGTCGTGACCGAGCGAGACGAGGTCGATGAGGATCTGCTCGCTCGCGGTCGGGAGCGGTTGGCCGAGCGCTTCTCTGAATTGACCAGCTAAGCCCTTCGGTGCGTCGAGAGGTCCGAGTCGACAATCGGTTCTTCGATGACGTTGACGCCGCATTCGGCCCGGAGCGCGGTCCCAATGGCGAACCGTCCGCGGATGACTTCATCAGGCTCGACCTGTTCGGCATCCAGGAAGAGATCGCCGAGCGGTTTGACGATCTTCCGGTCGAGACGACGGCGCCTGGCGTCCGGGTGCTGGTGCTGAGCGGGCTGATGTTCCGTCAAGCGGCCGTCTACGCAGCAGAGATGTCAGACGGGATCGTCTACCTCATCGGGCTCGAGGTCGATCACTACTAGCTGGGCTTGGATGCCCTCGGCCACGGGGCTACTGCCCGGTGGAGATCGTCGGCGCTCGCCACGCCGAGGCCTACGCCGCGACGTGTGTCGGATCGTGATCGTCCCACACGGCGAGAAGGTCTCGACGCCCGGTGACCCAGGCTTGACCGCTCTCGGAGTCGATCAAGCGCGTCGGACGGCCCAGGCGCTCCAGAAGGCGGACCGCACTCGGCGTTGCTGTCGAGCCCACTGCGACGCGCACGCGAGACCGCCGAACCCCTGGCTCACGTTCTTGGACTCCAGATCGAGGTCGACGATCGACTGGCCGAGAGGATGAACTGGGACGGGGAGACGGACTTCGACGCCTTCGTCCGGGGGTGGCAGCAGGCCACGGCAGATCGGGACTACTTGCCAAGGGTTGGTGACTCTTCGAGAGCAGCGGGCGCCCGGTCCTGGAAGCGCTCGGTCAACGGTGCCGGGGAGAAGCGGCGTCCGGTGATCGCCGTCGCCCATGGTGGCGTCACCGTCGACCTTCTTCGCACGATCCTCGGGGACGCAACCGTCGAGGAGTGCTGGCCGACACTCCTCAACGATGGAGCGCCAGGGTGTGCGCTCAGGCGGCTGATCTACCGCAACGACGGCTTCGTCGTTGAATCCGTGGCCGACGTGGGTCATCTTTGATCGCCGGAGTGTGGAACGCCCCAGCGGCTGGCATCGCTCTGCAACCCGAGCCGATAGGCGGAGCCGCCGGGCCGGTACTCAGCTTCTGCCTGAAGACCTTGGGTCCGGGACGCCCTTCTCAGTCGTTCCCGATCTACG
>JBCCVL010000101.1:0-23179 GCA_039195375.1 Actinomycetota bacterium
CCGTCGAGACCGTCGCGGTGCACCATCGCCACCGCCGCACGAGCCACGTCGGCGCGGGTGAGGCCAAGGCGACGAGACGTGTCGGGCATGGGCGAACTGTAGCGACGTCGTCAGGCCGGACGCCTGCGAGCGTCGTTCGAGCGCCGCGGACGACACTCGCCCACGCAACGGATTGCGTTAGGTGTGCCTTAGTTATACGCTGTGCCACTTCTACTAACACGCTGTATAAGTTCGGCCTCCCGGAGATCTCATGAAGCCAAGATCGCACCGCCTGCTTGTCGCCGTTGTCGTCGGCTCCCTGGTGGCCGTGGCCGCCTGCGGCTCGGACTCAGACGACTCGCCGTCGAGTGGTTCCGCAACGGGCGCCGATGGCACCGAGACGACAGTCGAGACAACGGCGCCATCCTCCACGGCTCCACCGTCGACCACGACGGCGCTGACGGCCGCACCATCGACCGACGACGCAGAGCCCGCCGACGCTGGTTCGGGCGGGATGGTCGAGGTCACCGACGTTCTCGGCACGCAGGTCGTGCCGGTCACCGACGAGGGCTTGTTCGCACTCGACGAGTACACCGGCCTGACGCTGCTGGCGCTCGGCACGCCGGCGGACAACGTCAACGCATTCCTCGGTGACGACGCTGCGGTCGCGGTCATGGAGAACGCAGGTGTGACGGTGAGCCAGATCGGGCCTGCCGCACCGTCGGTCGAGGCCATCGCCGCCGCGCAACCGGAAATGATCATCGGAGTGGGCCATCCGAACAGCGTCAACGTCGCCGAGTTGCTGGCTGAGGTCTCGCCCGTGGTCCTCACCGACTTCCACCAGTCATGGGACGAGCAGATGCGCCTGCTTGCGTCTGTGACCGGCACGGAAGGACGAGCCCAGCAGTTGATCGACATCATCGACGACAAGATCGAGCAGACCGCAGATGCCGTCGAAGGCGCAGGCTTGGACGGCGCAACGATCTCGATCATCGTGGACTACGGCGCCCAGATCGTTGCGTCCGGTCCCGACACCCTGGCCGGCACCCTCGTGGAGCGGGTTGGTCTGACCCGCCCCGACACCGAGGGTGCTGAGGCATCAGCGACGCAAGACGCGAGTCTCGGGCCGTTCATTGTCGTGTCGGAGGAAACGCTGGGTGCTCACGACGCCAACATCGTCCTGGGCCCCGTTGGCAAGTTCGCGCCGGCATCGATCAACGACAATGTCCTGCGAAACACCGCAGGTGGTGCCATTGCGGCGACCCCGGACGCCGATGTATGGAACGCCAACACGCCCCTCGCGGCGTATTGGATTCTGACCGACATCGAACGCATCGTCAGCGGTGCTCCCGATCGCACGTTGACAGCCACGGAGGTCGTGGCGGTCTGGGAAGAGCTCACGCAATGACATCCGAAGCCCCGGACAGCACACATCGCCCGGCTGTGCGGCGGGTGCTGGTGACCGGTGGCGGCATCGCCGGGCCGGCCGTCGCCTACTGGCTCGCCCGCACGGGTGCCGAGGTCGACATCGTCGAACGAAGCGCCGCCAACCCGAGGCGGGGGTACGTGGTGAACGCGTTCGGCCAGTGTCTCGATGTGCTGCGCGCCATGGGGCTCGACGAAGCCATCGACGAGGCCCGCTTGCGGATCGACACCACGATCGGCCTCGACGACGGCGCGGCTCCTCTCTATCGGCGCGACCTGCGTAGCCTCACCGATGGTTCCCGGGGGATCGCCGCCTACCGCAGCGACCTCGCGTCCATGGTGGAGTCGGCCGCACTGGCATGCCCCGGCGTACGCCTCGAGCGGGGCCGCACGGTTCGTGACCTCGTGTTCGACGATGAACGAGTCGCGGTAACCCTGAGCGACGACAGCGAGGCCGACTACGACCTGGTCATCGGCGCCGATGGGGTCCACTCGTCTATGCGTCGCCGCTACGTGACCGAAGACGCCGAGCAACGGCTCCCGATCGCCTTCGTCGGCGCAACGACGACCGACACGGTCGGCCTCGATCCCGCGACCCGGCTCGAATACTGCAGCATCGGCGCCAACGGGGTACTCGTGGCGTCCGGCGATGGTCAGGCCACGTTGGTCATCTTCGTGCGAAGCGATGTGCTACCCGACGATGCATCCACTGCGCCGTTGGCCGCACTGCGACAGATCACGGCGTCGTGGCCAGAGCCGTTCCACACGATCGCAAACACGACGAGCGAAGACGACGAGGTGTTCAGCGATCGGCTCGTCCAGGTACAGCTCCCGACATGGTCCGTCCCTCGCCTGGTTCTGTTGGGCGACGCTGCCGCCTGCATGTCGCCGCTCTCAGGACGCGGCGTTGACGCCGCGGTAACCGGAGCGTTCATCCTCGCCCGAGCGCTCGGCTCGAGCTCCGCCGACTTACCCGCTGCGCTGCGCTCCTACGAGGAACAGCTGCGACCCGAAATCGAGAAGTTGCAGGCGGCAGCCGTGCGGCGGGCGAGCATGTCGGCTCCTCGAAATCGTTTCCAGGTCGCAGCGCTGCGAGCCAGCCTCAGGTATACGCCCGATGTGTTGTTTCAGCGATTGATCGAGCGCGAGTTCACCAACCCGTTGGCCCCCGCGCTGCACACCGGGCACATCAACGGGGACATCGATCGGTGACCTCGACGTTTGCTGATCACACGGCGAGCTGGTGACGGACAAGACGTGCGGTGATCGCACACCGACCGTCCACCATCGCCGCAGCCGACCAGATCATCGTGTTTTCGAATCAGTGTGCTCAAACCTCGCGACCTCAGGTCGATCCGGGAAAGCGGCGACGATCCCGAACCAGGGCCTGTTCGTTACGCTTGGTAGGCGCGCTCATAGCTCGGAGCGTTCCGCCATGCGCGAAGAGTGCCGGGCGCTGTGACCATCGGCACCGTCCCGCTGATCGGTGAACCGGAGCGCCTGAGGAGTGCCCGAGCGCGTGGCGCTGGTTCAGTCCGGCGCGGTGGTCGTGAGTCCGCACTCACTGGCGGCGCCGGCGAGGCGGTCGTCGTAGCCAGACGAGGTGTGTCAGGTTGTCGCTGAGGGTCAGGGCGCTGGCTCGATGGATGGCATGGAGTGTGCGCAGGCCCGCTGGGGGAAGCCGGCCGGCGGCTCCGAGCACATGGTCGTTGATGCGAAGCAGCGAACGCCCCAAGCTCTCCGCTGGTCTTCGCCTGGGCTCTACCCGAACACGTGTCCGGTCGTACCGAAGCCGAGGTCGAGGCCGCACGGTCACGGGATCGTCGTCACTTGGACGAGTGGTGGTCGACTCCTGAGGGTGAGGCTGCCTTCCGAGCGACGGTCGAGAGGGTACGCGAGCTCGACGAGCAGCTGCATGCCGGCTGTTGACGTCAACCCCGACGTCGAACCCGACGTCAGGTCTCGGTGATCGTGGTCACCAGGTAGCTGACCTGCGCCCGGTAGGCGTCGTCGTCTGGGCCGGTCGAACCGGCGGCGGTGACCGTCCCGAGCAGGTCCCGCCTGGCGGTCGGCCAGCGATCGCCGAGCGCCTCCGCTCCGAGCACGAACGGTGCGCTGAAGCGTTCGAGTTGGGAGACGAACTCCTCCGCCGACGCGACGACCATGGTGAAGGACCGCTCGACGATCTCGGCCTCCGGCCCGACGACCGCCCTGATGCCGGCAACGGTTTCGTGCCACGGCTCGGGCGCCTCGGGGAAGTAGGGGCTGAGCGTCTGCCGGAGCTGGCCGAACAGGCCGGTCGCAGCCCAGCTCGTGAACACCACTCGTCCGCCAGGGCGGGTCAGGCGCCGGCACTCGGCGATGGCCTCGCCCGGGTCGGCGGCGAAGATCAGGCCGAACGTGGACGTGACGACGTCGGCGGAGCGGTCGGGCAACGGCACCGAGGCGAGATCGGCTTCGATCCAGGTGACGTCGAGGCCCTTTGCCTCGGCCCGTCTGCCGGCCTCGGCCAGGAGCTCGGGCGTGGCATCGACGCCGACGACGGACCGGGCCCCCTGCTCGGCGATGGCGATGGCGGTGACGCCGGTCCCGGTGGCGACGTCGACGGCGTCCAGGCCGGCCACGTCGAGTGCGGCCGCCACGTCTCGGCCTGGCGCGCTCCACAGCTCACCGACGACCGCATAGTCGCCGACCGCCCAGAACTCCCTGGCCTCCATGCCGTCTCCCGCTTCGTCGCCCGCCGCCGTCGCAGCGATCCCGGTGTGTGAGCGTCTCCCGCAGGATCGTAGGGGCAGCGAGAATCACGATCAACGGCGACCGACGGCGGGCCAGCGGACTCCGATCTCCTGTTGCCTCCGATGCATCAACACATTAGCATATGACTATATGACGGACGTCGAGGCCGCAGCCGAGCTCCTAAAGGCGTTCGCCCATCCCGTGCGGCTGGCGATCGTCCTCGAGGTCGAGCGCAACGGCGAGCGATGTGTCCACGACCTCACCGCCTCGCTCGATGCCAGCCAGCCGCTGATCTCCCAACACCTCCGGATCCTCCGCCAGGCCGGCGTTCTGACCGGTCGGCGCCGAGGGCGGGAGATCGCCTACTCGATCGCCGATCACCACGTGACCCACATCGCCATCGACGCCATCGAACACGCAAAGGAAAGGAACCCCCGATGAGCACCTGCACCACGCACACCGACCACCCCCATACCCACGGTCCCGACTGCGGCCACGTCGCCGTCATCCACGGCGACCACATCGACTACATCCACGACGGACACGCCCATCGCGAGCACGACGGCCACTGGGACGAATGTGAGATGCCCCACGTCGTCGCCGAGGACCACGGCGATCACGTCCACGGGCCCGGCTGCGGCCACGAGGCCATCCAGCACGGCGATCACGTCGACTACCTGCACGACGGCCATCGCCACGCCGCCCACGGCGATCACTACGACGAGCACTAGCCTGGACCGAGGCCCGAGCGACCCCGCCGGTCCGCCATGCCACCGAAGCGCCTCGCTGTCACTCGCCAAGCGGCTGGACGATTTAGGAATAGGTCTCATTCCTACCTAGGCTGATCCGATGTTCGGCCGGCGCGAGTCAGGATCCAACGTCGAGCCGATCGAGCCGATCGATGCGATCGCGCCCGGTCGGCTCGACGGGCCGGCGATCACCCTCGACGGGATCGACGTCCGGCGGGGCCGCCGACTCGCCCTGCGCGACGTCAGCTTCGCCATCGAACCGGGCACCCTCACGGCGGTCATCGGTCCGAACGGCGCCGGCAAGTCGAGCCTCTTCGGCACGCTGAGCGGCCGGCTGCGCCCGAGTGCCGGCACCCTCCGGGTACGGGGGCCGGTCGCCGAGGTGCTCCAGACCACCGACATCGACGACCAGCTGCGGTTGACCGTCGACGATGTGGTTCGGCTCGGGCGCTATCCGACCAGGGGGCTCCTGCGACCGATGCGGTCGCGCGACCGCGTCATCGTTCGTGAGGCGCTTGCGGCAACGGAGATGCTCAACCTACGGCGCCGCCCCATCAACCAGTTGTCCGGCGGTCAACGGCAGCGGGCGTTCATCGCCCAGGGGCTGGCTCAGCAGGCACCGATCCTGTTGCTCGACGAGCCGACGGCCGGACTCGATCGGAAGTCGCAGCGCCAGGTGCTCGACATCATGCGGGGCGAGGCGGATCGGGGGACGACGGTCCTCTTCGCCACCCACGACCTCGATCAGGCCGATCATGCCGACAACCTGATCGTGCTGGCATGTGCCTGCATCTGCTGTGCCCCACCCGAGACGGCTCTCGCCGATCCGGCCGTCACCCGACTGTTCGGACCGGCCCCCCGTTGGGCGTGGAACGACAACGCCGCCGCCTCGGAGGCGGACTCGGCGATCGAGCGCGCCGCGGGCTGACCCGACTCCCCGGTTCCCGGGTCGGCTCAGCGTCGGCCGGTCGGCGGGGTCGAGGAGCGCCCCGGCGGTGGCACCGACGCCATCGAGCGGTGCTGCAGGTCGATGCCCGTGAGCGCTCTCGTGATCCGCATGGCCGCCCGCTGGGCGCCCCACAGATTCCCGGCGGCGGGGCCGAGGGTCAGGATGGCGAGGCGACCCATGACGTGGATGGGGTGGGGCCCGAGTCGCAGGTTCTCGTCGGTGACGGGGAGACCGCCGACCGCCGGCACGTCGGCGACGAGGTCGGCCAGGCACCGTGCAGCCACCAGGTCGGGGGTGGTGCCGGTGGCCAGCCAGACATGGTCGGCCACGAGGGTCGTCTGATCGTCGAGTGCCAGCACGCAGGCCCCGTCCTGGTCGACGTCGGCCGCCCGGATGCAGCGGTCCTCGCTGAGGGCGAGCCGACCATCGCCGACCAGCGCGTTGAGCCGGGCTCGCATCCACGGCGGGACGGTCCCACCCCCACGTGCCTGGAGCGCCGTGCGCAGTCGACTCGCCGGATCATCGTCCTGGCCGAAGGCGGTCAGGAAACGCGGGCCGAGCCAGCCGGGCTCGGTGTCGAAGTCCCTGGTTTCGAGCGCTCGTCTGGTCACCATCGTCACCTCGGCGCCGCGAGCGGCGGCTCCGCAGGCGAGGTGGGCTGCGGTCAGGCCACCGCCGACGATGACCACCCGGCGACCCTGCAGGTCGGGTGTGGTCCGGAGGTCGACGTCGCTCCCGTAGGCGATCAGGCCGGGCTGGCTTCCGAGCAGCGGCCACACCCACTCCGGGATCGAGCGTCGATGTGGGTTCGTCGCCACCACCAGGTTGTCGGCCCGGATCTCCGCCCCCTCGGTCAGGATCTGGAGCCCACGGTCGTCCCGGCGGACGGCCTCGACGCGACCGGCGAGCGGCGCCGGCAGTCCACTCGCCTCGGCCAGGTCCCGGCAGAACGAGCCGAACGCCACCGTCGTCGGCGGGTCGTAGGGCAGCCCCGACCGGGCCAGCTTGCGCTCGGTGACGAAGTCGGACAGGGCGTACGGGTCGGGGGCGGGATGATGGACGATCGGCGACCGCAGCGCATCGATCTCGGCTCGTGCGAACTGCTCGTGCCAGCCGGTGAGCCACTCGCCCGATGGGTCGACGGTCACGATGTCGAGATCGGGATCGGCTCGCCGAAGGTGGACGGCGGCGGCGAGCCCATGCGGTCCGGCTCCCAGGATGCAGACCTTCTTGGCGCTGGTCGGCGACGTCGGCATAGCCTGACCGTATCAAGAATGAGAATCGTTCTGAAGCTGAGTGACGAAGGTCCAGTGTTGTTCACTGCGCCTATCACTCATGATGTACATGGCCTATCGATGGCCGAACGCCCTCGACTAGGGTGATCACGAACCAACTCCGAGCGACGAGGAGGCCGGCGCGGCATGGATGAAGCGGAGGACGTGGTGGGCTCGGGCCCCGAGGCGGTCGACGAACCGGGCCTGTGGACGATCATCTCACCGGTCAATCGTGAGATCTACACGGGCATGGCGGTGTCGTTGCTCAGCCTCGTGGCGTGGCTCGGCTCGATCATGCTGTTCCTGCCGATCGGCCGGGAGGTCCTGGCCGACGATCCCGACTCCGGCCGGCTGTGGACGCTGTTCGGCATCAGCCTCGGGTTGGTGATCGTCTCGTTCGTCTGCCGGGTCCTGTCGTTCCGGATCTCCCACCTCGGCGCGTTCCGGCTCGAGCAGATCCTGCGAACGGAACTCACCACCAGGCTGGCCAAGGTCCCGCTCGGCTACGTCGTCAACACCGGCTCCGGGGCGCTGAAGAAGATCGTGCTCGACGACGTGCGGGCGTTGCACGCCTTCGTTGCCGACTCGACGCCGCTGTTCGCCAAGACCTTCGCCGCCCCCTTCTTCGGCGCGGTGCTGATGTTCGTCCTCGACTGGCGGCTCGCCCTGATCTCGCTCGCCCTGCTGCCCGTCGGACTGATCGGCATGTTCCTCGCCTTCCGCGACTACGACGTGGCCCGCAGGAAGGTCGACGATGCCAACGAGCGGATCAACGGCGTCATCAACGAGTACGTCCAGGGCATGCACGTCGTCCGCACGTTCGACGACGGCTCCGGTTCCTTCGAGCGGTACCGCCAAGCGCTCGGTGACGCAACCGCGACATTGCGGGAGTGGACCGAGAAGTCGCAGGCCGGCGCCTTCATCGCCCGCACCCTGTTCGCCGCCCTGCCAACGGTGCTCGTGTTGCTGGCGGCCGGCATCCCGATGTATCGCAACGGCTCGCTCGAGCTGCCGATCCTGGTGATGTTCCTGCTGCTGGCCCCGACGGTCACCGAGTCGATCGTGCCGATCGTGTGGCTGCAGCAGCTGATCACCAATGCGGCCGCCTCGGTCAAGCGGATCGGTCAGCTGCGGGCCGTCGAGCTGATGTCGGAGGTGAGCGATGGCACACCGCCGGCCGACGCATCGGTCGAGCTCCGCAACGTCTCCTTCCGCTACGAGGGCCGAGACGACAACGCCCTGACCGAGGTCGACGTCGTGATCCCCCAGGGCACCGTGACCGCCCTCGTCGGTCCGTCCGGGGCCGGCAAGAGCACGATCGCCCAGCTCATCCCCCGCTTCTGGGACGTCGATGAGGGGCAGGTACTGGTCGGCGGCGTCGACATCAAGGAGATGACGAACGACCAGCTGATGAGCTCGGTCGCCTTCGTGTTCCAGAACCCGTTCCTGCTGAGCGACACGATCGCCGCCAACATCCGGCTCGGCCGGCCGGACGCCAGCGACGCCGACATCGTCGCTGCGGCCAAGGCGGCCCAGGCAAACGACTTCATCCTCGAGGAGCTCCCCGACGGCTACGACACCGTGGTCAGCGAGCGGGGGTCCAGCCTGTCGGGCGGTCAGCGCCAGCGGATCACGATCGCCCGGGCCATCCTCCAGGACAGTCCGATCATCGTGCTCGACGAGGCGACGGCCTTCGCCGACCCGGACAACGAGGCCAAGATCCACCGGGCCCTGGCCGAGCTGGCCAGGGGCAAGACGCTGATCGTGGTCGCCCACCGCCTGTCGACGATCGTCGACGCCCACCAGATCGTCGTGCTCGACGGCGGCCGGGTCGTCGAGTCGGGCACCCACGAGCAGCTGGTGGCCAACGGCCAGCGCTACGCCAGTCTCTGGTCGCACTTCAACGAGGCCCAGGGCTGGGGCCTGCGCACCACCGCAGACGAGCGCTCGCAGGCTGCGTCGAGCGCCACGGCCACGACCACGACGACGAGCTGAGGACGAGACATGATCACCACGTTCCAGAACATGATCGAGGCCTGCGGCTCCAAGGCCAATCTGATGCGTTGGTCGCTGATCTTCGCCGTGCTCTACTCGGTTGCCCAGGGCCTGGCCTACGCCCTGCTCTTCCCGCTGTTCTCGGCGCTGCTCGACGGCTCGGACGACGTCTGGTGGTACCTCGGCGGCATCGTCGTCCTCATCGTGCTCGACGGCCTCTTCCGCTTCGGCGAGACCAAGGCAAGTTGGCGTGTCTACATCGAGGTGTCCGACGAGACCCGCTCGAATCTGGGTGAGCAGCTCAAGCGCATGCCGCTCGAGCAGCTGGCCCGCCGCCAGACCGGCGATCTCAACAGCGTGCTGACCGGCAACGTCAACGACGTCGTTGCGATCGCCGGCGGGCTGTTCGCCGTGGTGATCAACACGATCGTCGCGCCGGTGGTCACCATCCTGGCCCTGTTCTTCGTCGACTGGCGCCTCGCCATCGTCATGCTCGTGCTCTTCCCCCCGGCCATCCCGCTCTACCGGACCCTGCGGGCCCATGCCGCCAAGGAGACCCGTATCTCGGCCGATGCCCACGCCGACACGGCGTCCCACCTGATCGAGTACACCCAGGGACTCGCCGTGTTGCGGGCCACCCGCCAGGTCGGCCCTGAGTCGGAGCGCCTCCAGGCCAGTTTGGTCCGCCTCCGCGAGGCCCAGGCCAAGGGGACCAAGCTGGGCACGGGGCCGAGCCTCCTGATGGCCGCCTTCGTCCAGATCGGCATCCTCGCCGTCACGGCGCTGGCCGTCGCCTTCGTGCTCGGCGGCAGCCTCGCGGTGGCCGCCGTGCTCGCGGTCATCGTGATCACGGTCCGGTTCAGCGAGCCGTTGGCGCTGTTCGCCAACCTGTCGCAGATGTTCGACTTCATGGAGGCCGCCATCGACCGGATCGGTGAGCTGATGGCGGTCAAGCCGCTGCCGGTCGAGCAGGGCGAAACGGGCGAGGCGGGCGACGTGACCGACGCCGACGCCCAGATCGTGTTCCGGGACGTCTCGTTCACCTACGACCAGGGCGACGAGGAGGTGTTGCGCGGCATCTCGTTCGAGGTCCCCGAGCGCAGCCTGACCGCATTGGTGGGGACGTCCGGGAGCGGCAAGACCACGATAACGCGGCTCCTGACTCGATTCGCCGATCCTCAGGGCGGGGCCATCACCATCGGCGGGGTCGACGTCCGCAGCCTCAGCCAACAGGAGTTGATGCAGCACTTCTCGGTGGTGTTCCAGGACGTCTACCTCTTCGACGACTCGATCCGTGAGAACATCCGGCTGGCCAAGGCCGACGCCACCGACGACGAGATCGAGGCTGCGGCCCGAGCCGCCAACTGCCACGACTTCATCTCGTCGTTGCCAAACGGGTACGACACCGGGGTCGGTGAGATCGGCGGGGCGCTGTCCGGCGGCGAGCGACAGCGCATCTCGATCGCCCGGGCCATCCTGAAGGACGCCCCGATCGTGATCCTCGACGAGCCGACCTCCGCGCTCGACACCGAGAGCGAGGTTGCGGTGCAGCGGGCGATCGACACCCTCGTCGAAGACAAGACGGTCCTCGTGATCGCCCATCGGCTGTCGACGATCGTGGCCGCCGACACGATCATCGTGTTGGAGGCCGGGCAGATCGTCGAGCGGGGCGATCACGACACCCTGCTGGCGGCCGACGGGCGCTACGCCGAGATGTGGAATGCCCAGCGAGCCGACCGCCACTGGCAGATCACGGCGGTGTGACGGGTCCGCCGCTCACCGGCGGAGCTGGTGACGGGCGACGACCCGGCCCCGCTCCAGCTCGACGACGGCGTCTGCGCACGTCTCGATGAACTCGGTGTCGTGGGTGATGACCAGCACCAGGTCGACCTCGTCCTTGATCGCCTGGACCTGCCGACCGAAGCGCTCCATGTGGTCCCGATCGATGCCGCTCGTCGGCTCGTCGAAGATGAGGTAGCGCTTCCCGGCGAGGAGCGCCGAGGCGATCGCCAGCCGCTGCTTCTGGCCGCCGGAGAGGCCGTACGGGTGGTCGTCGAGGAACTGCTCGAGACCGAGCGACCGCAGCACGGCCTCCGCCTCGGCTCGAACGGCCTCGTCATCGAGGTCGTGTCCGAGCGTGACCTCGTCGAGCACGGACTCGGCGAAGAGCTGGTGGTTGACGTCCTGCATCACGACGAACGTTCGCCGGAGCCGCTCCCGCTTTGACAGGGCCTGCCCGCCGGCCAGGATCGAGGCGTCGGCCCGGAGGATCCCGCTGAACCCGGCGGCGAACGACGACTTCCCGGCCCCGTTCGGCCCGGTGAGGGCGATGACCTGATCCGTCGGGAGCTCGAGATGTGCGACGTCGACGACCAGCTGACGTTTCCGGTGGACCCGAAGGCGCTCGATGGTCAGCGACCCCGGGCCGGGTGGGGCGGTGGTCGGAGCCGGTCCCGCCTCCGGCTGCGAACGCTGACGGACCTCGACCCGTTCGAGCGCCCGCAGGCCCATCGTCGAGCGTCGCTCCTCGTCGAGGGAGACGAAGGTCTCCCGGTCGAGCACGGCGTCGAGGCGACCGGCCTCGAGATACAGCACCCGGTCGCACAGCTCGGTCAGGTAGTGCAGCCGGTGCTCGGCCACCAGGATCGTGGCGCCGGACCGCTTCAGCACCGCGAGGACCTCCCGCAGCTCGTCGATCCCGGTTGCGTCGAGGCTGGCGCTCGGCTCGTCGAGCACGAAGATCGGCGGCTGCAGCATGGCTGCGCTGGCACAGGCGATCTTCTGGGCCTCGCCCCCGGACAGCTCGAAGATCGAGCGGTCGAGCAGCGGCTCCAATCCGAAGGCGTCGACGTTGACCCGGAGACGGTCGAGCATCTCCGGGGCCGGGATGCGGTGGTTGCTCGAGCCGAAGAGCAACTCGTCGGTCGTGTTCAGGGTGAACAGCTGGGTCCGGGGGTGCTGGAACACCGAGCCGACAGAGGCCGACAGCTCCTGGAGCCGGACGTCCTTCGGCTCGACGCCGGCCACGGTGACCCTGCCGGTCAGCTCTCCCTCCTCGCTCCCGGGGATGATCCCGTTGATCAGCTTCAGCAGCGTCGACTTGCCGCACCCCGAGCGGCCGCAGACCAGCACGAACTCACCGGCCTCCACGGTGATGTCGATGTCGGCCAGGACCGGCCGTTCCGAGGTGCCGTAGGCGAACGTGACGCCGGCGAGCTCGATCATGCGTCGACGGGGGCGAGGCGAGCGGCGGCCACCAGCGCGATCATGGTGGCGATGGCAACCAGGTCGATGGCACGGAAGCGGGGCTCGGTCACGAAGGTCCGGTTCCGATGCAGCCCGAGGCCCCGGGTGAGGGCGGCGATGGTGAGCTGGTCACCGGTCCGCACGACGCCGAGGAGGAGGGGGACGTACACGAACTCGATCAGGCGGAACGGGTTGCCTCGCCCGATCAGGCCCCGGAGCCGCATGGCGTTGGTGATGGCCCGGAAGTCCTGGGCCAGGGCGGGAACGAAGCGGAACAGCACGAGGAGGGGCACGAGGGCGAGCGTCGGCACCCGGAGCTTCTCCAGGGCGGCCGCAGCCTCGGTGATCGTGGTCGTCGTGAGCAGGAGCAGGGCGTAGACCGCGGTCGGGAGGAACACGACGAAGGAGAGGCTGATGGCGGTCCAGGCTTCGCCGATGACGCCGGGGGCCGAGCCGACGAGCGCATCGCCGGCGACGAGCACGGCGTAGGTCGCGGTGAGGGCGACGACGGGCCGCACGGCGCCGGCGGCCAACATCAGCACCGCGCCGAGCGCCACCCCCGAGTAGAGGTATCGGGCGCCGCCGAAGCTGTACACCACGACGTTCATCCCGATCAGCAGCAGGAGCTTGGTCCTCGGGTCGAGCCGGAACCGGTCGGGGTCCATCAGCGACGAGCTCGTGGTCCGGCGCCGGCTGCCGTCAGGCCACGCCGACGCGACGGAAGTGGCGATCGAGCATGTTCCTGGCCCCGTAGGAGCTGATCAGCGCGGCGATGACCGTGGCGACGGCGATCCCGGCGAGCATCGGTCCGGTGGCCAGGTCGAGGGTGCCGTCGGCGAAGTCGGCGGAGTAGCCCGAGCTGATCGTGAGGTCCCGGTACCAGTCCCTGGCCACCCACATCGCACCCTGCTGCCCGATCGCCCAGAACGACATGACGACGTAGCTGGCCACGTTGAGCACGAGGCTCTTGTAGCGCCCGAGGTAGGCGATGAGATCAGCGACAACCGCGATCCCGAGGTTGACCAGCGCGATCAGCACGTTGCCGTAGACCAGCAGACCGACGATGACGGCGGCCACGAGGCCGAGGATCGTGATGGCAAACGGCTTCTGGGTCCTGGCGATGAACAGCAGGTAGACCGGGGCCGACAGGAGGGCCCCCACGGGGAGGAGACCCATGAACAGCCACGGCGTGAAGAGGACACCGGACAGGATGACGTAGATGGTCAGGTAGACGGCGGTGAACACGCCGATCGTGACCAGATCACGGACACCGAGATTCATTCCCACCACCTCGTCACGGTAGCTCGCCAGGACCTGACGGCGCCCGGGCTCACGCCTGGGCGTCGATGGCGGCCAGGAGCTCACTCCAGACCGCGGCCACGTCGGCACCGGGGGTGAGTGGCGGCTGGCCGGTGACCGCCCGCTCGACGTCCTCCAGCATGATCCAGGCGCCGAGTGCGTGGTTTGCCGTCCACGACGGGATGGCGCTGACCGCGATCCGGTCGCCCATGTCGACCAGCGGGTTGTCGAACAGCGAGCCCTCGAAGGCGGCGTCGATCCAGATCACGATGTCGGCCTGCGTCTGCGACGGCAGGTCCTCCTCGGAGAACGATACGAAGCCGAACTCGTCACCCTCGAGCTGCAGCGGCGGGCGGGTGAACCCGAGGTCCTTGATGACCGATCCGGCCAGCGGTGACTCGGAGTAGGAGTAGAACTCGCCGGGGAAGGTCTGGATCAGCGACACCTCGGCCCCGGTCAGCCCGGCCGCCTCGATGGCCTCGCGAACCTCCTCGGTCCTGACCGCGACCGCAGCCGTCACCGCCGCCGCCCGCTCCTCGGTGCCGGTGACCTGGGCGAACACCTGGGTCTGCTCCTCCCAGCGGGAGGTGAACATCGGGTACACCGACGGGGCGATCTCCCGGTGCTCGTCGACGAACGGCTCGAAGTTCGGGTGACCGATCCCGACCATAAGGGCGGGGCTGGCCAGGGCAAGGGCCTCCAGGTTGTCCGGCGGGATGAACGACGTCCCCGATGCCTCGATGATGGCGTTCTCGCCGGCGTCGTAGAAGTCGCCGTAGAACTGCGCCGTCGTCTCCGGGGTGATGCCGAGCGTGAGCAGGGCGATGGCGGCGTACTCGTCGAGGGCGAGGACGTTCTCGTCGATCACCGGCACCGTGATCTCGCCGGTCATGTCGGTCACGGTCACGGTGGCGCCGTCGTCGCCGGCGCCACCCTCGGCTGGTTCCGATGCGGAGGCCGACGCCTCGTCTGCGGTCTCCGATGCCGATGCCGATGCCGATGCCGACGCCGATGACGATGACGACGCGGTGGCATCCGCCGACTCGGTGGAGGTGTCATCGTCGCCGCAGGCGGCGGCGACGAGGGCCGTCGCCAGCAGGACCGCCAGCAGGCGGGCGAGCGTTCGGGTCGAGAGGGTTGTCATCGCTACTCCGCACTGGGCTGGAACTGTAAGTCTGCCTTACAATCGGGGTGAAGGTAGATCGATGCTCCGGGACGAGTCAAGGCGTTCGCCGTCCCGGTCGCTCCAGTGGAGGTCCTGAACCGTGACCAGACCAACGACGTACGGACTGTTCCTCAACTTGGGGAACAACCTCGGCGCCACGCCGGAGGCCGTCATGCGGATCACCCTCGAGCAGGCCGAGCGGGCCGAGGCGCTCGGCTTCCACGATCTCTGGGTGACGGAGCACCACTTCATCCCCTTCGGGATCAATCCGAGTGCGTTGACGACCGCGGCGTTCCTGCTCGGCCGGACCGACCGCGTCCGGGTCGGCACCGCGGTCACGTTGTCGCCGTTGCATCATCCGATCGAGCTGGCCGAGAAGGCCGCCCTGCTCGATCAGCTGAGCGGCGGTCGCTTCGACCTCGGCATCGGTCGTGGCGGCTACCTCAAGGACTACGAGGTCCTCGGTGTCGACACCGCCCGCTGGGACGGCGAACCAATGGGCAGCGCAAGGACGATCATCGAGACGTGGACCGATGGTGACCTCGTCCGTCCCGAGCACACCACGGGACCGAGTGAGCTGCAGCCCCCACCCCTGACCCGACCCCACCCCCCGCTCTTCCTCGCCACCCGATCCGACGACGCCATCCGGTTCGCGGCCGAACGGGAGCTGCCGCTTCAGCACTACTTCGCCTCGCCGGTCGAGCAGCGGTGCCAGCTCGAGGAGCGCTATCGGGAGGCCAACCCCGACGCCGACGTCGCCCACCTGCACTCGGTGATCGTCGTGGTCGACGACGACGAGCCGAAGGCAAGGCGGTTGCTCGCCGAAGCCCTGACCGAGTCGTTCCGGGGCGGCGACTGGCCGCACGTGCCCCAGGGGCCGAAGCGCGGTCATGTCGGCCGGGACGGCAAGCCCCTCGATCGCGGCGAGATGGGTCGTTTCGTGGCCGAGGGCTCGATCGTCGGTTCCGTCGACGAGGTCCGCGACCAGCTCGATGAGTTCCAGGCGGCCACGGGGGCGACTCGCCTCGCCCTCTATGTCGAGGCGATCGCGGACCCGGAGCGGATCATGGGCACGATCGAGGCGCTCGGCGACGCGGTGGTGAACGGCTAGCGGCTCCGGCCGACCGGTACGTGGTCCGACCGTTCGCCGGCGTCACGGGCAGCCGGGACCCGGCCGCCGGAGCTCGAAACGGACCCGCGGCCGCAGGTAGCCGGCGTCGGCGGCCTCGACCGCACCGAACTCGATCGTCGAGCCGTTGCGCGACGTCGTCGCCGAGCGCCGGAGCAGCCAGCTGGGGCCATCGGGCGGTTCGGCGCCGACGTCGAGGGCGAACGAGCCGCCAACCCACGACGCCGTCGGGAGCTGATCGACGGTCGGGTCGTTGGCGTGGTGCCGGAGGTACTCGATCTGGGAGGCCGCCAGCCAGGCGTCGATCGCCAGCAGGTTCGGGCGGACACCGCCCTCCTGTTGGAACGGGCGAACCCAGGCATCGGCGCTGAGCGGCTCCCCGTCCGGTCCAGGCAATGGTCGCACCTCGTAGGAGGCGGCGGCGCCGGGGCGCCCGCCGTGGAAGGTGGGGACGTCCTCCGGCCACCGCTCCACCGGATTGAGTCCTGGCGGCGGGGCCAGGTCGCCATCGTCTGCCGTGTCGATCGAGGCATCGACCCGCCCGCCGCCGTCCTCGGCCACCAGCGTTGCCCTGGCCCACCGTCGGCTCGGATGGTCGAGGCCGCTCAGCTGCAGCGTCGCCGGACCGGGCCCGACCCGGCCGTCGGCCGTGACCTCGACCCGGACGGGGCCGTCCCAGCCGGGCCCGGCGGCGGCCACGAGGAGGCACACCGCCAGGCCAGGCGAGATCTCGCCGCCGATCGCCCACGCCGGCCGGACCTCGATCTCGACTGCGACGTGGCTGGTGTCGGCGAGCGCCGGCGCGCTGCGATCGTCGATGGCGGCGCCGGTGGCCGTATCGATGGCCGTGTCGATGGCCTCGTCTGGCCGCCGTCGCTCGCTCATCGTCGCTTGCGGCTCAGGGGGTGGCTGCGCCGAGGATGGCCTTCGCCTCGAGGAACTCCTCGAGACCGTGACGGCCCCACTCCCGCCCGTTGCCCGATTGCTTGTAGCCGCCGAACGGGGCCTGGAAGTCGGGGCCGGCGCCGTTGACGTGCATGTTGCCGGTCCGGATCCGCTTGGCGACGGAGACCGCCCGATCCGGGCTGCCGGACACGTAGCCGGCGAGGCCGTAGACCGTGTCATTGGCGATGCGGACGGCATCGTCGTCGTCCTCGTAGCCGATCATGACCAGCACCGGACCGAAGATCTCCTCCTGGGCGATCCGCATGTCGTTGGTGACGTCGGCGAACAGGGTCGGCCGGACGTAGTAGCCGGACTCGAGCCCGTCGGGGCGCCCCAGCCCGCCGGTGACCAGGGTTGCGCCCTCGTCGATCCCGGCCTGGATCAGGCCCTGGATCTTGGTCCACTGGGCCTCGGACACGACCGGACCGATGGTCGTGCCATCGCCATCCGGCGGCCCGGGGACCACGGACTCCATCGCCGCCTTGGCCGCCGCCACCGCGTCGTCCATCTTGGAGTTGGGCACGAGCATGCGGCTGCCGGCGTTGCAGGACTGACCCGAGTTCGAGCACATGCCAGCCGCATCACGGCCGACGGACTCGGCCACGTCCGCATCGTCGAGGATGATGTTGGCCGACTTGCCGCCGAGCTCCTGGGCCACCCGCTTGACGGTCGGGGCGGCGTTCCTGGCCACCTCGACCCCAGCCCTGGTCGAACCGGTGAAGGACATCATGTCGACCTCGGGGTGGGCCGAGAGGTGGGCACCGACGGTGGGGCCGTCGCCGTTCACGAGGTTGAACACGCCCGGCGGGACGCCGGCCTCGTGCAGGACCTCGGCGAACAGGATCGCGTTCAGCGGGGCCACCTCGGAGGGCTTGAGCACCATCGTGCAGCCGGCGGCCAGCGCCGGGGCGACCTTGCAGGCGATCTGGTTGACCGGCCAGTTCCAGGGGGTGATCATCCCGACAACGCCGACCGGCTCCTTGACCACGAGCGACGAGCCGAGTTGCTCCTCGAACTGGAACTGTCCGAGCAGGGCGGCGGTGGTGGCGAAGTGGGCCATGCCGCTCGGCGCCTGGGCCGCCTTGGCCAGCCTGGCCGGCGCCCCCATCTCGGCACTGATGGTGGCGGCGAGATCCTCGGAGCGGGCACCGAGGAGCTCGGTGATCCGGTTCAGCAGCGCAATGCGCTCCTCGACCGAGGTCTGGGAGTACGAGTCGAAGGCGGCCCTTGCCGCGGCGACGGCCGCATCGACGTCGGCGGGGCCGCCGAGGGCGATGCTGGCGATCGGTTGCTCGTTCGATGGGTTGATGACCGGCAGCCGGTCGTCGGTGCTGGGAGCGACCCACTGCCCCCCGATGTAGAACTTCTCGACGTTGTCGCTGATCTGGATGTCCACCTGATCGTCCTCTCGGTGCTCTGCCGTGTCCACGGCGGTCTCTCACTGCCGAGCCCGTACGTGTTCGGCAGACCTTACCTTATACATTTGGGATTGTTGATAACAGCTCGGGGGCCGACGATCGTGTCCGCTCCCGACTGTGGCCGGATAACGGTCTGCGGTCCCCGAACCTGCATACTGGCTCGGCACGTCACCTCGAGCCCAACCCCGGAGGTTCTCCCCATGGTCGATTCGATGATCGAGACTGAACGCGTCCTGCCGGTGCTGAACGAGATCGTGAAGGTCGAGCTCGCCGGCGTGGTGCGCTACACCCACTACTCGCTTGTCATCACCGGCCCGAACCGACTCCCGCTCGTCGAGTTCATGAAGGCCCAGGCGGCGGAGTCGCTCGACCATGCCCAGGCCGCCGGCGAGATCCTCACCGGGCTCGGTGGTCACCCCGACCAGGGCATCGCCCCGATCGAGGAGTCGCACGACCACTCGATCGAGCGGATCCTCGACGAGTCCATCGCCCACGAGCGCCGAGCCGTCGACCTCTACCGTCAGCTGCTGAGCCTGGCCGAGGACAACTCGATCTACCTCGAGGAGTACGCCAGGACCCAGATCGGGGCCGAGGAACTGCACGTGATCGAGCTCAACAAGCTGGCCAGGGACTACTCGGTCGGCTGAATCCTCGTCTCGTCGGCGCCCGCCGACGCAGGTCGTTCATCGCCGCGTCCTGGCCCGGTCCCGGGGTCGACCCGCTCGTAGCGCAGCCAGCTCCAGCGCCAGGGCGAGCACGATGGCGACCAGCGCCCAGGCGAACACCTCCTCGGTGTCCAGCGTGGTGCGGGCCCGGGCGATCCTGGCCCCGACGCCGTCCGACCCGGCCAGCAGCTCGGCCATGATCGTGAGCCGGATCGAGGTCGCAGCCACGTAGGCCGCTGCGGCGATCACCGGCGGTCCGATCGCCGGCAGCGTCAACCGGGTCAGCCGCCACCAGCCCGACACGTGGAGCCCGGCCGCCATCTGCACCAGGTCCGGGTCGAGGGCCCGGACCGCCTCGGCCGCAGCCAGCCACACGAGCGGGAGCGTGGCCAGCGCAACGACGAACGGCGCGGCGTCGCCGTCGAGGCCAACCCAGAGCGAGACGAGCACCACCGTGATGATCGGCGGGATGCCCGTCAGCACGGCCCGGAGAGGTCGGGTCAGCGCCGAGGCTGCGGTCGACGATCCGGTGACCAGCCCGAGGAGCACGCCACCGATGACGGCGGCGGCCGAGCCCCTGGCGCTGCGCCACACCGTCCGACCGAGCTCGGTCAGCAGCGGCCCGTCGGCCAGCTCCCGGAGCCGATCGAGCGTCTCGACCGGCCCGGGTACGAGCACGGTCGGCCTGCCCCTGGCAACGACAGCCCAGATGGCCAGCAGGAGGGCGGCCCCGGCTGCGGCGAGGACGGTCTCCCTGGTCCTCAACCGCCGAAGAACGTCTCGGCCGGAAGCTGGCCGGCGAGTCCGTCTGGCGAGTCCTCGAACAGGCCGGCCAGCAGGAGATCGACGTCGCCCCTGGCCTGGGGAACGCTCCGGTAGGCGAGGTCGAGTGAGCCGATCACGCCGGTGACCAGCGGCTCGGGCAGGCCGGTCTGCTCGCTGAGCGCGGTCGCAATCGTCGGGTCGTCGGCCGCCAGGACGACGGAGGCGGCGGCCGCAGCCTGGATGGCGGCGACGACCTCCGGGGCGTCGTCGACAAGCGAGCCGGTGGCCACGACGGCGACCTGGGGTAGCCGGTCGCCGCCGGTCGACGTCGACCACGCCTCCTGCAGGTCGATGATCGGCACGAGGTCGTGTCCGGCCGCCGAGGCCTGGGCGGCCGCAGCCGACGCGAAGTGCTCGGGCAGTACGGCGTTGGTCACCTCGCCGGCGGCGGCTGCGGCGACGAGATCGGGGAGCGAGGTGCCGTAGCGGAGGTCGAGACGGTCGATGTCGACCCCGTTGTCGGTCGCCAGCCGACGGAAGGTCACATCCGCGATGTCGCCGGGGAAGGGGATGTGGATGGTGGCACCGTCGAGGTCGCCCCACGTGGTCCCGGCCGGACCGAGCACCCGCAACAGCTGGGCGTCGACGATGCCGATCAGGCGGACGTCGACCTCGCGATTGAACAGGATGGCGGCCACGTTGGTCGGCATGACGGCGACGTCGAGCTCGCCGGTGGCAAACCCGGTCCGGAGCTCATCCGGGTTGGTGATCGGCACGGTGGTGGCTGCTGCCAAGCCGTCGAGCTCGGGCGACTGGGCGACCGAGCCGAGCGTGGCGATCTGCACGATTCCGAACGGCACGCCGACCGTCAGCTCGACGGGTTCCCCGTCCGGCGTTGCGGTCGTCTCGCCGACCGTCTCGGTCGTCTCTGCCGCGTCCCCTGCCTGCTCCGACTCGTCCGCCGGCTCGCTTGCGCTCGGGGCCGAGGCGCTGCCCGATGCCCCCGGCGACGCAGTCGGGGGCGAATCGCCGCCCGATGTCGCTGCGTCGTCATCGCCGCAGGCGGCGAGGGCCAGGACCAGGAACAGGAAGAGGATCCATCGGTGGAGCACTCGTCTGCGTGTCGGGTATGATTGCATGCAATCTATGCTAGTCATGCTTAACAACAATTCCCAAGCGCTCAATCGACGGCACGCCAGACGGTCCCGAGGTGCCCGACACCTTCGACGAGGTCACCGATGAGCCAACGGTGGCGCCACTACGACCGCATGGCCGCCCACCTCGCCCCGGCCGCCGAGCGGCTCCTGGCTCGCGTCGGGCCGATGGCCGGCTTGGTGATCGACCTGGGGAGTGGCTCGGGCAACGGCCTGCGGGCGGCGGCAGCGGTCGGACGCCCGATCGTCGGCATCGACCTCGCCGCCGAGCAGCTCGCCGCCGCCCGCCCGATCGGGGTTCCGCTCGTGCGGGGCGACGTGACCACCCTGCCGATCCGAACCGGCTCGGCTGCCGCCGCGGTCTCGAACTTCGCCGTCATCTTCGCCGCCGACCGACCTGCGGTCTTCGCCGAGGTGGCCAGGGGTCTGCGGCCTGGCGGGCGCTTCGCCTTCACCGCCTGGACCGACGACGGCTGGCCCCAACCGGCACGGGAGGCCCTGGCCGCCCATCTCGATCGGCGGCTGCCGCCGTTCCCGACCGACTTGGGCCGGTCGGCGACCGCCGAGGCCATGCTGGTCGACGCCGGCTTCGGCTCCATCGAGGTCGAGCACGGCGAGCTGGCGTGGACCTTCGCCGACATCGACGTCGCCGTCGACGAGCTGAGCGAGGCCGCCGGCGGGCTCCGATTGCTCCGACGCGACCTGGAGGCGCAGGGCCGATGGACGGAGGCAGCCGCCGACCTCCGGGCGGTGATCGAGCCGCGGTGTCAGCCGACCGGCGGCGCCGCCACCGACCCTGACGGGGACACGGACGATGTCGGTGCGGGGCCCGGCCCCGGCGTCATCGTCGTCGATCGCTACGTGCTCTACGTGGCCGAGGTCCCCTGACATCGTGTCTGGGCGAGTCTGGGCCGATGGCCTGGTTGCCGGCGTGGGTGCGCATCGCACGGCGCCGATCGATCTGACGGTCGACGGGTCGGGGATCGTTGCCATCGTCGGTCCGTCCGGCGTTGGCAAGACCACGATCCTGCGCACGCTGAGCGGTCTCCTCGAGCCGGTGGCCGGCCGCGTCGGGTTCGAGCCGGAGCCTCCCACCCTGTGCTTCCAGCAGGCCGGGCTGCTCCGCTGGCGCAGCGCACTGGCCAACGTGACCTTCGGGCTCGGTCGGCGCCCCCGTCGAGCCGACGTCGACCGGGCCCGATCCCTGCTGGCCGAGCTCGGTCTCGACGGCCTGGCGGAGCGCCGGCCGGGGGAGCTGTCGGGCGGTCAGCAGCGACGGGTTGCGATCGCCCGATCGATGCTCGCGGCCCGGACGACGCTGCTGGTCGACGAGCCGTTCGCCCATCTCGACGACGACAGCGGCGAGCTCGTCGTCGATGCGCTGCGGGAGCTGGCCGACGCTGGCATCACGATCGGCATCGCCGTCCACGACGATGGCGATGCGGCCCGGATCGCGGACACGATCGTGCCCGTTGCCCTACCGTGAGCGGCACCGATGACCGAGTCTGCGCTGGCGGCAACGATCGCACGATTGATGATCTCGACCGAGATCCCGCCGGGGTCCCACGTGACAGCCGCCGGCCTGGCCGATCGCCTCGGGGTCTCCCGCACCCCGGTTCGCGAGGCGATGCGGGAGTTGACGGCGCTCGGCCTTGTCGTCATCCACGACCGGCGGGGGGCCTTTGTCATCGACCCGGATGATGTGCCGGCCACCGAGATGGTCGACCTCATCGCCACCCGCCGCCACATCGAGCCCTGGGTGCTCGGGCAGGCCGCCGAGCGGCGGAGCGAGGAGGACCTCGTCGCCATCGAGCGGGCGCTGCGCACAGGGGAGCGGGCGATGGCCGACCGTGACGTCGGAGCGCTCAACCTCGCCCACCACGAGTTGCTCCGTTCGATGACGGCCGCCGCCGACAACGCAGCCGCCGCCATCGCCCTCGCGCCGCTGCACTACCGGACCTGCCTGGTGTTCGCCCGGGTCGCCCCGATCGTCTTGCCGTCCGGCTGGCCCCGCCACGCCGAGATCCACGACGCCATCCGCTCGGGCGATGCCGAGCGGGCCGAGGCCGTCCAACGCGACCACCTCGACGAGATCATCGCCAGCCTCACCGAGGACGCGGATCAGTAGAGGTTCTCGCGGTAGTCCTTGTCGATGCCGCGCTCCAGCGCCCTGGCGCTGATGGCCTTGCGGGCCGCCTTGGCCGCCAGCCCCGGATCGTCGTTTCGCTTGACGTGGTCGACCCACACCCTTGTCGCCTTCGGCAGCTCGGCTGGGTCGGCGTGGCG
>JBCCVL010000102.1:0-22583 GCA_039195375.1 Actinomycetota bacterium
AAACGGACGCGTCGCTGGTAGATGATGTCAGCAGAGGTGGTCACGGTGGTGGTGTCCTTCGTGGTCTGTGGAAGGAACACAGGGTCCACCACCGGGCCCCTCAACCGAGGGACCTGCAACCTCCTACCCCGGACAGGAAGGCCTAGGCCTAGGGGCCGACCGCCTCAGCCGACGGTGTCGCCGCCTGGCGTCGTCGGTCCGGTCAGCACGGCGTCGACGAGGTGGGCGATCGCTGCATCGCTCGGCGGGGTACGCCCGCTCAACCTGGCGTACAGGAGCGGTCCGCACAGGATGACGACCAGGTCGTCGACCTCGACGGTCGCATCGAACCGACCGGCGGCCATGCCCTCGGTGACGAGACGTCTCGTGAGGTCGGCCCCGGCCGCGAACAGCCGGTCCCTGGTCTCGGCGAACGACGGATCGCGTTCGGCCCGCTCGGTGATCGAGGCGATGATCGTGCCGACCGGTCCGTCGAACAGCGCCGTGCGGAAGCATGTGAGCTCGTTGATCAGGTCGGTCCTGAGCTCGCCGGTCGGCGTGGTGTGGTGGACGGCGTCGTCGAACCGTCCGCCGTGGGCGAGCAGCGCCACCCGGTCGGGGAAGTGCCGGTACACGCTGTTGCGGGCGTAGCCCGACCGTTCGGCCACCCGCTGGTGGGTGATCCCGTCCCACCCCTCCTCGAGGAACAGCTCACGAACCGCCTGACCGACGGCGGCCCGGGTCCTGGCGATCCGAGGATCCTCGGTTTCGTGTGCTTCGACGATGGGCATGAGTATCCCGTGGTCGGTCGGCCGCCACCCACCCGGTCGTCGGGAAAATCGGCGCTCCGGGTCGTCATGCCGGGCCCGACGGCCGTAATGTGACTAAATGTCCTCTAAAGAACAGAATGTTACACAAAGGGCCGATGGTGGCGACAGTCGCGCCGCCGACGACCGTGGGCCCGCCGACGGCGGGGTCGTCGACGGCCGTCGAGCCGGCCTCGTCGTCGCCACGTTGTGCCTCAGCGTGGTCGTCGTCATCGCCGGCGTGGCCGGGATCACCGTGGCCATCCCGACCATCGGCCAGGAGTTGGCCGCCAGCCAGTCCGAGTTGCAGTGGATCATCGACTCCTACGCCATCCTCCTGGCGGCGCTGCTGCTCCCGGCCGGGGCGCTCGGCGACCGCTTCGGTCGGCGGCGCCTGATGGTGGTCGGGTGGGTCGTGTTCGTCGCCGCCTCGCTGTGGTCCGCCACCACCTCGGACACCACGACGCTGATCCTCACCCGTGGTGTCGCCGGAGCTGGTGCGGCGCTGATCTTCCCCGGCACGCTCTCGACGATCACCAACGTCATCCCCGCGTCGCAGCGGACGAGGGCCGTCGCCGCCTGGACGGTGAGCGCCAGCATCGGCGGGACGATCGGTTCGGTCGGCTCCGGCGCCCTCATCGAGCAGTTCTGGTTCGGATCGATCTTCCTGCTGTTCGCCGTGGTCGGCGGGATCTGTGCCGTCTTGACCGCCATGGTGGTCCCGGAGACCAGCGATCCAGACCATGCCAACGTCGATCCCGTCGGGAGCGTCCTGTCGATCGTCGGCATCGGCGGCCTCACCCTCGGGATCATCGAGGGACCGACCAAGGGCTGGTCGAGCGGCTTGGTGGTGGCCGGGCTCGTCGCCGGCGCCATCGGGCTCATCGGCTTCGTCCTGTGGGAACTGCGGACCCGCACCCCGTTGCTCGACGTTCGCCTCTTCCGGCTCCGCGGCTTCTCGACCGGGTCGGTCTCGATCTTCCTGCAGTTCTTCGCCGCCTTCGGCTTCTTCTTCACCGCGTCGCAGTACCTGGCCTTCGTGTTCGGCTACGGCCCGCTCGGCATCGGGCTCGGTCTGCTGCCGATCGGGCTGTCGATCCCGCTGGCGTCAGCGGCCGCGCCGGCCCTGATCAACCGCTTCGGGCGGGGACCGACCGGCGCGGTCGGGCTGGCCGTGCTCGGGGCGGCGGCGGCGATGTTCGCCGTGATCGCCGGCGGCGACAGCTATCTCGTGTTCGCCGTCGCCGTGCTCGTGTTCGGTGCCGGGTTCGGGCTCGCAGCGCCGCCGGCGACCGAGGCCATCGTCGAGGCGTTGCCCCGCGAGAAGCAGGGCGTGGCTTCGGCCATCAACGACGTGACCAGGGAGCTCGGCGGCGCCCTCGGCATCGCCATCGTCGGGTCGGCCTTCACGTCCGGTTACCGGCGGGCGATCGACGACAGCGAGGCGTTGCCGGCCGAGTTGGCTCCGGTCGTTCGGGACTCGGCCGGCGCCGGGCTGGCGATCGCCGAGCAGGGCGGGCCGGAGGCCCCGGCCATCGTGGCTGCGGTCAACGACGGCGCGACCACCGGCTACACGTCGGCGATGTGGCTGGCCGCAGCGGCTGCCGTCGTCGGTGCCGTGTACGTCGCCGTCCGGACCCCCGCAACCGGGAGTGAGGCGGTCGCCCTCGACGACGTCGGGTCCGGCTGACGAGCGGTGGGCCGCGGTCTGGGTCGATCACGCCCTCGCCGGTCCGGCTCGACGCGGCGCGACCGGGCCGGGTCGGCCGGGGGCGACCACGCCGTCGTCACCAGCCGTCGAGGTCGATGATGGCCAGGGCCCGGCGCAGCAGTTGCTCGGCCTCGGCCGGGTCGGCGTTGCCGCGAACGACCACCTCCTCCATCATCACCAACCGAGCGGCGTTCAGGCAGGCCGCGGCCACCCGGACCTCGAGGTCGTCCGGTCGGCGCCGGGTCCGCTGGGCCAGCCACGCCGCGATCTCCTCGCCGAACCGGCGCTGTCGCTTCAGCAGCTCGTCGGCCAACGACGGCGTCGTGTTGGCGAGGTGGAAGCGGGCGACGTCGTCGTCGGTCGGCAGGCTGCCGGGGGCCTGGGTGAGGACGACCGCGGTCAGCGCCTCGATCGGCGAGGCCCGATGGTCGTGGCCGTAGAGGTCACGGAGCAGGTGCTGGAGTGTGGCCTCGTTGTCGAGGAACACGACATCGGCCTTGGTCGCGAAGTGCCGGAAGAACGTGCGGGGGTGGACACCGGCGGCATCGGCGATGTCGGTCGTGGTCACGTCGTCGTAGCCGTTGGTCAGGAACAGCTCGAGCGCGGCGGCGGCGAGTCGCTCCCGGGTCCGCGCCCCTCGTGCGCTCGGGGTGGCTGGCACCTGCCGAGTCTGCCACACGCCGGTGCTGCCTCCGCTGGCAAACGCCAGTGACTGGCATTAATGTAGTAAGTATGCTTACTACAACGCCCATCGGCGTTCGGCCATGACCACGCCGGACGGGTCACCGGCCACGCCAGAGCGCCACGGTGTCGGTGTCGCCCTCGACGGTCGGGCGGACGCCGTCGGGGCCTGGGTCGAAGCCAACCTGCACCCGGAGCGGTCGGCGATCGACCTCCTCCTGCCGTTCGTGCACCGCAAGCAGCCGGCATCGGACACGCCGTGGAGTGCCTACGTGCTGTGTCTCACCGCCGACGGGCGAGCCGAACCGTTGGCCGAGGCGATCGCCGACCGATCGCTCCCCCTCGTCCGCCGAGTCGACCTGCTCCGGCTCCAACCCGGACTCGACCTGTTCCAACCGGTCAGCGGATCCCGGTCCGAGGAGCGGCGGATGCAGCAGCTGCTCGAGTACGTCGACTCCGACCCGGCGAGCCGCGCCCACTACTACGAGACCCAGTACCGATTCTCGGGACCCGCGGTCCGCCGCCTCCACGAGCGGAACCGCTTCGGTCGGTTCATCGGCTGTGAGGTCGAGCGCGTCGTCGCCGCCGATTCGGCCATGCCGGCATGGGACGTCGTGCACGTGACGGGCCTCACGATCCCGCAACGGATCCGATCCCTCCCGCACTACCACCGCGCCTTCAACGCAGCCGCCCGGGCCATCGGTGAACCGTCAGGCAAGGCGGTCATCGGACGCTGGGCCACGCAGCGGACGAGGACCGACGTCCCGGTCACCCAGCTCTGGGACCAGACGCTGCCGGCGTAGCGTCAGCGGTCGACGGGACCCCGCCGGATCACCGTCGGCGCGGCCAAGTCCGTGTTGTCGATCACGAGGTCGGCCAGGGCGACCGGGTCGACCTCGGCGACGTACAGCTGCTCCGCCGCGTGGTACCGGTCCCGGTGGAGGCGCTCGGCCTCCTCCCGACCACCCTCCATCTCGGCGTCGCGCTCGATGCCACGACGCAACGACAGCTCCGGCGGGATGTCGAGCCAGATGCGCAGGTCCCAGAACTCGTCGTACTCGGGTCGGAAGGCGAAGACCGAGTCGACGATCAACACCGCATCGAGCGGGGCCTCGACGGTCGTGTCCCGGTGGTCGATGCCGGTCAACGGATCGTGGCCACACAGCACCACCCGACCCGAGCCGCTCGGCCCGGCCGGTTCCAGCAGCAGCGTCCTGGCCGACTCGACGTCGGGGGTGTTCCGGTAGTACCCCTCACCCGACGACCGGTCGTAGCCCCGCTCGATGGCCTCCCGCCACGGCTTCTTGAAGTCGTCGAACGACGCTCGCAGCGTCGGTCGTCTGAGCCGGCGAACGGCCGCCGCCAGCTCGTGACCGAACGAGGTCTTGCCGGCGGCGGTGAACCCGTCGACCGCAACTCGTAGCCGCCCCGGCCCGATCGAGTCGACCTGCGCCGCCACCTCGTCGAGCAGGGCCGTCCTGGCCGCCGAGGCCGGCTCCGGCATCGCCTGGCGCCACGTCGACACCGACTCGAACGCCGGGACGGTCATCGTCGGCCCGGTCTCGTCACCCGAGGGTGGCGACCCACTCGGGGTCGGGGTCGCACTCGGAGCTGACGTCGAGGACCTGCCCGTCCGGGTCGACGATCAGCATCCGTCGCTGGCCGTAGAAGAGGTCGGTCGGCGGCTGGATCACCTCGATGCCACGCTCGACGACGGTGGCGTGCAGCTCGTCGACGTCATCGACCACCAGGGTGACCACGCCCCCGATCGGGTTCGGCCGTATCCGCTCGTCGACGATCTCGTGGTCCCGGTTGATCAGACCGAGCTCGAGCATCGGGGTGTCCGGGTCCTGGAGGTGCACGAACCAGTCGCTGTCGAACTCGATCCGATAGCCGAACAACGACGTGTACCAGTCCCGCGATCGGGCCAGGTCGGCGCTGAGGACGGAGAAGAAGGCTCGTTGTGGCACGGACGGACTCCCATCGGTCTCGATGATCCTACTCATCCCCTCCATCGTCGGATGGGCCGGGAATCCGTCGGTGGTGATTGACTGGACATCATGAGCGGTTCGTCCAGACCCGATCCGACCCAGCAGCTGTTCCGCAACCTGAACCGGGTGGTGAAGCCACTGGTCAAGGCCGGGCTCGGCTCGCCGCTCCCCGTCGGGCTCGGGGCGGTGGTGCTGGAGACAACGGGCCGGGTCAGCGGTCTGCCACGGGAGGTGCCGCTGCTCGGCGTGCGGGTCGGCGACCGGGTCGTGGTGTCGACCCTGCGTTCCGGCTCGCAGTGGGTCCGCAACCTCGAGGCCGACGACCGGGCCGCCGTCTGGTATTGCGGGCGTCGTCACGACGCCAGTGCAAGCGTCCAGCGGGGCCCGCTCAACGTCGTCACCCTCGATGCCGACAGCGCCGAGACCGGCGACGGGGGCGGGATCGACGACGGGGCCGAACCGGCCTAGCGGCCCGGGTCGACCCGGTCGAGCCACAGCTGGTTGAGCTGGTGGATCGACCGCTCCAGGGGCGACAACCGCCCCTGACCGGTCAGCGGAGCCTGCAACCCCCGCCACGGCCCCTCGTTGACGGCGATGTCCTCGTGGTGGACCCCGGCGATGTCGTCCATGATCGCCGGCACCGCGGCCTCGATCTCGGGGCGGGCCAGGGTCTCGGGCGGCAGCAGGAGGTGGATGCGGAGCAGCATCTCGTCGTGGGCGCTCGGGCGGAGCTCGTACCACACCGTCAGCGTGCTCGACGGCGCGACCAGCATCGTCGGGAACACACAGGCCGCGAGCAGTTCGTCGCGCTGTCGGCCCCGCAGGCCCGGCAGGAACGGGAGGCCCTCACGACCATCGCCGTCGACGTCGCCCCGGACCCCCGGCATCCGCAGGAGCGACCACGGCCCACCCTCGTTGTCGGGAACCGACGACTGCGCCGCCGGGTAGATCGGCTGGAAGGTCCGGCGGTGGGGTCCGATGTGGTGGTACGCCTCCATGAAGTTCTCGACGAGCAGCTTCCAGTTCCACGGGCTGTCGAACTCGATCGTGCCCCCGATCACCAGGTCGCCCATCGCATGGTCGGCCAGGAGGCGGCGAAGCGGCTCGAGCTGCGGTGCCAACGGCTCGGGCTCGGGGGCGAGGCACACGAACACGAAGCCCTCCCACACCTCGACCGGGATCTCCGGGAGCTGCTGGTCGTCCACGTCGAACCCGACGCAACCCTCCATCAGCGGGGCGGTGCGGAGTCGACCCCCGAGGTCGTAGGACCACAGATGGTAGGGGCAGGTCAGGTGGCGACCGGAGGCCGGCTCGGCGACGAGCGGCATGGCCCGGTGGAGGCAGACGTTGGCCAGCGCCCGGATCCCGTCGGCCCCGCCGGTCGGGTTGGTCAACACGACCGGCTGGCCGGCCACGTCGACCGGGAGCTGGGCCCTGGCCTCGCCGACCTGCTCGACCCGGGCAACGCAGACCCAGTCGCGCCGGAAGACCTGCTCGACTTCGACCGCCCACACCGCCGGGTCGGTATAGGCCTGCGGCGGCAGCGTCCAGGCCTCCGCCAGCGGCGCCCGGACCCGGTCCCGTTCCTCGGTGGTCAGCACGGCCAAGCCCTCCCGAGTCCCGAGCCCCGGCTCGGCCGCTCAGCCCTCGTTTCGCTGGGTGCCGACGAGGAGGTCCTTGAACGGGCTCGTCGTGTCGATGCCCGGTTCCTTCGGCAGGCCGAGCACCCGCTCACCCATGATGTTGCGCAGGACCTGGTCGGAGCCGCCGGCGATGGCCATGCCCGGCATGCCGAGCACGTAGCCGGCCCACGAGAACGTGCCCCACTCGCCGCTGTCGGCCACCAGCTTCGCCCCGAGCACCTGGGAGACGAACGCCGACGTGCGGCGCATGTTCTCGGTCAGCAGCAGCTTGCCACCGGACATCTCGGGACCGGGGAGCTGACCCCGCTTCATCGCCGCCACGGCCCGCTGGTTGTTGAACTTGAGGACCTGGCTGCGGATGTAGATGTCCATCAGGCCCTGACGGGTCACCGGGTCGTCGGCCAGCTCGAAGTGGCGCACCATCTCCTTGAGTCGCGTGAAGCCACCACCCCCGCCGCCACCGCCGCCGATCGAGGCCCGCTCGTTCATCAGGGTGGTGAGCGCAACCCGCCAACCATCGTTGACGTCGCCGAGGCGGTGGGTGTCGGGGACCCGGACGTCGTTGAAGAAGACCTCGTTGAAGTTGGCTCCGCCGGTCATCTGTCGCAGCGGCCGGATCTCCACGCCGGGGGCCTTCATGTCGACCATGAAGCCGGTGAGGCCCTTGTGCTTCGGGAGGTCGGTGTCGGTCCTGGCGATCACCTCGCCGACGTCGGAGTAGTGGGCGCCGGACGTCCACACCTTCTGGCCGTTGACGATCCACTCGTCGCCGTCGCGCTCGGCCCGCATCTGCAGGCTGGCCAGGTCGGAGCCGGCCCCGGGCTCGGAGAACAGCTGGCAGCCGACCAGGTCGCCGCGGTACATCCTCGGGAGCAGATCAGCCCGGACGTCCTCGGTGGCGTGGTCGTCGATCGTCGGCGCGACCATGCCGAGCCCGATGCCGAAGAACCCCTGGTTGGGCACGTCGTACTGGCCCTCCAGCTCGGTGTAGGCCTGCTCGTGGCGGCGGCTCAGCCCCCGGCCGCCGAGGGCGGGGTCGCCGGTGATCCAGCCGAGCCCGGCGTCGAACCGCTTGGCCCGCCAGACCTTCGCCTCGGCCAGCTCGACCTTCTCCTTCTCGCGGTCGATCTCCTCGAACAGCGAGGCGTCGTCCGGGCCCTCGCCCCACACGAAGGCCTTCGACTCGGCCTTCGGCTTGGCGTTGGCGTCGAGGAAGGTCCGGCACTCCTCGCGGAAGTCGTCGAGGCTGATCTCGGGACGCGTCTCTTCAGGCATGGGGCCAAGGTAACCGGAACCTTCGAACCGGGCCCAGTTCGGCCGATTCGGTATCCTCGTCGACGATGACCTCGACCACGCCGGACCGCCGGGGGACCTCACCGGTGACCGCCCCGGCCGCCCGGCCGTCCGCCCGCCGGCTCGCCTGGCCGCTCGCCTTCGCCGCCTGGACCCTCTTCGTGTGGGGCGGCCGGCTGCGCAACCTGATCCAGGAGCCGGGTCCGCTCGCCGACGTCAGCCGCTGGTCGCTGGTGGCCTCGATCGTCTTCTCGGTGCTCGGTCTAGCCGTCACCGCAGTTGCGGCGCTGGCCGCCCGCTCCCGTGCGGTTGCCGCTCTCCTGACGGCCGCCGTCGCCGCGCTCGGCTCGCTGACCGTCGCCGTCTGGGTCCCCCGGGCCATCGACATCGCGCTCGGCGACCACGACCCCGGCTTCGTGGTCGTCCACGTCGTCCTGGCGGTGGTGTCGATCGTCCTCGCCGGCCTCGCCCTCGTCACCGTTCGCCGCCGGACGGGCGCAGGCTCCGGACAGCTCGTCGGCTACCATCGAAGCGATGGGTGAGCCAGTAACCGTCATCGAGCAGGAGTCGAGTCGGCACGGCTACGTGCGCTTCGAGACCAACCGGTCGTTCACCGGCATGGGTCACGAGAGCTACCGGGCCGGCGACACGATCCACCGGGATCGGCCGCCTGACGACGTGGCCAGGGCCCTGTTCGCGTCCGACAAGGTCGACGAGGTCCACGTCTACGCCCAGACCATCACGGTCAAGCTGCAGGACGGCGAGGACTCGTCCGGCCTGGCCAAGATCATCGAGGACATCTACATCCACTACCTGCCCGGGGTCGAGGTCCCGACGCCGGAGATGTTCGCCACCGAGGGCTGATCGTGCCCGTCGATGGCCCCGTCGTCGGTTCGGTCCTGACGGACGACGGGCGGGCCGTCGGCTCGGCTCCGGCCCGGGTCGGGCTGCTCGGCAACCCGTCGGACGGCTACGGCGGGCGCACGCTCGGCCTCGCCGTCCCCGCCTTCCGGGCCACCGTCGAGGTTGAACCGGCCGACGGGTTCGAGATCGTCGCGCTCGACGACGACCTCCCCCGCTGGGACTCGCTCGCCGACCTCGTCGACCGGATCGACCGTCACGGCTACGGCACCGGGCCCCAGCTGCTGGCGGCCACGGTCAGGACCCTGGCCGACGTGGCCCGCTCGGTCGAGCACCGTGGCTTCGAGCGCTTCGGCTGCCGGATCCACTACCGGACCACGATCCCCCGCAGCGTCGGCCTCGCCGGGTCATCGGCCCTGGTCGTCGCCGCCATCCGGGCCATCGGCGAGCTGACCGGCCTGGCGTTGCCGCCGCCGGTCCTGGCCTCGATCGCCCTCCGGGTCGAGACCGACCAGCTCGGCATCACGGCCGGCCTCCAGGACCGCGTGGTCCAGAGCATCGGTGGGCTCGTGGCCATGAACTTCGGCGAGATGGACGTCGACGCCCGTTTCGGCGTCACCCACGGCCAGTACCGGGCGCTCGACCCGTCGTCGTTGCCGCGGTTGTTCATCGCCTACCGGGAGGAGGCGGCCGAACCGAGCGACGGCTACCACCGGCGGCTGCGTCAGCGCTGGGAGGAGGGCGACGCCACGGTGCGGGACACGATGCACCACCTCGCCGGTCTCGCCGTCGAGGGGGAGGCGGCGCTGCGGTGGCACGACGGAGCCCGCTTCGCCGAACTGCTCGGCCAGAACATGGCCCTCCGCCGCCTGCTCGGCCCGCTGCCAGACGCCCAGGTCGCGCTGGTCGATGCCGCCGAGCGGGTCGGGGCTCCGGCAACGTTCGCCGGCTCCGGCGGGGCGGTCGTCGGCTCCAACACCGATGCCGAGCACCTGCAGCGGATTGCGGCCGAGATGGCCGAGCTCGGGGCCGTCGTCGTGCCGCTGTCGGAGGCGCCGGATGGGCCGGACGATGCGGACGACGGCGAGGACGTCGATGGCGAGGAGGCCGATGGATCGTCGCTCGCCGCGGTGGCCACGCTCCCGCTCGGTGACGGCGCCGGCCTGAACCGGGGGTGAACCAGACGCCCGGATCCGGTGAACGCCGGACCAACACCCCCGGCGAAGGCTGACGAGCCGGTCGGACACGCAGTACCGTCGTCGTCCGATGGGGCCGTCGTTGACCCGGATGGGCCAACGGGAAGGGGGTCGACGTGATGGACCTGGCAGGATCGCGAGCTGGCGACCGAGCGCGGGTGGTGATGGTGGTACTCGACGCCTTCCCGAACGCGCTGGTCGATGCCGAGCTCACCCCGACCCTGCACCGTCTCGCCGAGGAGGGCGGCCGGAGTCGTGCCGGCGGCGTGGCCGAGACGACCGCCGCCACCTACCCGAACCACGCCACCTTCGTCACCGGCCGCCCGACCGTCGACCACGGTGTGATCACCAACAAGGTGTTGCGGGGTGGCCTGTGGGTCGATGCGGCCAAGGTCGGACCGGCGGTCCCGACCCTCTTCGATGCCTGCCGGGCCGAGGGTCGCAGCTCCGTTGCCGTCGTCGGTGACCAGAACCTCGTCGGGGTGTGCGGGGCGAGGACCGCCGACGTGCATTGGCCGCCCCAGGGCGTGGTGCCGGACGGCACGCCACGGTCGGCGAGCGGGTACCTGCCGGACGACGAGGTAATCCGGGTCCTCGGTGAGACCGACCTCGACGTCGACTTCGTGTTCGTCCAGATCGACGAGGTCGACGGCGCCCGCCACCGCTTCGGGGCCTGGAGCGACGAGGCCAGCGAGCAGTGTCATCGGACCGACGCCGCACTCGGGCGCCTCGTCGAGCAGCTTCGACCACGCTGGGACGACACCGTGCTGGTGGTCCTCAGCGATCACGACCAGGAGGACGTCGGGCGGGCCGACCCGGCCGACTTCGCCGGCCACCTGCCGGACGGCGTCGAGGTCTGCCATCAGGGCACGGCGTCGCTCCTCGTCGGCCCCATGACCGACGCCGACCTCCTGGCCCTGCCCGGCGTGGTCGGAGCCACGTCGCTCGACGAGGCACATCACGTGGTCTGGGGCGCCCCCGGGCAGGTCTTCGGCGCTGCGTACGGCCGTGGCGACCACGGCTCGCCGCGGACCGCGACCCAGCTGGCTCTCGTCGGCGGTGGGCATCCGGCTGCGATCGGCCTGGCCGACCGGATCTCGACCGCTCGACCGCCGGCCACCCGATGGGCCGGGGAGGCGTGTGAGCTGCTCGGGCTCACCTGGCGCCCGGGAGCGCCGATCGTCGACCTCACCGACCGGACCGTTCGCACCGGCGTGTCGAGCGAACCGGACCCGCCGGCCGTCGCGGTTGGGGACGCGCCGGGCGGGATGGCCGGAGGGACGGTGGTGTGAGCCTTGACCGAACTGGGCTCGACGGGTGGAACGCCCGGGGTTGGCTGCACCTTCCCGGTGCGCTCGATCCGGCCACGGTCGCCGCACTCCAGGTCTGGGTCGAGGAGGTCGCCGCCTGGTCGACCGACCCGACCGGTCCCGGGCTGCACCATCGGGAGCAGACCGACGACGGTCCCGTCCTGGCCCGCAGTGAGCACTTCGCCGACGAGCACGAGCACCTCGGCAGCTTCGTTCGTGGTCACGAGGTCCTGGTCGAGGTCCTCACCTCGCTCTTCGGTGAGCCTCCGGTGCTGTTCAAGGAGAAGGTCAACTACAAACACCCGGGCGGCGGGGGTTTCGCGCCCCACCAGGACGCTCCCGCCTACCGGTTCGTCGACCACCACATCTCGGTCATGGTCCCGATCGACCCGGCGACCCTGGCCTCGGGGTGTCTCTGGTTCGCCGACGGGCACCTCAACGGTCGGCTCCCGGCGACCGAGGGTGGTCGGCTCCGCTCCGATGTCGTCGAGCAGCTGACGTGGACGCCACGGGAGGTCGAGCCCGGCGACGTGGTCTTCTTCGACTCCCACACCCCACACCGGTCCGACACCAACACCACCGATCGGCCCCGCCGGGTGCTGTACCTGACCTACAACGCGGCCAGCCGGGGCGATCACCGTGCGGCCTACTACGCCGACAAGCTGGCCGAGTTCTCGGGCGCCGACGGCACGTTCGACCGGGAGCGGGTGCGGATCAGCATCAACGACGACTTCCTCGGCCGGCCGGTGACCGGGCCCATCGGTCGGGGTGCCTCCTCGTGACCGTGACCGTCGACGAGCTGCTCGACCTCTACCGGAGCGAGTCGGCCCAGACCCGCTACGACGAGTCGGTGACCGAGCTCGAGCACGCCCTGCAGGCTGCGGCGCTGGCCGATGGCGAGGGCGCGGGTGACGAGCTCGTCGTCGCCGCCCTGTTGCACGACGTCGGCCACCTGCTGGTGCGCGACCATCGACGGATCGACGAGGACCTCGACGTCGACCACCGCCACGAGCAGGCCGGGGCCGATGCCCTGGCGGCGCTGTTCGGGCCGGACGTGGCCGAGCCCGTCCGCCACCACGTCGCAGCCAAGCGTTACCTGTGTGCGACCGAGCCCGACTACCGCGGTCGGCTGTCACCGGCGTCGATCCGCAGCCTCGCCGTCCAGGGTGGGGTCATGTCGCCTGACGAGGTGGCCGACTTCGAGGCCGGTGGTCACGCCGAGGCGGCGGTCCGCCTGCGGCGCTGGGACGAGGAGGCCAAGATCGCCGGCCTCGACGTCCCGCCGTTCGACCACTGGCTCCCCCTGCTCCGGCGTCTCGCCCGTTAGCCCCGCCCGCCGCCCGTCCGCCCGCCGCTCGTCGGGCCGGCTCGACGAGCGCCCGAGCCGGTGTTCACCTACGGATCATCCGGGCGCTGCGGGGTGCTCCAGGTCGATTCATGTCGGCGATCTAGCGTCCTCGGTGGATCGTTCGAGATCCCTTGCCCGGACCACCGGCCGGGTGACGCACCGCCATCCATTCGAACAGGGAGTCATCACGTGACGGACATCGACGCGTACATCAGCGTGCACGAGAAGCCGACGATCGGTCGTCGGACCGCCCTCAAGGCCGGCGCCGCCGCTGGCGCCTTCGCCGCCTTCGCCGCGCTCGGCAGCCAGCCGGCCGGCGCCCAGGGCCGGTCGGGTCGCAAGAGCAGCCCCGACTACGGGCCCCTCTACCCGACCAGGGACCTGGTCACCGGCCTCGAGCTGCTCGCGCTGCCCGAGGGCTTCAGCTACATGAGCTACGGGTGGACCGGTCAGATCATGGACGACGGTCGCCCGACCCCGACCGACCACGACGGCATGGCCGTCGTGGCCCAGAAGATGAACGGCAGCCAGGTCGTCATGGTCCGCAACCACGAGAACTCCGAGGGTGAGGGCCCGCAGGCGTTCGTCGAGGGCGGTATGTACAACCCGCGTCAGTTCGGCGGTACCACCAACCTCGTGTTCGACCTGAAGAAGAAGCGCTTCGTCGAGTCCTACAACAGCCTCGGTGGCACCGTCCGCAACTGTGCCGGCGGTCTCACCCCGTGGCGCTCGTGGATCTCCTGCGAGGAGACCTTCCACACCTTCGACGACGGTCGCTTCGGCGACGTCAACCACGGCTACATCTTCGACGTCCCGGCCTATCGCCCGTCGAACGGCGTGCCGATTCGCTCGGCCGGTCGCTTCTCCCACGAGGCGGTCGCCGTCGACCCCCGCACCGGCATCGTCTACGAGACCGAGGACGCCCGCCCCTCCGGCCTGTTCGCCTACCACAACCCCGGTGGTCCCGGTCACCTCGAGGACGGCGGTGATCTCTACGCCTACGCCATCACGGACGACCCCGGCGCCGACCTGAGCGCCAGCTTCGCCAACGGCACCCGGTTCCAGGGTGAGTGGGTGAAGGTCGAGGACCCCGAGGGTCGCGAGGGTCGTCCGCTCGACTCGGCCCCCGGCGCCGCCCTGTTCTCCCGCCTCGAGGGCATCTGGTACACCCGGGGCAACATCGTCTTCATCTCGACCGACGGTGGTGACGCCGGCCTCGGCCAGGTGTGGCTGCTCAACCCGAAGAACGACGAGCTACGCCTCATCTACGAGTCGACCGACCCTGCGGTGCTCGACGGCCCCGACAACGTCGCCGCCACCGCCGCCGGTGCCCTCCTGCTGTGCGAGGACGGCGACTCCGACCCGAAGCGCATGATCGGCCTCTCCAGGAGCGGCGACCTGTTCGACTTCTGCCACAACAACACCGAGCTGAAGGCCGGCGACATCGACGTCATCGACGGCATCTACCCGGGCACGAAGGACAACTTCTGGGACGACGCGGTCGGTGACTACACCAGCCGCGAGTGGGCCGGGGCCACGTTCCACGGTGATTGGCTGTTCGCCAACATCCAGTCACCCGGCGTGACCTTCGCCATCACCGGCCCCTGGTTCCTCGGGGCGCTCGGCTAGTAGGACGACGGGGTTCTCGGCCGCCCGGCCGTTGGTCGGGTGGTCAGCCCTCGTCGACGGTGTCCTGGGTCTGGTCGTCCGGGGAGTCCTTGAACGGGCTCGGCTCGGATGGTTCGGCCGATCCGCCGTCGGTCCTTCCCGCCGCGTCGGCGGCGGCCCGCATCCGGTCACCGGCCTGTGACATCGTGTCGTTGAGGGCGTCGCGAAGCAGCAGCCCGATCTCCTTCACGTCGGCCCGGACCGCCGGGTCCCTGGCGGCGTTGCCGAAGGCCTCGAAGGCGTCCTCCAGCCGCTCGCCCAGGTCCTCCATGGCCGCCCGGGTGCTCCCGGGCTCCCGCTCGTCGTCCTCGTCGGCCTCCTGCTGGATGTGGAGCTTGAGCTTGAGGCCGAGTCCCTCGACCTTGCTCTTGACGTCGGCCCACTGGTCCTGTGTCATCGGGAATCTCCTGGTGCTGCCCGCTCGTTCGGGGTCGGGCTCGGGGTGCGAGGTCAGCGTAGTGAGCGCCGGGTCCGGCGCCCAGGGTCGGCGGTCCCGGATTCCCGGCCCGGGACCGGCGGGGTTTGCCCTGATCGAACGTTTGTTCGCTACGATCGGGTGATGGGACCGACGCCTCCCCAGACCTCCCGCCGATCCGCCCGGCGGCCGCTCCCGGCCGACCTGGAGCAGCGGGTCACGCCGGTCACCCGGGCCGGGTTGCGGTTGCTGCCGGTGCCGGAACTGCTGGAGCCGCTGTTCCCCGGTGGCGGCCTGCAGCGGGGGTGGTCGGTCGGGGTGTCCGGGGTCGGTGGTTGGTCCCTGGCCCTGGCCCTGCTCGGCCCGGTCCTGCGGGGTGACGGCTGGGCCGCCGGGGTCGGAGTCGAGGAGCTCGGTCTGGTCGCGGGCGACGAGCTCGGGGTGCCCCTCCAGCGGCTGTTGCTGGTCGAGACGCCGGGTGAGGCGCGCCAGGCCGAGGTGGTGGCCGCCCTGGTCGAGGTGGTCGATGTGGTCTGCCTCGGTCCGGTCGGCTCCTTCTCCACCCGGGATGCCCGCCGGTTGGCGGCCCGGGCCCGGGAGCAGGAGGCGGTGCTGGTCCATCTCGACGGTGGCCGGTCCTGGCCCCAGGGGCTCGACGTCATCCTCGACGTCACTCCTGGTCCCTGGATCGGTCTGGAGTCGGGGCACGGCCACCTGCGGGCCCGGCCGGTCACGATCACCGCAACCGGCCGCCGGGCCATGGCCCAGCGCCGGCGGGTCGAGGTGCTGCTGCCGGGACCGGGTGGGGCGTTGGCCTCGCCGTCGGTGCTCGTCCCCGACGGACGGGAGGTGGGTGTGCCGTCCCCGTCCCCGTTGCCGCCCTCGTCGCCGTCGCCGGCCGGGCTCGGTGTCGATGACGAGGTCCCGACCTCGGCGCTGGTGCGAGCGGTCGGGTAGGGCCGGAGCGGAGCGGAGCGACGGGCGAATGACCGGGATCCGGATGGTCGTGGTGTGGTGCCCGGACTGGCCGATCGTGTCCTGGGGGGTCCCGCTCGACGAGCCGGCCGCGGTCCTGGTGGCCAACCGGGTGGTCGCCACCTCACCGGCGGCCCGGGCCAACGGTGTCGCCCGTGGTCAACGACGCCGTGACGCCCAGGGCCGCTGTCCCGAGTTGGCGGTGCTGACGCGAGACGTCGACCGCGAGGCCCGGCTGTTCGAACCGGTCGCGTCGGCCCTGGATGCCATCACCCCCCGGGTCGAGGTGGCCGGGCCAGGGCTCGTCGGCTTCCCCACTCGTGGGCCGTCCCGGTTCTTCGGCGGCGACGAGCCGCTGGCCCGCCACACCCTCGACCTGGTGCGCCCGGCTCTGCCCCGCCGGGCCCCGGTTCGGGTGGCGGTGGCCGACGGGGTGTTCGCCGCCCGCCTGGCGGCCCGGACGATCGGCGACGGATCGGGGGCACGCGCCGGCCAGGGGGCGGGCGAGGCGCCGATCCGGATCCTCGAGCCCGACGGGAGCCCGGCCTTCCTGGCCGATCTGCCGATCGTCGCCCTGGAGATGCCCGACCTGGTCGACGTGTTGAACCGCCTCGGCCTGACCACGCTCGGCTCCCTGGCCGCCCTGCCCCGGGTCGACGTGATCGGTCGCTTCGGTCGTGAGGGTCGGCTGGCCCATCGGCTGGCCTCCGGCGAGGACGATCACCCACCCGACCTCCGACACCCGGCGCCCGAACTGGCCGTCACCTGGGCCTTCGACCCGCCGGCCGAGCGTCTGGAGCACTGCGCCTTCGCGGCGAAGGCCTTGGCCGACGAGCTCCACCACGACCTGCTGGCCCGGGGCCTGTCGTGTGTCCGGGTGGCGATCGAGGCCGAGACCGAACGCGGTGAGAGCCACTTCCGGTTGTGGCGGCACCAGGGTGCGCTGTCGGCGGCCGACCTGGCCGACCGGGCCAGGTGGCAGCTCGACGGCTGGCTCAACCGGGGAGGTCCCGGACGGCCGACGTCCGGGGTGGTCCGTCTCACCCTGGTGCCGGACGAGGTGGTGCCGGCCCGCGGTCGCCAGCTCGGGCTGTGGGGAGCCCGCAACGACCGCTCGGAGGAGGTCACCCGGGTCGTCGGCCGACTCCAGGGGATGCTCGGTCCAGACGCGGTGACGGTGGCCGAGTACCGGGGTGGGTTGGGGCCGGGGGAGCGCCTCCGGCTGGTACCGGCCGCCGCCGTCGACCTGGGGGAGGAGCGCCCGGGGGCCGAGGCCAACGCGGTCGGTGAGCCGTGGCCCGGTCAGGTCCCGCCGCCGTCGCCGGCCCAGGTCCACCCCGATCCGCTCCCGGTCGATCTGGTCGACGAGGGGGGTCGAGTGGTCGCGGTCGACGCACGGGGTGAGCCGAGTGCGCCGCCGACCACCCTGATCGGTGCCGGCGGATCCGGCGATGGGCGCTCGTCGACGTCGCGGGCGATCGTCGGATGGGCCGGCCCCTGGCCGGCCGAGCAGCGCTGGTGGGACCCGCTGACCCGGCGCCGGCGGGCCCGGATGCAGGTGACCCTCGACGACGGGACCGCCCACCTGCTGATCATCGAGGGTGGCGCCTGGTCGATCGAGGCCACCTACGACTGAGCGGGTCGCCGGTGTCGTGCCACGACCGGGGGCTACGGTTGGTCCGTGGGCGCCCAGGCGTTGGACAACGAGAACCGGGCACCCCCGCCACCCGGTTGGCCGCCGGCCCGCTGGCAGCCACCCTCCTGAGCGTCGGCTGGGGAGGCGGCGGAACCGCCCGTGTGGCACATTTCATTCGCTTCGCTAACTGCTCCGCGAATCAATTAGCCTCTCTAACTATGGATCCCGCCAAACCGATGGAGCGCTCGTGAACGCACGCTTCGCCGCCGCCTTCTCTTCGCTCCGAGTCCCCGATTATCGCACGCTCTGGTGGGGCGGCCTCTTCTCGTTCATCTCGGTCCAGATGCAGTTCATCCTCCGGGGACTGCTGGCCTGGGATCTCACCGAGCGAGAGGGCGCTCTCGGTCTCGTCTACCTGGCCTTCGGCGTCAGCATGCTGATCGCCACCCCCCTCGGTGGCGTGGCCAGCGATCGCTTCTCCCGCCGCTTCATCCTCATCTGCAGCCAGGCCGCGATCATGACCGCGGCCTCGCTGATGGGCGTGCTCGTCCTGCTCGACGCCGCCCAGTTCTGGATGCTGCTCATCGCCGGCATGGTCCAGGGCGCCTCGTTCGGGTTCTTCGGCCCGGCCAGGGTCGCCCTGTCGGCCGAGTACGTTGGTCGTGAGCAGCTCGGCAATGCCATCACCCTCTCGCTGCTGAGCCTCAACGGCACCCGGATCTTCGCCCCCTCGCTCGCCGGCGTCCTGGCCGGCGTCGCCGCTGTCGGCATCGGTGGGGCGTACCTGGTCGCCGCCGCCACGTCGGCCATCAGCTTCGTCTATCTGTTGCGCCTGCCGGCGGTGTCGAACGCCGCCCGCCCGGCGCCGTCCGGTCGTAACCCGTTCGCCGACATCGCCGAGGGCGTCCGCTACGTCTATCAGCGTCGCCCGCTTCGCCGGCTCGTGCTCTCGTCGTTCTTCGTCATCATGTTCGGCTTCAACTACATCGCCTTCTACCCGGCGATGATCGAGGGCATCTTCGGGCTCGACGACGCCTGGGTCGGCTACATCAGCTCGGCAAGTGCCATCGGCGCGGTCGCGGTCTCGATCCCGCTGGCCGGCAGCGCCGACTCGCCCTGGGCCAGGATGGCGATGGTCCTCGGCGGCCTCGGCTTCGGCGCCGGGGTGATCCTGTTCGGGTTGTCGCCGTCGTTCTGGGTTGCCTTCGCCGTGATCGTCGTCGTCGGCTGCTTCACCACGGTCTACCAGTCGCTGTCGAACACGCTGGCGCTCGGCATGGCCGACGACAGCCACCAGGGGCGGGTCCAGTCGCTCATGCAGCTGTCGTTCGCCGGCTTCGGCATGGCCGCCGCCCCGCTCGGCTTCCTGGCCGAGCTGATCGGTCTCCGCCAGGTCATCGTCGGGATGGGGGCGGTCGCCATGGCCTCGGTGCTGCTCTACGTGCTGTTCGAGGGCGGGCTCGCCGCCATCCGCCCCGACCGCTCGGAGCGCGGTGAGCGGGAGGAGCCGGTCGAGCCACTGCCGGCCGAGCCGGGCCCGGCCCTGACACCGACGCCCGGTCGCAGCTGACCGGCCCGTCCCGGCCGTCTCGCCGGCGGCGTCGGGCCGGATCGATGGCGCCCCGCCTCGGCGACCGTCCGTTGTGAGGCGATCGATCGGGATCGGGCGCTCCTGGGGGCGAGAGTAGGATTCAGCGCATGGCAGCGGGGGTCTACCGGTTCGACGGCTTTCGTCTCGACGTCGGGCGACGGCTGCTCCTCGATCCGTCGGCCACCGAGGTGCACGTCGAGCGCCAGGTCTTCGACGTCGTGGCCCATCTGGTGGCCAACGCCGGACGGGTCGTCACGAAGGTGGAGTTGCTCGACGCCGTCTGGGGTGATCGCTTCGTGTCCGACTCGGCGGTGACCAGCCGCATCAAGTCGGCCAGGCGGGCGCTCGGCGACGACGGCCGCAACCAGCGGGTCATCGCCACCGTGCACGGTGTCGGCTATCGCTTCGCCGCCGAGGTCGCCGCCGAGGTCGCCGCCGAGGTCGCCGCCGAGGTCGAGGTCGAGGTCGAGGTCGCAGCTGACCCGGTGGCGGTCGACCAGGCGACGGTGCACCGGGTAGCGGTGGACCGGGTGGCGGTCGACGAGCCGGCCCGGTCGAGAACGGCGGGGGTCGCCCCGCCATCCGGCGGTGGTGCTGATGGTCCCCCGACCGGGGTCGACCCCGGCGGGCCGATGCCCTCGTCGACGCCGATCAGCCGGCCGTCCCGCGAGCTCGTCGGTCGCGACGACGACGTCGAGCGCCTCGTCGAGCTCCTCGGCCAGACACGGTTGGTGACCCTCGTCGGCGCCGGCGGGATGGGCAAGACGCATCTCGCCCAGGCGGTGGCCCATCGCCTCGGCTCCCGGTTCGAGTCGGCGGCGATGGTGCGCCTGGCCGGTGTCGCCGGCACGGAGGCGGTCGCCGTTGCCGTGCTCGAGGCGATCGGGGCGAGCCACCAGCCGGGGCAGGCGGCCTCCGAGTCCGTGCTGCGCTTTCTGGCCGGCCGCTCCGTGCTGCTGTTGATCGACAACGCCGAGCGGGTCCGGCTCGACGTCGGCAATCTGGTCGCCCGGGTCCTCGACCGCTGCCCCCACGTCGTCGTCCTCGTGACCAGCCGTCGCCGACTCGATCTCGACGGCGAGCAGTTGCATCGGCTCGAACCGATGTCGGAGGCGGACAGCCGGATGCTGTTCCGGCAGCTGGCCTCGGCCGCCGGCGCCAGCATCGCCCCGGACGACGAGACCATGCACGCCCTCTGCCGGCAGCTCGACGGCGTGCCGCTCGCCATCGAACTCGTGGCCGCTCGGGCGCCGCTCCTCTCGCTCGGCGATCTGCACCGCAACCTGGCCGGCTACCTGGCCGATGCCTCGGAGCGAAGCGGCGGGGCCGGCCACCGCTCCGTCGCCGGCGCCCTGGCCTGGTCACTCGACGACCTCGAACCGGCCGCCCGCCAACTGCTCGTCGAGCTCAGCGTCGCCGTCGGGCCCTTCGACCTGGCGACGGTCGCTGCCTTGGCCAGCGCCGATCGGCCGGTCGATCTCCTGCTCGAACTGGCCGAGCGCTCGTTGGTCGTCCCGCTACCACAGGCCGATCGCAGCCTCTTCCGGATCCTCGAACCGGTCCGCCTGCTGGCCGCCGGTCCGGCGGCCGACGGCGAGTTGGGACCGGCCCGGGTCCGCCACCGCGAGCACTTCGTCCGGCGGGGTGAGGAGTTGGCCGCCCGCCTGCGCTCGACGACGTCGATCGACGACTCGATCGGCGAGCTCCGTCGGATCTGGCCCGACCTCCGGGTGGCGTTCGCCAAGGCGAGGCGGGACGGTGACGGGACGACCATGGCCCGTCTGATCGCCGCCGTCGCCGACGTCGGCGAGCTCCAACTCGTGTCCGAGGTCGGGGTGTGGGCCGACGAGTGCCTGGCCGCCGTCACCGCCGGTGAGCTCGATCGACCGGACGGGTTCGACGAGGTCCTGGCCGCCCGGTCCCGCCTCTGGTTCCACGGCGGCGACTTCGAGCGGGCGGCCGAACTCGTTGCGTCGCTCGACCCCGACCGCACGACCCCGGGGATCCAGATGGCCCGGGTGTGGGATGCGTTCTACGCCGGCCGGCTCGAGGCCGACAGCGAGCTGCTGGCGACGGCCATCGAGCCATACGACGGGAGCGGTGGCCTGCTGGAGCTCGGACTGGCGATGATCGAGGTCTTCCGCAGTGCCGGGTCGGGTGAGCGCTCGACGTGGGCCGTGGAGCGGGTGGTGTCGGCCGGTCGGTCCGGTGACGAGACGGGCAGGCTCTTCGCACTCCTGGCCCGGGCGGCCGCCAGGTGGTCGACCCGGGCCGACGGCGACGGCGGCGCGCTCGAACTGCTCGACGAGGCCGTCGAGGCCAGCATCGATCTCGGCCATGCGATGATGGCCGGCGCCGCCGCATCGTTCCGCTCGGTCGTCCTGGCGTCGATCACCGACACCGATCGGGCGATGCTCGGCATCCGCCACCAGCTGGTCTATCTCTCGTCGATCGGGCTGTGGACGATGGTGACGGCGGACCTGCCCATGGTGGCCAAGGTGCTGGCCGACGCCGGCGACGACGATCTGGCCGCTCGACTGCTCGGGCTGCGGAGCGCCAGCGGGTACACGATCGGCACCTCCCAGGTCATCGCCGGGATGATGGTGGCCGTGCTGGACGAGCGGCTCGGGACCCGGCTCGACCCGCTGATGGCCGACGGCCGGCTGTGGTCGGTCGAATCGGCGACGGAGACGATCATCGCCACCATCGACGGCCATCTCGCCGAGGCCTGAACCGCCGGCCGCCGGCGTGCTCAGGCCCGCCGCACCCAGAAGACCTGGTAGTCCTCCCCGGGGGCGGCATCGGGCCAGCGCTCGGCCCGCTCGATCGGGCCGCATGCAGCCACCAGCCGACGGTTGGTGGCGAAGCTGCGGAGGTGGAACGGGCGCTGGCTGCCGGGCAGCTCGTCCGGCTCGACGACGAGCCCCTCCGACTCCCGACCCCAGATGCCGATGACAGCCGGCGCCCCCGGTCGCAGCACCCGGGTCAGTTCGGCCACCGAGGCGGCCATCGCCGGGGCGTCGAGGTGCATGAGGACGCTCATCGACCAGCCGGCGTCGAACGAAGACGACCGGATGGGGAGGTGGGTCACCGAGCCGTGGATCGCCAGGAGGCCGACCTCGGCCGCCAGTGCGGCGTTGCCAATGGCGAGGTCGATCCCGACCGCATCGTGGCCGGCGGCCCTGAACGCCTCGGCGTCGCCGCCGGGACCGCCGCCGAGATCGATGACCGAACCCCGGCCGTCCGCCGCCAGGTGCTCGACGAAGTCGGTCCGCAGGTCGAGGCGACGACCTCGTACCGGGCGCCGTCGCCGCAGCCTGGCTTCGTGCTCGTAGTAGTCGCGCACGTCGTCGCACCCCAGTGGCCCCACGGGGCGACGGTACCCGCCCGACCGGAGCGTCGCGGGCCGTTGGGGAACGCGACCGTCCCCGTCCACCACAACGGTGGACGGGGACGGCCCATGGAGGGGGAAACAGGAT